>JBILDU010000059.1:0-18757 GCA_044352465.1 Bdellovibrionota bacterium
CGGCAATTACGAGCTGTTAAATCGAACCACCGATGATGCGGCTGGGGAGGCTTTTGATAAGTCAGCGAACCTTTTAGGCCTCGAATACCCCGGAGGCCCTCGATTAGCGGCGCTCGCGGACAAGCATTCCGCGAGTGAGTTTGTTTTGCCGCGGGTAATGCGAAACGATCCGGGGATAAGCTTCTCTGGACTGAAGACCGCGATAGCCCTTCTGATCGAAAAGCAGGGGGGCGCTGTGCGCGGCGATGAAATGCTGCGGGGGCGACTTGCCTTCGCCATTCAAGACGCCATCGTCACGGCGTTGGTTGATAAACTCGAGAGTGCGATTGCATCGACCGGCATTCGGCATGTCGTCATCACAGGGGGAGTCTCAGCAAATCGGGCGCTCCGCGAAAGGGTCAAGGCTCTCTCCAAAGTGAAACTTTTTTTACCCGGGAATCTCCACTGCATGGATAATGCGGCCATGATCGGGTACGTCGGGGCGGAGCGGTATCGCCGTGGCGAGCGGGATGATCTGAGGGCCGATGTGAAAAGTCGTTGGCCTGTGGAAACGATGAGGCTCTAAATGAAGCGACACCACCGTCCCGGTCCGCGGGTCAAAGACCAGCTCCGAAATCTTGATGTTCGCCCGAGTAAAGAGCGGGGCCAGAACTTCGTCATCAATCCGGTTGTCATCGATGCGATCGCTGGTTTTGGTCAGCCCACCGAGGGGGATAATCTCGTTGAGATCGGACCCGGTCTCGGCGCATTAACCGGGGTCTTGGCGCGTTACCCCAAGCTGACACTCATCGAGATCGAGGCGAAATTCTGCCGAGAACTGGCGGCGAAGTATCCTCACGTGAAGATCCTCAATGCGGATGTGCGCGGAGTAGATTTGGCCGAGATCGGCGATGACCTCGTTGTGTTTGGTAATCTGCCCTACGCCTTTTCCACGGATATCGTGTTCCGATTGATCGATCAGGCTGCAGTGGTCAAACGGGCGGTTTTGCTTTTGCAAAAAGAGTTCGCGGAGCGGCTCGCCGCAGATCCGGGGGGGCGCACCTACGGCCTGCTCTCGGTTTCGTGTCGTCTGTGGGCGGATGCGAAGCTTGGTCCGATTATCCCGGGCGATGCTTTCCATCCCCCCGCAAAGGTACAGTCACAGGTTGTGGAGCTTACCTTCCTCAAAGCGCCCCGCCTTCCGATCGCTGATATCTTATGGTTCAAGCGGTTTGTGGCGGCTTGTTTTCTCAAACGACGTAAAAAGCTGATTAACAGCCTGACCGCATCCGGCCTGTTTACGAAGGAGAAGATCGCCGCAACTCTGCTCGAGTGCGGGGTCGATGGGAACCGCCGCGCGGAGACGTTGTCTCTGGATGAGTTCGCCAAACTCGCCCAGGCTTTTCCGAAGCCGGCGGTGATGGCGTACCTGATGCAACCCCCGGCGGAAGAGCTCTCCCGTGAAGAGGATGAAACGGAGGACGGTGACGGAGCCGCGTAAGTGCGTCTGATCTTGAATAGGTCGACCGAGCGTGGTCAGCACTCAGCCAAAAATTTGGCTCGCCGACCAGACACCTCGATCCTCACCTGATATTGGAAAGCTGTCGCTCCCAACGATCGATCGTCAGAGGGGGCTCTTTGCCGCAGTTCGTTTGGCGTGCCACCACGTTTGAGAAGAAACTCTTTCCGTTGCATGTGGTCCGCGCGATCATGTGGAACGAAAACGGTTTCCCCCCAAAGTCGCATTGGGCTTTGCGTAATCCTGCTGCGCGAAAGCGGGTGGTCTTCGCTGTAACTGCTTTGTTTCGGACCAAGACGTTAATTGGACCTGCTTGCGAACGGTCCGCGCGAGTCCGTCTTCCATAGAGCGAGACCGTGCACGGTGATTTCGCTCCTTGGAGCCGACCTTGAGGTTGGCCTTTCGCCGGAGGGGGCGGCGCAACGTCATAGGTTACGGCGCCGTTGAGGTTCCCCTCAGGGGTTAGCTTAAAGGTAAAGGAAGACTTTGAAGGGAGCTTTTGATTGCTCGGGGTCGGTGTTGGTGTGGGGGTTGGCGTGGGGGGGGGGATCCCGGCAAAAAATGTAACGCGACCACGGGCCAAATCACCTCCGATACTGCCCACACCGATATCAGCGCCACCGTCCCCGTTGATATCGCACTGCGTGGTCGGATTTGGCCGTACCGCGAGGGAGGAGCCGAAACGGTCGCCCGGACCGTTCCCGTCCATTTCGGCGATCAATTGACATTCCGTGCCGTCGTAGGAGAAGACGAGCACCTTGCCGACGTTATTGCCCGCTCCGGGGTCGCTGACGACGAAGTCGGGAGAGCCATCTGAGTCCACGTCTCCGGGGCCAGCTACCGCAAATCCAAGTTCGTCGAGATCGTTGAGAGCGACAACGTTGCAGATGACCTCAAGATTGATTCCGCCACCTGGTTGAGGTGCAGGGGAGAGCACGGTAAAGGCACCAGGGACGCTGGTATCCGAATTAACGGCGGGGGACCCCACCACGAATTCGCTCAGGCCGTCTCCGGTGAGATCCCCGATCTCTGCGACCGCTGCGCCGAACTCCCCTCCAAACCGGTTGTCGCTCGCACTACCAAGAAATGTACCTCCCGCTCCGCTGAACACCACTACTCGGCCACCTCCTGCGGAAAACGGTATCGGTGCGCCTACAATGATATCGCGTATCCCGTCTCCATCGAGATCGGAGATCGAGGTGATCGCCCGACCGAAGTCCGTTTCGTCGGAATCGTTGAGGACTGAAACCGGAGTGCTCGAGGAGGCTCGATCAACGAGGTAGACCTGGCCGGAGATGGGGGCTGAAAGTAAGAAGTCGAGCCGCCCGTTATCGTTGGAATCGCTAAAAAGCCCCGCTACTTTAAAGCCGATGTTGGTGAAGGTTCCGGCGGTAAAATTGTACGGGAAAGTCGCCGCACCGCTTGGTGCTGAGTAGACATTGGCCGTACTTACGCTCGATGCTGATGGGCTCGATGCCGCGAGCGAGACGATAAGGTCTTGAAGCCCGGTGGAATTAAATCCGGCATCCCCGATCGATGCGATCGAACCACCCATACGGATGGTATCGTCGTTACTGAGGTATTGGTCAGAGAAGAGCACCGTGGTGCCGGTCCCGTTAACGACCGCAAATCCGCTCTCGCTCCCGAATTGGGTGCCGGGGCTCCCGATCGCAACCGATTGAACCCCGGAGCCGACGAAGTCAGCGATGCAGGCGAGACCGCTCCCGTAAATCCCGTTATCAACCGTTCCCGCCCGTTCAAAGATTATCTGCAGGGGGTCAGCTCCCTGAGCCTCGGCGACGTGGGGGTGATGAGAAACAACGACTGCGAGACCGAGGAGGAGGGGCGTGAGCCCCCGAAAAGATAGAGTCTTCATGACTTCGAATTATCGTTTCGGGCGTGGGGAGCGTCAAGGATATTTGGGGGCGTAGCCCCCCAAACCTGGTAGAACGATAAAAGAGCTACGGGGAGCCCCCGGCTCTTCTGTCGATCCCTCCCGAGTTGGGCGAAACTACCGCCCCCTTCCTCAGCCCCACATTTTCGATGCGGTCTTAGGCAAGCTCCTTTGCCACAGCGAGCGCCTTGTCGTAATCGGGCTCACTGGCGATCTCATTCACGTATTCCACATGTTGAATGATACCGTTCTTATCGGCGACCAATACCGCGCGCGCGAGGAGCGCTGAGTCTACCATTTCAGCTCCGAATGCGGGCCCGAATGTTCGGTACTTATAATCGCTTGCGGTGGTGACTTTGGTGGCGTTCGCTGCGCCACACCACCGTTTTTGGGCGAAGGGCAGGTCCCGACTTACCGTCAGAACCACGACGTCTCCGGAGAGATTCTCAAGTTCAGCATTAAATTTCTGGGTCTGTAGCGAGCACACCGGGGTATCGAGGCTCGGGAGCACTGAGAGGATCAGCACTTTATTCTTAAAGGCCTCACTTGAGATGTCGGATAGGTCGTTTCCAGTGAGCTTGAACTGAGGCAGAGCTTGCCCCGCTTTTAAAGCCGTACCGGCTATCTTTACCTTATTACCCATCAACGTGATGTTGTCGTTGGTCAGCGCCATACCAGCCCCCTTAAAATAAAATGTGCCGGTGGAAACGCTACACTACGGTGATGGGCGGGGCAAGAAACCCTCCAGGATGTGGAAAAACCGGCGCGCCGCGCAGCTATCTGTGCGGCCATCCTGGCCGCGCTCGTCTCTCGCCCGCGAAAGCTCCGGCAGGTGCAAAAACAGGCCGAACGGGATATGAGCTCAAGGAACTTATTGAGCCGGGCACTAACTTTGCTCCCCGGTGCCGTCGCTACCAAAAAAATCATCCGGTATCGGTCCTACGAGCTTTTCCACCGAGTCGCGTTTTACCCGCCAATCGGAGCCCACTTTGAACCCTTGAATGATGCCCTCGTGCAAGAGGTCGTATACCTTAGGTCGATGTATCCGCAGTAATTGCGAGGTCTCCCGCACGGTCAGTAATAAAGGCTGGCGCGCTTTGCCCATTAGTCCCCCTTAAAGCGTATTCCGGAAAAAGCGGAACTCCTACCCAGGTTGACCCATCCCGTGCGCTACGCCCTTTAGCCATCCGTTTACTCCTCAAACGAATGGAAACGACGTGTCTATGGGTCAATCGACTCAACAGAAACCTTTATGAATAGGGGACTTTCCTAATTTTTGCCGGAAGCAGCGGGGTCCTGCGAGGGGGATGGAAGGGGGTATCTATTTGATTTCTCCGGGGACTTTTGCCTAATCTGGGAGCGCATGAGTATGCGACCGTTACATAGCCCGAGGCGTTTCGCCTTCGTCGTTCCGCGCTTTGGGGAGTCTATAGCTGGAGGTGCCGAGACCCTCGTTGGTGCGCTTGCGCAGAAGCTGTCCCAACGCGGAGATTCGGTGCAGGTGCTCACCACCTGTGCGCGTGACAACCGCACGTGGGCTAACGAGTTTCCTCCTGGTGAAGCGGTCGAGTTTGGTCTCCCGGTGAAACGGTTTCCGGTGGACGAGCGGAACTTAAACGAGTGGGTTCCCCGGCAGATTAAGATCAGCGAGGGGATGGTTTTACCGCTCCAGGAGCAGTTCGCCTGGTTGCATCATGGGGTGAATTCACGAGAGCTCTACGAATATATCGCCGCCAAAGGTGCCGATTTCGAGGCGCTTTTTTTCGCTCCTTATCTGTTCGCCACGACTTTTTGGGGGGCGCTGATTCACCCCGCGCGTTCGTACCTTATCCCGTGCTTGCATGACGAGGCATACGCCTACGTCGAGGCGATCCAGGGTATGTTTCGGCAGGTTCGCGGGGCGATATTTAATGCCGCGCCAGAGCGGGAGCTAGCGCGCAGTCTCTACGGCGACATTAAAGGTGGTGCGGTTGGGATGGGCTTTGAGCCGTTGCCGGCGGGGTACGCAGAGGCGCTCACTCCGTATTTCCCCGTCAGTTTCCCTTATCTGGTGTACGTGGGTCGTAAAGAGACCGGTAAGAACGTTCCGCAGCTGATCGACTACTTCATCGCCGGAAAGGATCGGGGAGATATCGATCCGAGTGTGAAGCTGGTCATCGTGGGGGCGGGCTCCTTTAGTGACTTGCATCGCCCTGAAGCGCTAAAGCGTGCCGACATTATCGATATCGTCCACGTGAGCGAGCGGGATAAGCATCGCCTCATCCGTCACGCGATGGCTTTGTGTCAGCCCTCGTGTAACGAATCGTTTTCGATCGTCCTTATGGAGGCATGGCTTCTCGGAGTGCCGGTCCTTGTCCATGCGCGCTGCGCGGTAACGAAGCACCACGCGATTGAGTCGGGTGGGGGACTTTACTTCGCAACCGCCGATGATTTAAGCGGTGTGGTACGGGAGCTTTTTGAGAACGCAGCCCTCCGCGGTGCATTGGCTGATGCTGGGGGGCAGTATGTGCGGCGGGAGTACGCGTGGGATGCGGTTCTGGAGCGGTTTGATCGCGTTATGAACGAATTTCTACCCGCTCCCGGGGATACGACGGGGGAGGTGACCGCGTGAGTAGGGCGACCGATCTTGCTCGAATGCACGCGCTCGTCGCCGATCTGAACGAGCATGCCTATCGTTACTACGTTCTCTCGCAGCCCACGATCAGCGATGCGGAGTACGACCGGCGGTTCCGCGAACTCGAGTCGCTCGAGGCGCAGTACCCTGCGGAGAGGCTTTCGGACTCTCCGACCGCGCGGGTCGGTGGAGCTCCGCTACCGGGTTTTCGCTCCGTGACCCATCGCCTCCCCATGCTCTCGCTGAACAACGCGATGAATGAGGGGGAGGTCGCGGATTTTAATGACCAGGTCGAACGGTTCCTTGAGAAGGAGGGTATCCTTGAGCGCCCGATCGAGTACACGGTGGAGCTCAAATTCGATGGGGTGGCGACGAGCCTGATCTATCGTGACGCGCTTCTGACTGAGGCGCTGACCCGCGGGGATGGTTACGAGGGTGAGGATATCACAGCCAATGTGAAGACGATCAAGGCGGTCCCTCTTAAACTTCGGGGTGAGGGGGCTCCAAGTCTGCTCGAGATTCGGGGCGAGGTCCTTTTCTTTAAAGACGAGTTCGAGCGCTTCAATGCGGGCCGGATTGCGGCGGGAGAGGAGCCTTTTGCAAATCCGCGGAACGCGGCTGCGGGGAGTCTCAGGCAACTGGATTCGACTATCACCGCGCGCCGCCCCCTGACGTTTTTTGCCTACGGGTTCGGCGCGGTGGAGGGGGGGAGCCTTCCGGAGACACACGCCGCGCTGATTGAGCACGCGGCGGGACTAGGTTTTCGGACGTCACCGTTTTTTAAGCGGTGTCGCGGGGTGAGCGAGCTCATCGAGGCATACCGTGAGGCGGGGGCGGCTCGAGCAACGTTGCCATTTGAGGTCGATGGCATCGTGATGAAAGTGAACTCGGTCGCTTTGCAGGAGCGGTTGGGCTTCCGCCAGCGTTCGCCCCGCTGGGCGATCGCTGCCAAGTTCCCTCCGGTTGAGGAAAATACGCAGCTCCTCGATATCGTCATCCAAGTGGGGCGCACGGGGGCACTCACGCCGGTAGCGGTGTTAAAGCCTGTGACGGTCGGCGGCGTGGTCGTCTCGCGAGCTACCTTGCACAATGAGGATGAGATTCGTCGCAAGGGCCTTATGATCGGTGACACCGTTGTCGTGCGTCGTCAGGGCGATGTTATTCCAGCAGTGGTTGCCAACGTGCCTTCCGCGCGCTCCGGAATGGAGCGTGAGTTTGTTTTTCCCTCTGTCTGCCCCGAATGCGCGACCCCGATAGCGCGCCCGCCTGGCGAGGTCGTGGCGCGTTGCCCGAACCCGCGGTGCCCCGCCCAGATCGGGCAACGAATTCTCCATTTCGCCTCTCGCAACGGGGCCGATATCCGTGGACTCGGGGATAAGATGGTCGAGCTTCTGTTGGCGCACGATCTGATCGCATCGGTCGCCGATATCTATGCCCTCACGACGGCACGCCTCGCCGCCCTCCCGCGTATGGGGGATCTTTCGAGTCAGAATCTAGTTGAAGCGGTTGAAAAGAGTAGGGTGCTGCCGCTCAACAAGTTTGTATTCGCACTCGGCATCCGCCATGTGGGGGAGCGCACGGCGCTCGCGCTCGCGCGCCACACCCGTTCGATTGAGAAGTTTTTGACACTGACCGAGGCGGAACTGCTCCAGGTTGAGGAAATCGGGCCTGAGACCGCGGCGGCGGTGGGGGAGTTTCTGCGGAACGATGAGGAGGTCGCGATGGTGCGGCGGCTCCTCTCGTACGGATTCACCTTGCGAGCACCCGAAGCCGCCGTGAGCGAGGATCTCGCGGGCAAGACGTTTGTGGTAACCGGCACGTTGGCGAGTATGTCGCGGAAAGATGCGGAGGTGGCGATTCAAGCCCGCGCAGGCAAGGTGACCGGTTCCGTGAGTAAGAACACCTCGTTTGTGGTGGCGGGGAGTGAACCCGGTTCGAAGCTTGAGAAGGCGCGGTCTCTCGGTGTTCCGGTTCTTGATGAATCGGCTTTTCGCGATCTTCTGAAGATTTAAGCTGTTGATTTTGCTTGATATTAAAACAAGGGGGGCGGCAACGCTCTTTGGCGCCACTACTTTACTTTTACTCCCCCCGTTGCTAAAGTACGCCGCGTTATACTCAATAAAATAAAGAGTTTGGAAATTAGAGGAGACTGTGATGTCTGAGTCGTTGAACGGTGGTAGAGCCGAGATTGTGAATAAGTTTCGTACCCATGAGACCGATTGTGGCTCGCCGGAAGTTCAGGTCGCGTTGTTGACCTCGCGTCTTGAGACGCTGTCGAAGCACTTTCAAAGCCACCCGCAAGATACCCATTCGCAACGTGGGATGATGAAGATTATTTCTCGGCGCAAGTCGCTGTTGCAGTATTTGAAGGATACCGATGTGACCCGCTACCGGAACACGGTCTCCGCGCTCGGCTTGAGAAAGTAACGTTGGTGCGTTTGGGTGAGCGGCGCTCGTCGCTCACCCCTCACTTTCTCCCCACACCCCTCCATTCTGATCGATACTCATACATACGAAGGAAAAAACATGATTGTTCTGGAAAGAGATCTCCACGGACGTAAGTTGTCTATTGAGACGGGCCGTATCGCGAAGCAAGCTGGCGGCTCGGTTGTCGTCCGCCAAGGCGAGTCGATGGTCTTAGTGACCGCCTGCTGTGGCGCTGAAAAAGATGGGGACTTCTTGCCCCTCACGATCGATTACGTCGAGAAGCAGTACGCCGCGGGCAAGATTCCAGGCGGTTTTTTTAAGCGCGAAGGTAAGCTCGGGGAGAAGGAGACTTTGACCTCGCGCCTCATCGACCGTCCGTGCCGGCCTCTTTTCCCAGAGGGGTTCCACCACGAGGTTCAGGTTGTCGCCACCGTCATATCTGCAGATGGTGAAAACGATACGGATATCCTCTCGGTTGTTGGCGCCTCGGCGGCGTTGACCTTGTCGGAGCTCCCTTTCGAAGGACCGATCGCCGCGGTGCGGGTCGGTCGGATTAAGGGCAAGCTCGTCATTAATCCGACGAGCTCGGAGTTGGCCAAGTCAGACCTCAATATGATCGTGGCGGGTTCGCGTGACGCCATCGTTATGGTCGAGGGTGGTGCTCAGGAAATGCCGGAGAGCGAGGTGTTAGAGGCGCTCTTCTTTGCGCATCAGGAATTGCAGCCCCTGATCGACATGCAGCTTGAGCTCCGTGAAAAAGCGGGGAAGCCGAAGATGGCGGCACCTGCTCCGAAAGAGAAAAGCCCTCTCCAGGTGGAGCTCGAGAAGTTCATCTCGCCGCGAATGGAGAAGGTCATTCGGGTCAAGGAGAAGCTGGCGCGACGGGATGCGGCGAAGGCTCTGAAGGAAGAGATTAAAGCTCAATTCATCAAAGCGGGGATGGAGAACGCCGATGATGTCGGTGCGCTCATCGGAAAAGTGTACGAGGATTTGAACTACAATCTCGTGCGCGAGATGGTGTTCAAGGAAGGGATGCGGATCGACGGCCGGGATACCAAGACCGTGCGTCCGATATCGATCGAAGTGGGGCTCCTCCCGCGCACCCACGGTTCGGCGCTCTTCACTCGCGGCGAGACTCAGGCGATCGTCGTTGCGACTCTCGGTACCCCCGAGGAGGCGCAGCGCCTCGATAACCTGCTTGGCGAGGGCGGTACGAAGAGCTTCATGCTCCACTATAATTTCCCGCCCTTCTCGGTAGGCGAGACCAAACCGATGCGTGGCCCGGGTCGTCGTGAGATCGGTCACGGTGCGTTGGCGGAACGTGCGGTCAAGGCGGTTATGCCAGCGGAAACCGAGTTCCCTTATGTCGTCCGAATCGTCTCGGAGATTACTGAGAGTAACGGCTCCAGCTCGATGGCCTCGGTGTGTGGCGCGAGCCTCTCACTGATGGACGCGGGTGTGCCGATCAAGTCCCCGGTCGCCGGCGTAGCGATGGGTCTGATGAAGGATGGCGAGCGGTTCTCCGTTCTCACCGACATCTTGGGCGATGAAGACCATCTTGGTGATATGGACTTCAAAGTGTGCGGTACTGCGAAGGGGGTCACCGCTATACAGATGGACATCAAGATCAAGGGTTTGAGCCGTGAGATCATGGGGCAAGCTCTCGAGCAGGCCCGTGAGGGACGGCTCCACATCCTCGACAAGATGGCGGAGTGTATCGTGAAGCCCCGTGCGGAGATGAGTCGGTATGCACCGAAGATTGTGACCATCAAGATTAACCCCGATAAGATCCGCGACGTCATTGGACCTGGTGGTAAGATGATCCGCTCGATCACCGAGTCGTGTGGCGTTAAGGTCGAGGTAAACGATGATGGTACGGTGAAGATCGCGAGCCCCGACGGACAGAAGATCCAAGCCGCGGTAACGATCATCAAGAACCTCACTGAAGAAGCGGTGGTTGGTAAGATCTACAAAGGTATCGTCAAGCGGATCGCCGACTTCGGTGCGTTTGTTGAGATTCTGCCCGGGACCGATGGTCTGGTGCACATCTCTCAACTTGCGGATGGTCGGGTCAATCGTGTGACCGATGTTGTCCAAGAGGGTGACGAGGTGCACGTGAAGGTGCTCGAGGTCGACCGCCAAGGGAAGATCCGGTTGTCGCTCCGGGATGCAATTGCTGAGCTTCGAGAGCAAGGTGTCGTGCGATAAGCGTTTTAAGGCGCATGACGATCCTAAAAGGGGGCCCGTGGTGGCCCCCTTTTTTTTAGGGAGTCGTTTCAGTTATCTCCGACGCGTCACGTCGGGCGTTGACGCTCCGCTTCGGCGCCCGCAAGATTGAGGCAGCTAAGGTGCTGTTATCTATAAGTATTTGGCGCCGAGCGTTCGGTCTTTAGAAAAACAGAGTGAAGACCGTCAATCCATTCATGACGCTCGTTATCGCCCTAATGGTTACGGCCCTCGCTTGGTTCACCGTGGTTAAGCCGTGGCGGGAATATTCCGCTGCCGCCGCTGAACGAGAGATGCGTCGGACTTATTCCCGCTTTAAGGCGGTCGCGGTAGCGAAATACCACCCCGCATTTAAGGAGTATCCGGAGCTTCGTCGCCTCTCACTCGACGAGGTCAAGCGAATCTTTGACACCGAGCGCGCTTACCACGAGCTGCGGGTCGCGCACGTTCAGTCCGAGCGCTTTTTTTAGTTCCTCCGGGGAGAAGCCTCGCAGAACCCTTTTCCCGTCGATTCGAATAAGTGGTACACCCCCCGCCCCGAGCCGCTGATACACCTCGATCCCTTTGGCATCATGCTCGACATCGTACTTTGTGTAGGGGACCTTGTAAGAGGAGAGAAAGCTTTCGAGCGCTCGACAGTACGGGCACCACGCGGTGACAAAGATCTCCACCGATGGAATTGCGCGGGTAGTTGGTGTGTTGAGTGGCGGGAGTGATTCAACCGAGCGCCGCACGACAGGCGATGCTGCCGCTGGGTTCGCAGAGGCGGCCGAATGTGAGCCGACCAGCAACGCGATGCCAAAGAGAAGACCCCAGCCCCCAATTGTCATAAGCGTTGGCACTCCTCGCACTCAATCAAAAAAGTTCATGTACTCGAAAGCCGGTCTCTCGGACGAAGCGCGCTTCGTTCTTGGTCTACTTCGCCTCCCAGACTCCTGCCCTCAGGCGAACGCGCTCCCAGCTATGAAAAGGCCGAGCCCGGGAGCTTTCTACGCGTCGCTCCAGAGTCCTGCGTCGTGCTCGTCTCCCGACCGAGAAGGATCGTAAGGCAGCGAGCTTGATTTTAGCCATTTTTGAGGCGGCCTGTCACACGAGAAACTATTTTAAAAATGCACCGGCGCCCATTTTTAAACACATCGATGATTCCCTTGCCGCTCCGTTGTCAGGCGGCATATTATGTGGAGAATGCGTCGTTTGGCGGTAATCTTGCGATTCGTTCTCAAAGGAAGCGCCCCATGAAAATTTATAACACCGTGCTTGAAGCGATCGGAGGTACTCCGCTTGTTCGTCTCAATAAGATCGTGGAGAGGGATTCAGCTACGGTACTAGCGAAGTGTGAGTTTTTAAATCCGAGCGGATCGATAAAAGATCGAATGGCGTTGCATATCATTCGTGAGGCTGAGCGGACCGGTCAGCTCAAACCTGGGGGGACGATCGTTGAAAATACCTCAGGGAACACCGGGCTCGCCGTGGCGATGGTAGCCGCGGTGAAAGGGTACCGGTGCGTTTTTACGATGCCTGACAAGATGAGTCAGGAGAAGGTCAATATGTTGAAGGGTTTCGGTGCTGAGGTCGTGATCACGCCGACCGACGTTCCGGGTGATTCGCCCGACCATTACGTTGAGACCGCCAAGCGAATCGCTCGTGAGACTCCGGGGGCTTTTTATCTGAACCAGTATCACAATAAACTCAACATTGAGGCGCATTATCATTCGACCGGTAAGGAGCTTTGGGAGCAGACCGATAATGGGGACGTCGATGCTGTCGTGATGGGTGTCGGTACCGGTGGCACTGCTTCCGGGGTGGGGCGTTACTTCAAAGAGCGCAAGAGCCGCGCGCGTATCATCGGAGTCGATCCGATCGGGAGCATCCACTACAACTATTTCTACACCAAGACGATGGGTACGCCTCACGTCTATAAGGTCGAAGGGATTGGGGAGGATATCCTTTGTGGTGCGATGGATTTTGATCAACTCGATGAGATCCGTCAGGTAAACGACAAGGAGTGCTTCGTAACGGCGCGGCGGCTCGTGCGGGAAGAGGGGCTATTCGCCGGGGGATCGTGCGGTGCAAGCGTTCATATCGCACTGCAGGTGGCACGTGAGATGGGACCGGGAAAGACGGTCGTGGCGATTTTGACCGATAGCGGCTCCCGCTATATCTCCAAATACCTCTCCGATGCGTGGATGCGTGACCATGGCTTTTTAGAGAATCTACCGGAGTTGGGCTACGTCAATGAGATCTTGGAGCATCACCGTCGACCGGTCAAAACCGCACAAGGGGATGAGTCGGTTGGCGCGGTGATCGAACGGCTAAAGTCCGAGGGGATTTCGCAGGTACCGGTCGTCGACGGGAAGGGGATCCCGGTAGCGATGGTACACGAGCTCGATGTTCTCCGCGCCCTGCAGTCGGGGAAGGTTACCTTGCAGACAAAAGTCTCCGAGATAGCCCGGCCGATCGGCGGACTCATCTACCCCAAGGCGCGGATCGAAGAGCTCTTTAGGCTTTTTGAGCAGGATCACGTTGCGGTAGTTGTCGAGGAGCAAAAGCTCGTAGGGATAGTGTCAAAGATCGATGTCATCGATTTCATGTCGAGTAAGCAAGGGAAGTAGGACATGGCGAAGAGCGAAAGACCGATGAAGTTTGCAACCGCCGCTATCCACGCGGGTCAACGGCCCGACCCGACTACCGGGGCGATCATGACCCCGGTGTATCAGACCTCGACTTTCGTGCAGTCGAGCCCGGGGGTGTGTAAAGAGAATTATGATTACGCTCGCTCGGCGAATCCGACCCGCACGGCGCTCGAGGCTAATCTCGCGGCGCTTGAAGGCGGGAAGTTCGGGGTGTGCTTTTCCTCGGGATGCGCTGCGATGTCGGCGGTGCTCCATAGTTTAAAAAGCGGTGACCACGTTGTCTTGTGTGATGACGTGTATGGGGGGACCTTTCGCCTTTTCGATAAGATTTTTCTGCAGTTCGGAGTCACCTATACCCTGGTCGACATGAGCGATCTGGAGAAGACTGCGGCAGCTTTTACGCCCCATACCAAGCTCGTATGGTTAGAGACGCCGACCAATCCGATGCTGAAGGTCATCGACATTCAAGCGGTGGCTGATATCGCCAAGGCGCATCGGGCGCTCGTGGCGGTTGATAACACCTTTGCGACCCCGTATCTCCAAAGCCCGTTGCAGCTCGGTGCTGATATCGTGTGTCACTCTTCAACGAAATATCTCGGAGGACACTCCGATGTCATCGGAGGGGTGCTTATCGTGAACGAGCCAGCGCTCGCCGATAAGCTGCACTACATTCAAAACGCTGTCGGTGGCGTGCCGGGACCATGGGATTGTTTTCTCCTTTTGCGGTCGACCAAAACGCTGCCGATTCGGATGGAGCGGCATTGTGAGAATGCGATGAAGGTCGCAACCTATCTCGAGGGGCACCGGCTGATTGAGCGGGTATACTATCCGGGTCTCAAGTCTCATCCTCAACACGACATTGCGAGCCGTCAGATGCGGGGGTACGGAGGAATGATCAGTGCCGTTCTAAAAGGCGATCTGGCCACTTCCCGGCGTTTCCTCGAGCGGGTGCAGATCTTCTCGCTTGGTGAATCACTTGGAGGGGTAGAGTCTCTCATCGAGCATCCCGCAATAATGACCCACGCCTCCATCCCGGCGGAGAATCGGGCGAAGCTCGGTATCGTCGATGGTTTAGTGCGGTTCTCGGTAGGGATAGAGCATGTCGAAGACCTCATCGCTGATATCGAGTACGGCCTTACGGGAGGATGAGCGCGGTTGAACCGTTTTCAGCGACTCATAACCGATATTTCGCGGAGTGCTCTCGGGCGGCTCGCTTTGTTTGTCGGGCTGGCGAGCGGTAGTCCGGCTTTAGCCCAACGGGAAGAGCCTTTTTTTAATCCGCGGTTCGAGGAGAAAAAACTGGAGGCGGCTCAGACGAAGAAGAAGATCGTCGTTCCGAGCTTTACCCGGCATATCAAGGTGATGCGGGAGATCTGTAAAGCCATCGCTATCGATGGTCGTCTGGAGGACTATCAAAGAGTTGCGGGTGCACAGCCCGATTTCTCAATCGAATGCCCGACCTGTCGGCCGTTTTTCCGCATATGGTTCAGTAGTTGTCAGATCGGTGGGGTCGGTACGCTAAGGCTCTCTGCGCCGCAGGAGGCCACTCCGACGCCGGTAGCGACCGCAGTTGCGCCGGCCGCGGCTGCCCCGATGGTTGAGACACCTGAAGCTGCCGGGGAGGTTGGCGGCGCAGCTCCCTTATCCGATGAGCCGACCGTGGCACCTCCGTCAGTAGCTTCGCCGCCACACACCACGAGCACGCCCGAGACGCCTGCATCGGAGGCGGCTCCCTCCGATGACCAGGAGGAGGAGATAGCCGAGGAGGGCGAGGAAGAGGGGGGAGAGCCCACCCCCCTCCCCCCCCCCACCCCCCGTCCGATCGTGCCGGAGCGTGATCCTAACCTTGTCGTGCTGGACCTCGTGTCCCGACTCTTTCAAGACCTTGCAGAGGGGGAAGGGGCGGAATTGACCCTCATGGCGGTCGATCTTTTCGTCAATGAACTTCGCAATCCAGAGGGCAAAAGCACCGCGGCGCTTGAATATTTCGATACCTTAGCTGAGTTCATGTTGGCACCCTTTGAGTCGATACGGGAGGAGCTCCTACGGGCTCAGGCGGCCCAAAAGGGCGAGTCCCCCACCGCCGAGCCTGAGGAGAGCGTCAACGAGATGTTCGATTTCTGATCGTGGCAGGGATGTTGTGGGAGGGGCGTCTTTTTAAAAATCTCCAGGGCTGCCGCGTGCATCGAAACGGATGCGCTCGGTTCTTGCTTTTGGTAGGGTATTGAAAGCATTGATAGTGGAGCGCGAAACTAGATTCGATCGGCGCTTCGATGCACCTCCCACTCTCCACAAGCGATACGTTGGCCGCCACGTTGCGGCGCTTTGCCTACACGCGGGCGAACGGCAGTATCGAGCTGTGCTCACCGGCCGGTAGTCCCGTAGCTCTTATGCTCGTCTGCGGCAGGATCGCCGCGATTGAGGCTCCGGGTTGGAACCTCGTTGAAGTTGTGATTCTGCGCTTACGCGAGGGGGGCAGGATTCCCCAGTCCCTCCCGTTGCCCGTTTTTACCATCGATAGTCTTTTTAAGGCCCTTCAAGAGACCTCCACCCTATCGACGGCGATAGATGAGGTTTTCTTTCGGCGGGTAGTTCGAGAGGTCACGCTCGATAAGCTTCTTGACCTCGGTATCGCCCGTGCGACGGTGAGTGGCAGCGGTGCTCTGCGCGGCGACATCTCCCCAACGTTCTCGCCAGCGCTCGATACCGAGGATCTGCGCTATGACCTCGAAGGGTTCGGTCGCGATGCGGCTCGTTTCGAGAAAATTTTCCCCCCCCACTCGGTCATTGAAAGGGTCCCGGCAGGATCGCCCCGCCTCTCTGCCGTTGAGCAGGGGATACTGAATCTTTTGGGTGAAGCACTCGAGGTTGATTCACTCTTTCGGCAGGCGCTCTTGAGCCGTATTCGCTTCTACGAGGGGCTCTTGAGTCTTTTTGACCGTCGCCTCATCGCCGTTCGAAATATCGAGGAGCTTGATCCCGCCGCAGTATTCGGGGGAAAAATCGGTTCGGTCATCGACGCAGCGGTAGAGGTGGAGGTCGTCGCTCAAGAGATCGCTGCAGCCGCGATGATTCAAAAAGCTGAGACCACGCTCCTTGAGACCTCGCTTTCACCGAGAAATATCGTCGCACTCTTTCGGCGACTTGCCGGGGGATAGCGGCACCCCGCGTTGGGCCCATCTCCGCTACCTCAAGAGAAGAACTCTTTTTCCAGTCGCAAGGGGTGTGGGCGTATGGTGCTCGGATTTTTGAGCCGGAGTTCGGCGGCACGGTGGTGGTAGCAAAATTCCCCCGATCGGTTGTATAAATGGCGCCGGTGCCTTTATACGAAGACTACTATCTGCCGTGTATACACTTCGTCCGTATCAAGATGGGGCTGTTCAAGCGACGCTCCGTCACTTCCGTCGCTCGCGTGCGCCAGCGATAGTTGTCCTGCCGACCGGTGCTGGGAAGAGCCTCGTGATCGCCGAATTGGCCCGGCTTGCGCGGGGGCGCGTCTTAGTGCTTGCCCACGTCAAAGAGCTCGTTGAACAAAATCATGCAAAGTACATCGGCTATGGCCTCACCGCGGGGATATATTCAGCCGGCCTCAATCAGAAGGATACCGCCACAAAGGTGATTTTCGGGAGCATCCAGTCAGTTGCTCGCGCGGAGAGCGATTTTTTCGATGATTTCTCCCTTCTGGTGATCGATGAGTGCCACCGGGTGTCAGGGGAGGAGGGTACTCAGTACTCCGCGGTGATCGACCGAATCCGCGCCTCGAATAAAGAGGTGTGTATTCTGGGCTTAACGGCGACCCCGTATCGGCTGGATACGGGGTGGATTTATCGCTATCACGTCGACGGCCATCTGCGTACGAGCGAGGATCGTTTTTTTAGCCGGTGCATCTATGAGCTCAGCCTTGAGTCGATGATCGCGGCGGGATATCTCACGCCGCCGGTTCAGATCGATGCTCCGGTTGCAAGTTACGACTTCTCGGCGTTGACCCGCGAGACCGGTCGGCGCCGCTTTAGTCTCGCCGAGATCGAGCTGATTCTGAAGGATCAAACGCGCGTTACTCCCGTCATCATCCACAATATCGTCGAGGTCTCTAAGGACCGTCAGGGGGTGCTCATTTTCACCTCATCGGTGCGCCATGCCGAGGAGATCTTGTCGTATCTGCCGGCGTCGGAGTCAGCCATCGTCCTGGGAGACACTCCATCGGAGGAGCGAGATGCAATTGTTGCGGGCTTTAAAGCCCGACGGATCAAATACCTCGTGAACGTCTCCGTGCTCACGACGGGATTCGATGCTCCCCACGTGGATGTCATCGCTATTTTGCGCCCTACTGAATCGGTGAGCCTTTATCAGCAGATCGTGGGACGGGGGCTCCGCCTCTTTGCGGGGAAGACCGATTGCTTGGTACTCGATTACACCGGAGTACCGCACGATATTTTTGCGCCCGAGATCCACGAGCGTCAACCCGTGGGTGGAGCGGTGCCGGTTAAAGTGGCCTGTCCAGACTGCTCCCATGAGAACACCTTTTGGGGAGTGACGAACGAAGCGGGTGAGGTCGTGGAACACTTTGGGGAGACGTGCAAAGGCGCGACGGAAGATCTCCAGACCGGTGGAATCGTTCCGTGTGGCTTTCGTTATCGGTTCAAGGCTTGTGAGCGCTGCGACCGTGAGAACGACATGGGAGCGAAGCGGTGCGCGGGGTGTGGTGCTCCCTTCAAAGATAATGAGACCAAATTGCGGGAGTGGATGGCGCTCAAAGACACCCATGTGATGCGTCCCGATTCGATGATGTTTGAGCGAAAGATCGACAAGAAGGGGTGCGAGCGATTAGAGATTCGGTATTATGATTTACAGGGTCAGCATTTAAGCGAGATCTTTTTCTTTGAAAATCCAAACGATGCCAAGATTTTTTTCTACAACTTTGTCCGGATGCACCTGCGGTTACCCGGTGTGCGGCTCCAGATTCAATCGATAGAAGAAGCACTTCTTCATCGCGACAAGTTTCGTCTGCCCCTTTTCGTCATCGCTCGAAAACAGGAGAAATACTGGCGCATCAGAGAAAAGCTTTTTCTGTAGTGAGCACCAACACCGGAAGCCTTTCAAAAGGCGGTAGCTTCGATCGCGGAGGAGACCCCCCCCCAAAAAAAAAGTCTTATCCAAGTTCGCGACGGTGCAAAGCGTACGAGTTAGGGGGCAAAGATCTTCTTGAGCGAGGCGCGCATTGCTTCTTGAATCTGTCCGGTAGCCGTCGGGTAAGCCCCTTCACAGCTCAAAGTAGCACGGGGCCAGAAGTTCAGAGCGGTCCAGAGGGTCTCCTTTGGTGAGCAGATAAACGTTTCCCAGTTTCCGTAGTTCGGTACCGCACTTGCGGGGAGTTCCCGGGAGGGGCCGGTTGCTGATGCTGCCGGCAGTGTGCGGATGAATCCGAGTTCGGAGTTTACCCCCGGACCTCCGTATGGCGCGGTGAG
>JBILDU010000145.1:0-5540 GCA_044352465.1 Bdellovibrionota bacterium
TTGATTCCCTACGCCGGGTGAGCCAACGATTTTACGCGCATGGGGTTGAGGGGATCGGAGGGGCGTTTGGTTTCAAGCGGCAGACGGTGAGTACGTCGTTCAAGCGGAGCTCGCTCAAGCGGCTTGAAGCCCCTCAGAACCGCGACCTTGGACGGTTCAACGTGAAGGTCGTGTTCATCGACGGGAAGCGTTTCAAGAGCCTCGGGGTTGTTGTGGCGCTCGGGATGGGGGAGACGGGAAGAAGCACGTTCTGGGCATATTCCAAGCGAATACTGAGAACGCAGTGACGTGCCTTGAGCTGCTTGCAGACCTTGAGCGCCGGGGGCTAACCCAGCGTGAGCTCCTTTTCGTCGTCGACGGTGGCTCGGGGCTCAACTCCGCTCTCGAGCAAACGTACGCCATCCACTTTGGGCACTGCGCGACGCAAAGGACCTCAATGAGGCTCGGGCGTACGCCGAGTCCCTGGAGAAGCTTCTCAAAAGGGCGAATGTCTCGGCACTCCGTTCGTTTCAGGAGGCGAAGCCCGACCTACTCCTTCTCCACGCACTCAAGCTCTCGGCAGCGCTGACGCGGTTCGTTTCGACGACGAATCCAATCGAGTCACTCAACTCGCTGCTCGAAGAGGACCTCCGGCGTGTAAAGCGCTGGCGTGACTCAGAGCACTTTCAAGGGTGGCTCGCCTCGGCTGCGCTCGCCAACGAAAACCGGATGCGTCGCGTACGAGGCTTCAAGGGAATCGGCGATCTCGCCGCTGCCATCTCCGCACTCTGTGCAGCAGCAAAGCCTCAGGTTGACGCAAGCACGAAAGCAGCGTAAACAATGACTGCCACTCAGTCTCGAAGATCAACTAGTCCTTCGAACAATAAGTTTTTTCACTCCCGCGGAGTGAAAAACTAACTCAGGACTAGTGGTGAGCATAAATTCTGTTACCTTGCAGGTGAAAGAATTTAACGGTCGAACCACTAGCAATCGGACAACCCCCAATGCCGCGGGGACCTATACGCCACGCCGGTCTACCATGACCCTAGAATTTTACAGCTCCGCTATCGCAGCGAACCGTAAAGACTGCGGCGCATACTTGCTATTTCGATCGGAGCATGTGCTTTGATGATGCGCGACGTCACATGCTCAGCCACCACATGCAATCTCCATTTTTGCAAGATCTCCCTCCCTACTCTTTGAGGCCGGGAAAAACTGTGTAAGCGAGACAGTTTTGCCGGACGCATCGATAGGCATCGAGCTACGGAAGCCACCGAGATTCTCAATCACTGGGGGAAGTAGCTTCCCACCCTGAGTTTGAGATACTTGTGCTAGGCGCGAGACATCGACAACGAGCGCTGATGCAGACGCAGCCCTTCGGACTCTTGCGCTGTCATCACAACCACACATAGCGTGCCGGGGAAACGACCACTGCGAAAGTCACGCCGACCCACACACATGTTTTGGTGCAACCAGGCCTCGCCTCCAACCCTGTCGAGCTCAAGCTCAAACCTTGAAAATGTTTTGCCATAGCTGGTGCGGGACTCGAGCTCTATGGCATCGAATTGGGACACTGCTCCCTTTTTACTTTTCGGGATCTGCCACAGGCTTATTTTACAAGACAGCGCATTCCCCTCCGCTGCCGCCAGACCCGGTGTGAGAAGAAGACACAGACCGCTTAAAACGATACCCAGAGCTCGCATAGAAATCTCCCCTAAAAAACCGCGCCGACAACCCTATCTTTGAGCAGGGGTCCAAGTGCAAAGCCTATACCGCGAGAGAAATTGTGGAATAGATTGAATAAGCAGTTGGCGCATGGCGGGAGAGAGTCAATTGATTGACGGGACAGAAGCGGATTAAGAACACGGAATGAGACCTGCCCCCTATCGGCACCTAAGACCGTGTCAATTCCCCCCTCTTTTTGACAGGTTTACCTAAACCTGAAGGAGCGCAGCCAGCGCGGTCTACTTTAGCCACGAATGGGGGGTAGAGGGGGTGCGGGGGAGACTCACAACCTGTGGATAACCTGGATTGTTTCTCTTCCCAGGCGAGGCGGAATTCGGCGGGTGCCATTTTGAGTCTGGTAGTAATGCGCACGTGCGTGAAGTAGTGGAGTTGGGCGTAGAGCTCTTCGAGCAAGTCGGCGTAGGTATCGAATCGCCCGAAGTCGCCGAACTCAACCTTGAAGCGCCCAAAGAACGACTCCTGTGAGCCGTTGCACCACGGGGAACCCTTAGGATTCATAGAGATGGTGACGCCCTGCTTCGTAAGCCACGCAGAGATCTCCTCCGAGGCGTACTCGCTTCCTTGGTCGGAATGAAACGAGAGCGGCACCGTCGCGGTCTTGCGGATGGCGCGCTCAATCGCAACACGCACGAACGCGGCATCGTGTGTCCGGGAAATGTTCAATCCGAGCACCTCCCCCGTGAACACGTCGATGACGGTGCACAGCTACACGAACGCGCTCTTGTACGATATGAACGTAAAATCGCTCGCCCAGACCACGTTGGGCGCAATCGGACAGAGCCGGCCCAAGATGTTGGGATGGGAAAGCGGCTCTCGCCCCTCGTCCTGGCATTTTCGTGGGGTCTCAGAGCGCCGTGCAGGCTTGAGACCAAACTTGCGCATGACACGGGCTGCCCGCTTCGCGTTAATCTTGAGCGCAAGCGCTACACGTGGCGACCGGTACCCGGGATTCCTCTCCATCACCAGCTCTATCCGGCGACGAAGCGCATCATCTCGTTCCGGAAGCTTATGGCGGTAGTACAGACTCGCTCGGCTGATGCCAAGCTCCCGAGCCAGCTGTGACTTGCTCGCTGGTTCAGCGACCAGCACGGCGCTGATTTTTTTTCTGCTGCTCAGACTCGTACGTCAGTTGACCAACAAGCCTCAACAGCGCCTCGTTCTCCCGACGCAGGCGGCTCGTCTCAAGTATCTCAGAGGCCCCAGCCGCGGTGTCTCGCTCAAGCCAGTTCCGTACCGTCATCTCGTTGTTCCCGTGCTCCCGCGCCACTTCGGCTACCTTGCGACCGTTGCGGATCTTCCCAAGAACCTCTTCTTTCACTGCCGGGGCGTATCTCTTACTCATGCCAATACCTTAGCAATGTTGAAGTACTGGTGTCTAAGATACGGGGGGAACATCACTGCAGGTTATCGGCGACTTCGTCGCCGTCTATAACCACCAGCGCTTGCACCAAGGAACCAATTTCCTGCGACCAGCAGATATGTTCCTCGGGCGCGATAAACAGATTCTCGAACAGAGAACTGAGCGGCTCGGCTTCGCCAGAGCCGCTCGGATCATGAAAAATAAGCAACTTAAGAGGGCAGAACTATCAAAAGTGCTTCACTGAAATTTGTCCGGATTTACGAAAGCTGGACACAAATATGCTCCGACGCTCCCCTGATAAGCACACAAAGAAAATCGCGAGAGTGGCCAGCAATCCTACGGCACTGTCACATAGAAGAACTGATTGGCTGAGTTCCTCCCTCCGGTGAGCTCTGATCCAGCAGCAGTGAGAGTTGCCGTATAGGTGCCAGGGGCGCCGCCTGAGCGCGCCAAACAGCTCTTTAGGTCGACCGTGAATGAGAGAGTGTTGGAGCTATTCGCAGCGCGATCAGTTACCTGATCGACCAGCGGAGTGAGGTTTGCTCCTTCCTGTGCGAGCGGGCTCTCGCCATTGCCAAGAGCGTTGCTATCTTCGACTAGGTTGCTAGAGCCTGGGGTATAGAACCCAGCACAGGTGGCTTGTGCATTACTAAGCACCACGCCGTAGTTGAGCCTGCCAAAATCTTGATATCCGCTTTCGGTGCCGAGTGGCTGGCGTTGTGGCCGCCAGAACGTGAGTGACAGAAGCCCATCAGAGCCAAGAACGATCGGATCGCCTGTTGAGGTGCCAGGAACGCTACCTGAATCAGGCCCCACTGAGTCATAGTCCACCGTGGTGGTGACTCCATTAGCGGTGTATTCTTTGACCGCGGGAACCGAGACAAAATACGGTGGCAACGCGAAGGTGCGAGACGAAACTTCGCGGGTGCCTGCGGTCAGCACGACACGATACAGGTCGCCCGGTCGGAATATATCGCGTCCCACCCGTGGCTGCATCGATAGTACAATCGCTGGACTTCCTCCCACAGAGATTCGCTCCAGAATCGGATAGCCGCTCGAATTTAGGAGTGAGCTCATCGCACCTCTGTATGCATTTGAGCTCTCTGATACTCCGGATGAAAACCCAAGTGGGGTGTTGCGGCGGCAATAGGTGAGCCCATCACCACAGATTAGGTACCCTCCATCAATCGGGCTTGTCTGCGGCAGCGAGATAAAAAAGGTCGAGGCGAATACATTCTCTCCTGATACCACTGCGTCAATAGCGGTGTCCGACAGTCCCTCGCGCACCCAGGCATTAAGGGTTTTTCTGAAATCGAAGTTGATGCTCACATACGGAGTGTCAGTGCCCTCTGAAGCTGGGTCGGCAGAGTCGAGAATGCCGTTGCCGTTGTCATCAGCGTCAAAAGCATTGATGATCCCATCGCGGTCTCCGTCGTCGCCTGGGTTGGGTTGATTCTGAGCAGCGAGTTGAATCGATTGCCTTGAGGCGATGTTCACGGAGGTTGGCACGACACCAAGATTCCCTGCGCCAGTGGGCTTGCCTGTATTATCGGCTGCCACCCGTGGGGCGGTATAGATGGATTTCCGCAGGGTTTTCGCAGCTGATGCAAAGCCGCTTCGGAGGGTGAGCCTACCCAGATCAAGCACGGCGCCCGAGTTGCCCTTACCACTCAATGTCGTGGATGCCTTTAGACCCTTGCGGCCTAACACGACTGGTCCAAAAAATCGGCCATCGGCTCCGATAATCTGCAGAGATGCGCCGTTAAGGCTTTTAAGTTTCAGCTTGGGAAAGCTAAATGTGCCACTGGCTTTGAGTCGTCTGGTTTGGGATGAGCCGTCCTTGTTTAACAAAGCTAGGGTGTAGCCATTTGCTCTCCTAAGAGAGCCCTTAACGGTCACGGTCTGAGCCGATGCCGTGCCCACAAAAAATACAAGAGCTGCGAAGAATTTGAATGTGTGTCGAAAGATTTGGAAAGTTGTAATTGCCATGAGCAGTCTGTCGGCGGCTCTGCGATTGGCCTAAAGAGGGTTTCATATCACCATCCCCGAGGCATAAGAAGTCACGCAGAACAGATAGTTACAATCATGGCCGAGCTGCTCAAAAGGCGTTTAAATTCCGGGCGGTTTATCTGGCGGGTCTATGATTCCGGATAATCCACATACCCGTCTGGGCCTGAAGCATAAAAGGTGCCCTGCCCCCCCGAAATGGCCACGGGATGATGTATAGTCCTCTTTAACAGGAGGACGAGATGAGAAAGCGATTTACGGAGGATCAGATAGTGAAGATTCTCCAGGAAGCGTAGCTTACGGCAAAGTTGCCGAGGTATCCCGAAAGCACGGAGTGAGTGAGCCGACGTACTACAGCTGGAAAAAGAAGTACGAAGGGATGACGAGCACCGACCTACGCAAGCTGAAAGGCCTTGAGGACGAGAACCGGAAGCTGAAGAGGCTCTTA
>JBILDU010000146.1:0-5449 GCA_044352465.1 Bdellovibrionota bacterium
GCCCCGAGGGGATTCTTGAGGTCGTGAGCCACGGTGGTTAGAAAATCCTCCCGAGCGAAGAGGGGGAGGATCTCGGGCGAATTTCGCTGCAGCACGAGGAGGTGGGTGCGCTCCGTCCCAGCGCCGCTGGGTGGAGAGAGCGGTATGACGACGCACTCGGTAACCGCGGGTGACCCACCACGGGGGGGATTTCGTCGGGTAAGTCGGACGGTGGCGGGTCCCGAGGCCTCGATGACCTGGCTCAGATCCGCCGGCTCCACCAGTTCGGCGAGTGACGCTGCGCTCGCCTGGTCACCCAGAAAACGGAGCGCCGCCGCGTTCGACCACAGGATGGTCCCGCTTTCCCCGACCAAAACGAGGGGCAGTTCAGACTGGGTCAATGCTTGCAAGATACCACCGGTGCTCATACCTTTATGGTAGCCTTAAAAAGGGCGAGGGGGAACCGGTGCTTCGGGGCGCAGGGCCAAACCGTGGGGGCCGTTGATGAGGCGTGAGATTTTGCCAAAGGACTTACCTTCACGGTACTGTACCGAGGTTCGTGGGCGAGTTGAAAACCGGCGTAATCCAGGCAGTTGTTGATTATGAGCAGTGAAAGTGAGCGCGATATCGGTTGGCTTCGGGAGGACCCCTTAGCAGAGCTCAACGCTTTGAAGTTAGAGCGGCTATCGCGCGGCGGAGGTCTCGTCGATCTATCGATGATAAATCCCGATCTCCCCCCCCCGCGATATCTCCTCGATAAACTCGTCGAGGCGACCTTTAAGCCACAGAATCATCGGTATGCGGTTTCGCGCGGTGTCAAGAAATTGCGTGAAGCGTTTGCGCTGAAGTACGGAACGGTCTTCGGAGTAACGCTGGACCCAGAGGAGGAGGTGTGTGTCACCCTCGGTACGAAGGATGGCTTAGTCAGCGCACTGCGGTGTTTGGGGCGTCCGGGTGATGCTGTTGCGGTAGCTCAGCCGACCTATCCGGCGCATCTGTCGGCGATCCAGCTGGCGGGGGGGCGCCCGGTTTTCTATGAATTGGGCAACGACGGCGCTGAGCTGGTGTCGAATATCGAGCGCGTTCTCGAGTCGCACCGTCCGACCGTCTTGCTTTTGAATTTGCCGAATAATCCGACCGGACGAGTCGCGCAACGGAGCGAGCTCGAATCGATCTGTCGTAGCGCGGCTGCGTGGGGAGCCGTGGTCATCAACGATTTTGTGTACGGCGACATGGTGCACCGCGGCGAGGCTGCACCGAGCGTTCTCAGCATCGCAAGTGATGGCCCCAGGATTGAGATATACAGCCTCTCAAAGGCCTACTCGGTTCCAGGTTGGCGGGTCGGAGCCCTCGTCGGGCCTCAGGCGATCGTCCATCAGGTTGCGCGTCTTAAGTCCCACAGCGACTACGGTGTTTTCTTACCCCTCCAAATGGCTGCCGCGGCGGGGCTCGCACTGAGTGAAAACCTTGTCGCGCCGCTGACCCGCCAGTACGAACACCGGGCGCGAGTGCTCGTTGACGGGCTACGGCGGCTCGGTTGGCGGGTAGAGCTTCCGGCCGCCGGTGCCTCGGTGTGGGCGGAGCTGCCGGTCGACGCGGGAGGTTCGTTCGAATACGTTCGGCGACTCCTCGAGGAGGCCGGTGTCTTCGCCTTACCGGGGAAGATTTTCGGAGCGCAGTGGGACCGCTACGTCCGTTTTGCCCTGGTCCAGGGGGAGGAGCGGTTGCGCGAAGCGTTGCAACGGATGGAGCGAGTCCGATGATTCGAGGGTGGCTATCGATTCTATTTTTCTGCCTCACCGCGGTCGTATCGTCAGGCCGCGCGGCGGCTGACAACAGTTGCGTCGAGGCTTCACGGCTCGTGAAGGAGGGGATCGGGCGGAGTGATGGCTCGAGTGAAGAGGAGAAAGCCTACCGGGATGCTTCCACGCAGTGTCCGCAGATGTCCGAGGCCCACTACAACCTGGGGGTGCTCCTTTTGAAGCAAGGGAAGCTTGCTGAGGCGGAGGCGTCTTTTCGTAAGGCGTTAGAGATTAAATCTGATCCGGCGTTTCAACTGGCGCTTGCGGGCGTCAAGCTCGAGCTGGGTGAACTCGACGCGGCGCTTGAGGTTTATGAGGACATTCTGCGCAGCGATCCCCGCAACGATCGCGCGGCGCAAGGAATCGCTGTTGTTCTCGACAAGCGTGGCCAAGGGGCCGAAGCCATTGCGGTGCTGCAGAAGGTAACGAGCGTCGACAAACCGAGCGCCCGGGCCTTTTACAACTTGGCGGTTATGCACGACAAACTGACTCAGTCGGAGCAAGCCGCGAGCGCATACGCTCGCGCGATGGAGCTCGATCCGCTTTTCGCGGACGCTTTTTTCTTTGGCGGGCTCCTCTATGAGCGTTTGGGACGGCTCCCCGAGGCGGTACGCGCTCTCGGGCGTGCGGCGGAACTTCGCCCCGACCACGCTGAGGTGCAGGCGGCTCTCGGCGTCATCGCCGAGAAGAGTGGGGACCTCGATCGTGCGGCGCTCGCTTTCAAAAAGGTGGTTGGGCTCAAGCCCGATGACGTCGGTGCGCTGGTGAATTTGGGGGTCGTGCTTATTCACAAGCAGCAAGAGTCGCAGGCCGAGCTGTCTCTGGCCCGGGCGGTGTCGATCGAACCGTCCAACCCGCGTGCTCTGGGTACCCTCGGTTGGGCCCAGCTTGAGCTCGGCAAGTTTGATGAAGCAGAGGGTACGCTCAAAAAAGCGATCGAACTCGATGCCGCGAACGCCCAGGCGCACAATAATTTGGGGGTTTTGTATGAGCGACTAGGCCGCAAAGCTGAAGCGGAAAAGATGTTCAAGGCGGCCGCGAAGCTCGATCCATCGCTCGATGCGGCTGGGGGCAATTTGCAAAAATTCACCCGCTAGCCAGGGCGAGCGGAGAGAGAGGGGGGCAACCTCCGAAGGTGGATAGAAAGCTATTTTATCCCTTGTTCGTGGAAGAGCTCGGGGCGCAGTTCGTTCGGACTCGCCGACTTGTCGAGTCCCGGTTGGGTTCAAAGCCTCGGGTTGTTTCGGGGAGTTAGGCCTCGCGATTGATCGGAGGTTTGGCCGCTGCAGTTCCCGAATAGTGGCCCGTCCTCGCAGTGAGATGGGTGACTTGGGTTCGGTGGTACGTCGATTCACCGTAGCGCGTTTCTCCCGGGTCCCCTTATACTCACCCGACGAGGTTAGGCATGCAAACACGTAGTGGCGCGGCATTAAAGATCGTGGCGGACGCGCCGTCTTTCAAGACGGAAGTGGAGATCTGGTCCGGTGATGGGAAAGACGCCCACTCGCTGCACTACGCCTCCGCCTACCCACTTTCTTTTCGTCCCGAGTTGCCCGCTTATTTTATCGACCGATACACGAAACGGGGCGATGTGGTGCTCGACCCTTTTTGTGGATCGGGGACGACCTCTCTCGAGGCGGCGCTCCAGGGGCGTATCGCTTTTGCGAGCGATATCAATCCACTCGCACTAAAACTTACCGCTGCGAAGGTCTCTCCGGCCGACATCACCGAAGTGACCCTGGGGTTTCAGAATATCAATCTCCGCCGGCCGGTTGACCTGACGGTGTATCGCCAGGTCTTCGCGCCTTTTTACGATCACGATACGTATCGCGAGATCGTCAACTTGCGGTCGTTTCTCCAAACCCGCCAGGATCGGGTCGCTCGCTTCATCGAGCTCGTCGCCTTGGGGTTGCTGCACGGCCATTCGGCCGGTTATTTCAGTGTCTACACATTTCCACAGCTCGCTTTGTCACCGGAGGAGCAGGAGGCGCTTAATTGTAAACGTCGCCAAAGTCCCGACTACCGCTCCATCGTGCCCCGTATTCTTCGCAAAACCGCCTCGCTTCTTCGCGATGGAGTTCCGTCGGTGCTTCGCAGCTCCGCGGGGCGACACCGCGTTGAGCTCGCGGATGCGGTTGACCTCTCGATCTTCCCCTCGGGATCGGTCGACCTCGTGGTTACCGGGCCGCCGCTACCACGCGGGGATGACGGGGCAAAAGATCAGTGGTTGCGCCTCTGGTTCGCGGGTGTTTCAGGGCAGGGAGTCGCTTCTCGCACAACTTTTCCCGATCTCCCTGGTTGGCTCGACTATATGAATGCCGTTTTGTGTGAGCTTGCCCGCGTGGTCAAGGGGGGCGGACGAGCGGTGTTCGATCTCCGAGAGATGCGAATCGATGGTAAAACCGTAGCCCTCGATGGGGAGCTTCAACGGATTGTGGATGAGAGCCTCGGTCGCTTTTGGTCGGTTGAAGGAACGATTCTCAACAAAGAGAAGGCGATTAAGGTGGGGAGCGTGGTAAAAGAGCGCGACCCTGGTCGAAGCGCCGAACGGTCCCGGATGTTGGTCCTGCGGCGCCGTTTATACCGTCGTTAGTCTTTGGATTCCCTTCGTTTCCGGAGGGTTTTTGCCGTATAATGACCCGTAGGGTTGTGACGATGGTGGTCTCGACCGCTGGTGGTTCTCGGAGGTTCTGATGTCGCGCGTTCGGCCTGCTCGAATTTTACTTGCTGGTGTTCGTTCTGAGGTTGGTAAGACCCTCATTGCCCTTGGATTGGCGTATGAGTTGCGCCGTCGAAATCTGGGGGTCGCAGTCGCTGTAACCGGGCCCAATCTCCTTCAGTCGGTGCTTTTCAAGCGCACCACCGCGCGGTACGTGCGGTGTCTCGATGAAAGCATTCTCGTGCCTGCACAAGTTCAAGCGGGCCTGGCTCAAGCGTCTATCGGTGCTGACGTCGTTCTTATCGATGGAAGAAACGGTCTCTACGATGGGGTGACCCCCGGCTCTCTTCGAACCTCTGACGCTGAAATTGCAGCGCTCACCGGGGCACCCGTCGTTCTCGTGGTCGACACTCGCGGTTTTGGTTCGAGTCTCACGGCGCTCATTCGCGGTTTCGGAGAGTTCGCCGCCGACTTTACCCTCGCCGGAACGCTGCTGAATCGGGTTTCTTTAAGCGACGCGCCGGACGCACCGAACACCGACTTTTATGCGACCGGGCTTCAGATAGCCGGCATGGAGCCTCCGCTCGGTGGGGTGCCGGAGCTCGGACCTGCAGCGGCGGTTTTGCCTCCTGCGGGTATTACAGAGCAGGAAAATCTTACCTCGTTACCCCGCCAATTCTTCGTCGATCTTTCCCACGCCGTAAGTCGCACCATTGATATCGAGCGGCTTCTGGCATGCGCTGGTGGGGCCCCTGAGTTCGAGGTGCCCGACGACGTGCTTCGCCCGTTGTCGCGACGAACCCGGATCGCGGTGGCAGAGGACGCGTGCTTTAACGTCTGTTTCCAAGATAATCTCGACCTCCTCCGGTTTTACGGTGCCGAGATCGTGCCATTTTCCCCCCTTGCGGATAGTGAGATTCCGCGGCGAGTCGGCGGGATCTACCTCCCGGGTGGATGTCTCGGCGAGTATGCGGAGGAGTTAGTGCAAAACGGCTCGATGCTGCGCTCG
>JBILDU010000072.1:0-15861 GCA_044352465.1 Bdellovibrionota bacterium
TTTGCTTCGGCACCCGTACAAAAAAAGCTACTGAAAGAGACGCCCGTCACTTCAGATCGGAGGATTCGAAGATCTCAGAGGTGTCCGTCGGGTAATGTAGATCTTACTTTGCCGCAACGCGAAGGGGGCGTTCCTTCGGTCGTTGTCCGATCTGTATAGGGGTGTTCTCCTCGGCCCGATGGGCGCAGGCGTGACGTACGTCGCATTTTCGGCACTTGCGGGGGTGCGGGGTCGGTTGGGAGGGGCCTCCGGCCAAGATAGCGCGCATCTCATCGAGGTGTTTTTGGAGCCAGGCCTGACGGGCCGGTGAGTTCTCGATTTTAAATCGGCGACAATTCGGTCCCAAGATGAGGTAGCCGTAGGGTGGCTTTTTGCCCTCGAATTCCTCGACGAGGCGCATGTAGACCAAGAGTTGAGCGACGTAGCGATCGCGCACCTTTCGGGCGAGCGGCTTTCGTTCGATCGGGATGATGAATCCATCCTCGGAGATGAGTGCGTCGGGTTTACCGGCGAGGCCTTGTATTTCGGAGACGTAGTTTCTGACCGGCAGGGTTTTCGTGCCGTCGACGCTCACCGTGATGGTGGAGGTGGAGACGCCCACTTCACGCTCTTTGCTTTCGAGTACGGTGCCGACGCGGCCTAGAATGACAAGGGTGATCACACCGAGGAGGACAAGGATTATCAGATCCACGTCGAGCTGAGCCAACTCGCTGGTGGTTCGGCTGATCCAATCGAGGAGAGTCGCCCACATTTTTTGTTACCTCGACTGTAAGAGGAGGTAGACCACTGCTGCGGTAACGAGGAGGACGACGATAAGGTGGGCCTTCCGTCCGAGATATACGAACTCTTCATATGCTTTGGCCCACTCTTGGTGGAGGAGCCGGCCGTCGGTGCTGGAGGTCTCCCGAGAGGTGCGGACTTGCTCTACGTTGCGGAGACGCCACGATTCGGGGCAGACGGTGTAAGCGCCGACTTCACCGGCTGAAATGATGTATTTTCCATATTCGGTCTTTCGAGCCATCGCGCCCCTATGCTCTTTCCGTGTGTCTTATTGGTTGTTATGGCAAGGCGGCGTCTCGAAGAGGCATAGGCCTACACCTTGCGAGGGGACTGTCTATCCGGTTGATTCGGCACAATAAATGGGGGTCTTTGACGGGTGGGGGACTATCTCTTCCACCAGCCCCGCAGGGACCGGCGGAGATGACCGAGGAATCGCTCTAACGGAGATGCTCGCTGCACCTCGCGCCACCCCGGGATAAACGGCGCCTCTGCCTCGAGGGGTTGCATGTCAGGAGCCGCTATGAGGTTCTCGAAAAGGGAATCCGCTATCGGGATGTGGGCTGTCTCGATAATGCACTGGGTCTCGGGGGCTTGGTGGTGGGTGATGCGCCAGAAGGCGCTTTTGGCGCATGCCGATACGAACTCGCAGCGCATAAGATAGCGTCCTGCCTCCGGATCGGCGACGACGTCGATATTGAAATCGTGACCGAGTTGAAGGACGAAGTTAGCCTCGAGAACCTGGCGCCACCCCCGTCGGGCTCGGTAGAGGGCAAGCTCGTCCGAGTAAACCCCCGCGAGCGCGTTTGTTTCAGGGTCGAATCGAACCGGCGAGTCGAGCCCGATTCGTTTGGTCAATTCAATCAGTTCTAAACCTGCGTGTTCCACCCCAAGCTCGCCGTTCGGTGTCTGTAACCTATGGATTCCTTTGACATAAGGCCTCCTCATAGTATATCGACTCAAAAGGCGGGGTCCTTGAGGTGGGGGGCGAGCTAAATAGCGGTGCAACGGGGGAGGTGAAGCGGTCGGGTAGGGGGCTTATCAAAGCCGTTTTTTTAGAGTTACTCTGGAAAAATAATCTCTAGTAAGGTATTGAAATCTTTCTGGACCGTTCAACGGTTTGAGGGCTTAAAGCAACGCAAATTTTTTTGCGGGGCTCGAAAGCGAGATCTAAAATCCGAGATCTAAAATCCGGAAGTTTGTGGTGTCTTAAAGGCACGTTGTTTTCAGTCAGTTTATTTTCAAAACAGTGCCCCGGATATTCCCGGGGGTTAAAAAAGAGATATCGATATGGGACGAGGTAAATTCGGTCGTGGTCGTGGTCGGGACAACTTTCGTCGTGGTGGTAACGGCGGCGGTGGTGGCGGTCGGCGGGGTGGTCGGCGGCATCGGGGTCACCCCCGTCAATCCGCTGATAGCGGCAATAAGCGGGAGAGAATAGCTGTTGAGAGCGGGCATCTGGTCTTCATCGATCAGTTCATGCTGGCGAATCCGCAATTCATCGATCGTCTTTTGACCGTCATCGACGCCTCTGCTGAGGAGAAGGACAAGCTCATTCAGGATTACGGTGGATGTGTCGTTGATGTGGAGCCTGGTACGTATCGTATCGAGCGTGACCCGTTTGCGTTTTCGATCGTTGTTCACCCCGAGGGATACCGAGCTGAGGGCGAGTCTCTTCCCGAGCTTGCGACGATGAGTCGTGGGCATGTGTTCGTTGATACCCGTTGCCTCGCGATGGTGGATCGGGAGCTTCTTGACGACAGCAGCCTTCTTCAAAAGTACCAGGAGCTGTGGTTCGCTGGGGAGGATAAGGCGTGTCGGGATCTCCTCCGTGATAACGGTGGAGCGGTGCGTTACGGTTTCCAACGTGAGGGTGATGAGCTGGGGATCTATTCGATTCCGGGCGAGAACGTGATCTGCCTCTGGCCGGACCTCAAAGAGGAGGTCGCTGGCGATGAGTCGGTAGCGAGCGAAGCTACTCCTGAGGTGTAGAGCGAGGCGATTGCGCCTTGATGTGATTAATCAGGTTCGCCTCGTTTAATGGGAGGCCACTGAGCTGCTCGATCGACCGTTTGAGCGCGCTCTGTGCCTCCCTACTTTTTTCGGCGAAGTAGCGGGCGGAGAGGAACCCGAGGGCGCGCCGATCGCCTAGCTCGGCGAGGGCGCGCGCAGTTGCGATCCGCACCTGTTCGTCCGAGTCTTCGAGCATCACGACAAGGTGCGGCACGATGCGACGGTCCGCGGTATTCCCCAGTAATTTGATGGTGGCGAAGCGAATCCCGGCTGAGGGGTGTTTGAGTGTGGCGACGCTCGCATCGACGAACTCGGCGATGCGGCGATCGGCTGCGAGGGTCAGCGCATCGAGGACCCGTTGCTCCGAGGCGGTTGTCCCCATTATCACCCCTAAAAGCTGTCGGTTCGAAAGTTCACTCACCGCTAGTGAGTCGGGGGCAGCCTCGACGCGTGGAACGATCAGCTCACTTTCAAGCTCTGCGGGAGCGGCGATCTCGAGGACGCTGCTTTGAAGGTGAGGGGCGCCGCTTTGGTTTCCACTCAAAAGCAGGTAGGTGATGAGAAACGTGAGGGGGGTAATGAGACCCACCACCACGAGCAGGAGCGCCTTTTCGGGGTGGATCTTCGGCACGCGGCGGAGTCCTTTCCGGGGCTCCTCACTCCGCTGTGGAGCCATCACCGGTAGGGTGCCCCCCTCAAAGATCGTTCCGGGTTTTAGAGGCCGGGGCCCCGTATTCTGTCGGGGGGAGTAGGCATCTTCCCGTGAGCTACGGGGTGGGGGATCGTTGCGCGGTGACTCAGTCTTGACGGGGGTCACGGGCTCGCCGGCGAGAGGTGCCTCGGTGGATTGGTGCGCTTTCGCGCCATCACGGCGCCGCAGAGAGATAGGGCTATCATCGGGAGGATTCGAGGGGTTCCGGGTGTCGCTCATACCGAATGCCTGCGCCAACGAGTTTACAAATTCATCGGCGGTATCGAAACGTTTTTCTCGCGGGATCGAGAATGCGCGGTCGAATGCGAACTCGAGCTCGACCGGGAGCTCGGGGGCTACTGAGCCGAGCGCGCGCCTCTTTCCTGCCACGATATTACGCATGAGTCCGGTCGCTGTCTCCCCCAGAAACGGGATCTTACCGGTAAGGCACTCGAAGGCGAGAGCGGCAAAGCTGAAGAGATCGGAACGACCGTCGAGCTCCTCGTTCCGTACCTGTTCGGGTGACATGTACGCAGGTGTCCCCACGATGATGTCCGGGTCGTGCGCGGGGAGCGGGATCGCCCCGGCGATCCGCTTCGACATGCTCGCTACTCCAAAGTCGAGGATATAAACCTTGTCCTCTCCTTCGATAAGGACGTTACTGGGCTTGATATCGCGGTGAACTATCCCTTTCGAATGGGCGTAGTCGAGTCCGGCCGCGATCTGGCGGAAGATCGCGAGTGCGCGCGCCGGTTGAAGTCGTCGCTCACGGGTGAGGATCTGGTCAAGCCCTTCGCCGCGGATGTACTCCATCACGATGTAGGGGCGATCGCTCTCTTGGTGGGCCTCGAATATCGCGATGATGTTCGGGTGACGCAGATTGCCCGCCGATCGAGCTTCGAGGCGGAAACGTTTGAATGCATCGGCAGCATCTTGGGGGTGGGCGGATTGCATCGAGCGCAAAACCTTGATCGCAACGTCACGACCTATCTCGGGGTCGCGCGCCTTGTACACCACACCCATCGCGCCTTGTCCGATCGTTTCCACAAGACGATACTTTCCGATGGTCGGGGAGCCCGTCCTATTCGGGGTATCGTTCGATTCATGTAGAGGGACAACGCGCATATATCCCCTTATCGGGGTTTCCGCCTATTTTGATTCACGGGGAGATCGTTGGGGGTGCTACCGAAGGAAGCGTTATCTCGCGAAGTGGTTTCAAAAATGGGCGTCTGCCCAGCTCTGCGATCGCTTCTTACCGCGAGGCGACAGACGCTACGGGCGCAAGACTCTGGAGCGTCTCAGGAGCTCACGCATCGGTCCTTAGCTCTGCCCTGCGACGAAAAGAAGTCGGGACTCCAAAGTAGCTGTGGTGAGGGGATGTGCTATCGACGATTGGCGTCCCCGACACGGCGCATAATTCGGCCCTTGTAGACCGCAAACTCACGCCGTTCACCATCGGCTTCACGGAAGCTGACGACGCCCTCGAGCCCTTCGGCTTGATGGCTTTCACCCTCGGTGCGGGGCAAGAGGCCTTTAAATCCCATCGTCGTCACGTTGGCGGTCGCTTTGCCGGAATCGCTCGCTCCACGGAGCGCTAAGACGATCTGGCCACCGGTCGAGGCGAGGAGCACCTTTTGGGCATCACGCTCGTTTGTCAGCAAGGTAACGGTGGTCGGGATCGGTGCATTCGGCTCGGCACGGGGATCGAATTGTCGCTCGGCTGAGAGAACTTTGGCGTTTTGCACGATAAGATTAGCGGTCTTCTCACCCAGCACGTCGGTGATCCAGTGCACGTCGACGTGGGCGCCGGCGCGTGCCCATCCTTCAACCGCCGAGGTGGCGTTGGTGCTGATTGTGATAGCGCGGTGCCCCTCGGGGATATTCTCGATCACCTGATTTTGCGGCGGGCGGTTCGTGACGACCGATTTGACGATCGGTTGGTGCGCCGGGAGAAGGCTGCGGGCGAACTGGCCGGTGAGGTCGTCGTAGGTAAGGATCGCGTCGGGGGGTAATCCTACCCGTGCCCGTTTTACGCGCATAAAGAGGGCGGGGTCGAGCGGTTTGCCCGGCTCGATCTCTTTGACCGGAACGAGGACGTCGACCATCTCGATCGGCGCGGGCTTTTCAACCTTCACCGTTTTGACGGCAGCGACCGGTTGAGATGCATTCGTGTTGGTTGAAGAGACCAGGAGGACGGTGCTCAGCGTCACCGCCATAAAGAGTCCGATGCCTGAGAGGATTAAAAGCCGGGTGCGTTGGGACTGTCGGCTGGCGTTAAAGCCGCCCGAGCGTTTTGCTGCGAATCCAGCGCCTTCATCGTAACGATTCCACTCTTTTGAACCATCTAGTCGCATACGTTGCGATCTCCCAAAAACCCCGGATTACATCCGTAAAACCAACCGGTGGAGGACTCTTCCGCGTCGCTCCTTGGCGCGGCCCGATGCTGCGCTCCCTCGCCTGAGGGCATACGGCTGCTCACCCTCCTATCTGGTATGGCGGGCGGGGTGCTTCAGGTGATTTTTAAAATCTTCAAATGAGGCAGTTCCATAACCACTTGAAGGTATTCGTTAATGTTTGGTCATCGCTACGGTGTTGTTGTCTGAATCGAACCGATCGACTCACGGGTAAGTCCCCCAACCTCGGAGGTTCCGGCCCAGGCGAGGGGGAAAAACGAACGCATCGAGGTCATCTGAATTCTAATACGGGCGGCGTTGGCGTACCGATAGTTGTTGTTCATACAGAATTCAGGACAGTCGCCGGTGTCGCTCTCTAGGGGTACAAAATACGGACCGTTTGGCTCGCCATCCACATTTGCACCGGAGGAGCTGTCTTCGTTGTAAAGCCACGCCCCGCGCTCGATCGTGATGATCAGTCTCCCCACGCGGATCTCGGAGCCGCGATAGGGATTCATCACCCCGTCCCCGGTTGTTTCAAGCTCGTAAAAGTCCATAATGCCGCGGGGCTCCCATGTTCCCCCTCCGGCGAGCACGTTCGTATCCTCGGCGATAAGATTACTTCGGAGAGCCAACACCGCAGCGCGGCGCGCCTCTTTCCAATCGCTAGGTGTTCCCGCAGGGGTATACGGATCGCCCTTCAATTGAAGGCTCGCCGCCAGTGCGGCGGCATCGGCCGCGCGCTGAAGCGAGCGACCGATCCGCTCCATCCGTAAGATATCGACCACTAGTGCCCCCATGGCAAGAAGCACCATAATTCCGAACATCCCGGCGATAAGGACTGCACCCCGTTCGTTTTTATCGGCGCGTGGGCTGGCTAACATGTGTGTGTCCCACTGTCGTCGCACCCGGTCGTACCACTTTCGATAACGAGGAGGCTCCGCGCCGTCAAAGTTATCTCCCACGGCATGAGGGAGCAAAAGAGGCACCTGGCCTCGGCGGTACCGTCGATCCGAATGAGCGGATACGGGGCATAATTCCCGAGTTCGCCCGAATTCGCCGCGATAATCGTCGGCTCGAAAGTGAAGCCGGTCAGATGGGGTTGATTCGTCGCACCCTCGATGAGGTTTTGCGCTCGCGTGCATAAATCAACGCATCCCCCCGCGGGTTCGCGCACGACCTCAGAGGCGATTTTACGTACAAGGGTAGCGCTCGTTTCGGTCAGGAGGGTGTGGCGGTGAAAGAGGAGGCTCCCATCGATGATGAGCGCAACCAACATTAAAATGCCGAGGGTCGCGACCGCGAGCTCCACGAGCGCCGCGCCACGCTCCTCTCTCCGTTCATGATGGGTGAAGCGACTCGACATCATGATGCGCACTGTACCGGAAAGAAACTGGTCTCATCGAGGATAAGGCTTTCGAACTGATCTTGGAGGCAAAACAAACATTTTTGCGCGGCGTGAGCGCGCTGCACCTTTACTTCGAGCCAGCGCATCTGGACCTGATTTGGCCCCGGGTCCTCGATTCGGGTGACCGGACCTTTAAACTCGACCCGCCAGTCGGTTGGTTCAAAGCCCGCTTCCCGGAGGTAGTGACACGCCATATACATCCCGCTTCTGAGGGGAATAGCGTCGTTTGGAAAATCGCCCCCGAGAACTGTCGCGCAGCCTCCGCTGCCAACCAGCTCTGCCGCTGTTGCCCCGCACCAGGCGGCGGTTGCGGTTGGTGAAAGCTTCGCTGTCATCGAGCCAGCGGTGCGGGCTCCAGCGCGGGAGGCTTGGTAGATAACTGTTGATTGCTGAAAGACGTATCCGAGGTCGATGATGCCGGCGATAATAAAGAGGACGAGCGGAAAGATAACCGCGGTTTCGACGAGGACCGACCCCTGAGTTTGGTGCCGCGCGTGTGCGCGGGACGAGCCCACAACCATCGTAAGAACCCCACATCAACCGGAGGTGCCTGAAGCGCTATGCGATCCATCCCCCGATGGGCGCGGTAGCGGCTGAGACGTGACCAAACGTATGGGTCAAACGACCCTCGCCGGTGAGGCACACCCCCTCTTCGCCATAGTTATGGCCCAACTCCGCGTTAACGCTACTTATCGGCACAACAACCGCTCGAGCTTAAGGGGGTGGCACCACTAAGTGCGCGGATACTCACCATTTCGAGGCAATGATCGCCTATTGGTACTTACGCCACCGGCACATCACTCACCGCGCCTACGGCGGCGCGTGGGATGGCGTTGTTTATGCGTTTCAAGAGCCCTGAGAGCACCGCGCCGGCTCCGAATTCGACCGCTTTCTCGATCGCCTCGCCGGTGATTGCATTCTCCATACATTCAATCCACCGTACTCGCCCACAGACCTGGGCTTTAAGCGCTCCGCGGATCTCCTCGGGGGAGCGGACCGGTTGGGCGGTGAAATTAGCGTACACCGGGAAAGCGGCGGGCTTAATTTCGGTGTGATCGAGGTCGACGGCGAGCTTGTCAGCCGCAGGTTGCATGAGGGCGCAATGGAACGGTGCGCTCACCGCGAGGTCGGTCATCCGCGCATCTCCCAGCGCTAATTTAAAAGCATCGACCGCTGCCGCAGCGCCGGCGACGACGATTTGACCGGGGGAGTTGATGTTGGCGATCTGCACCACGCCGGAGGTGACGGAAGCGATAGCGGCTTCGATCTCAGCGGTCTCTTTGCCGAGCACCGCGACCATCTTACCCTCGCCCACCGGGACCGCTGTCTGCATGTATTTGCCCCGCTTGTGGACGAGTACGACCGCATCCTCGAAGCGGAGCGCCCCGGCAGCGACGAGGGCGGAGTATTCGCCGAGGCTGTGGCCTGCTGCGGCGGTGAGGGTGAGGCCCGCCTCGGCGGCGAGTCGGTAGCAGATGGTGCTAACCGTCAAGATGGCGGGTTGGGCGTGCTCGGTCGCCGTCAACGCTTCGGCGGGACCTTCGAAACAGAGGGTCGAAAGTTTAAACCCAAGCGCCTCGTCGGCGGCGCTGAAGATGCTTCGAGCTATCGGGGACTGCTCAAAGAGCTCCTTTCCCATACCGACTTTTTGTGAACCTTGACCGGGGAAAAGACCGAGAATTTTCGCCATATAACGCCGTGTTTCCTCAATGGTTTTGGAGGGGGAAGATAATGGCTCTGCCGAAGAAAGGGAAGAGCCATTCTAACCACTATAGTTAGGGAGGTTCGCTTCGCTCGCCGCGAGCTACGGACAGAAGCGTCCTGTCGGGAGTTCGGAACCCCTCAAACTCCGATTCTCGAGGTTGCCCCAGCGCTTTGCGCTGACCGCGCCACCTCTAAGCCGATGCGTCAGATAAACCGATGATCTCCATCGATTTTCTTTCGCTTTAGGAGCGCTGCGAACGGGTCGATATCCCTTGAGGAGCCGGTTATAGCGACGGCTCTATCGTGGTGTGCCCACCCACGAGTCGCACGGAGTTGTTGTTGTGAGTATGCAGTTATCCACTACTGAGCGGGCCTCAGTTCTCGTTGTCGATGATAACCCCCTTGTTCTTGGGGTGATGCGCACCTTATTGGCGGCGCACGATTACGCTGTTCTGACCTCTGAAAACGGTAAGCAAGCGCTGGCGACCCTCGCCGAGCACTCCGTCGATCTCATTATCTGTGATGTCATGATGCCCGAGATGGGGGGGTATGACCTCCACAAAGCGGTGCGCGAGAACCGCAAGCTCTCCCATGTGCCGTTTGTTTTTTTAACCGCCCTCGCCGATCCCGGTGAGATCGAGCAGGGGCTCCGTTCAGGCGCGGACGACTATCTCGTCAAGCCGTTTGACCCCCAAAAGATGCTCTCGATTGTTGAAGGGAAAATCGCACGCTCGCGCATGTTACGACGCGCGTCGGCCGATCAATTCGATGATTATCGAAAGCGGGTAGTGCACACGTTGTCGCACGAGTTTCGTACCCCACTGGTGGCGATTAATACCGGAACCGAGCTCCTGATCGATAATCACAGCGCCATGCCGGTTGAAAAGGTGCAACATCTCCTGGAGGCGATCCAGCGGGGGGGGCAACGACTCGAGCGGCTCGTGAGCGACTTTATGTTGCTTCAACAGGTCGAGGCCGGGGTGAGTCAGCGGTTGTTTGAATCGCGGAGTACGGTGCTTGTGGTCGGGGAGGTAGTTGCCCGGGTTGTTGAGGGGCTCGGCGAGCAGATTGCCTCGCTCGGTTATGAGTTGTCGTATCGTGATGAGACGGCGCGTGCCCGGTGCAAGATCTACGAGCCGCAGTTTCATGAGATTTTAGCTCGTCTCGTCGATAATGCGGTGAAATTCTCACCGGAGCATCGGCGAATCGATGTCGTGGGGCGCCTCGTTGACTCAGCGGTATGGGTTGACGTGTGTGATCGGGGCATCGGTATCGATCCCCAGGCGCTCGACGAAGCCGGTAATCCCTTCGGCCAGATGAACCGTGATAAGCTTGAGCAGCAAGGGGGGGGCTTTGGGCTCGCCATCGCGAAACGCTTCGCGGGGGTAAATCGTGGCCGGATCGAGATCGGTCCACGCGAGGGGGGCGGAACGGTAGTCTCAGTTATCATCCCGGTTTACGACCCGTTACACGAGCGCTGAAGAGGGCGCTCTGGGCGGTTCTCCGATTGTCCTTACCGGATAGCCCGGATATCATCCACAGTGATTGATGACATGGGTTTCCCAAAGCCCTGGTATCGTCCGTGGGGAGGATGGCGCGCATCGACGGTGTAGCCCCTTTTCCTCCCCGGGGACGTTGTGTCGGTGTGGTACGATCGCGCCTGCAGCGCGATAACAGCCCCGTTCGTAAGGATTGCTGATGCATCGCTCGAGCTCGCGAATTATTTTTTTTCTGCTCTCGTTTTGTTTCGCCGTGGGTGGCTTTTCCGCGGTAGTGCGGGCGGACGTGAGTGAAACTCGGGCGACGCTTTCGCGACTCGCTGATAACGTGCACACCGCCACGTTGTCGAACGGATTGCGGGTGGTTTTGTACCGGCGGGGCGTGGCACCGGTATTCGCCGGCGCCGTAGGAGTACGGGTAGGTGGAAGCGATGAGAAGCCGGGACATACCGGGATCGCCCATATGCTTGAGCATATGGCCTTTAAGGGCACCTCAGAGATCGGAACCCGCGATTTTAGCCGTGAGAAAAAGCTGCTGGCTGAGCTTGAGGAGCTGGTGCGGTTCCAGCTTCCGGATGGGTCTCTCCCCGCGAAGGAAAAAAAGCGGTGGGATGAGATTCATGCTGACTTAGAGAAGTTGTGGGTGGCGGAAGAGTTCACTCGCCGTTACGAGGAGCGGGGCGCGGTGGGGATGAACGCCACGACCGACTCGGAGCTCACCCGTTATTTTACCGAGATGCCGCGCGCCGCGTTCGAGTTCTGGTGTCGGATGGAGTCGGCCCGGATTCTCGACCCGGTGATGCGCCAGTTCTACCGTGAGCGGGACGTCGTCATGGAGGAGCGGCGGATGCGGAGTGAGGACTCGCCCGAAGGGAAGCTCTACGAGCATCTTCTCGGAATGACCTTTTTGCACCATCCATATCAGAATCCGGTGATCGGTTTCGCCCGCGATATCGCCGGTCTGACCGCGACGCAGGTGCGGGATTTTCATCGGCGTTACTACGTTCCAGCGAACATCGCGGTGAGCCTGGTGGGGGATGTTGACCCGGCCCGCGATATCCCGATCCTTGAGCGTTACTTTGGAAGAATACCCCGCGGTCCGCTCCCTGAACGGCCCCAGGCAGTCGAGCCTCCCCAAGAGGGAGCGCGCGAGTTCGTGCTTGAAAACAAAGCCTCGCCGCAGATGTTTATCGCCTATCGGAAGATGCAGTACCCGCATCCGGATGACGCACCGGTTTCGATACTCCTGGAGATGCTTGCGGGAAGCTCGATCTCTCCGCTCTATAAGGAGCTGGTGAAGAAACGTCAAATCGCTGCCGCAATAGGCTACGATGAGGCTCCCGGGAATGCCTATCCGAACTTAGCGATCTTTTCTCTAACGACGAAGGCCCCCCATACGAACGCCCAATTATTAGTGGCTTTCGATGAGGTGCTTGAGCAGTTCCGCGCTCATCCGGTCGACCCGAGTGCACTCGAGATCGCCAAACGGGCGGTCGCAGTGGAGTATCTCGAGCATCTCCGCTCGAACCTGTCGCTCGCCATCGATTTCGCCTCATCGACACTGCTCTACGATAATTGGCGCGCAATGATCGATTGGTACGACCAAGCGATGCGGGTAACTCCCGCGGATATAGAGCGGGTGGCCGCGACCTATCTGGTGCCGCGCAATCGTGTCGTGGCGCGGCTCGAGCGGCAGGACGATGGCGTTGGGCCGGGTGGGGCTCGCTTGGAAAAGGGAAGGGGGCGATGAAGAGAATTGATTTCACCTTATCTCGCATTTTGACCAGCGCCATTTTGGTGGCGCTGGTGGGGCTTACTACCGGCGGGTGTCGTGGTCCCCTTGGTCGAATACCACAGGTGCCGGCGGTGGATGTTGCCCCGGCCTACACCCCACCCAAGCCGGAGGAGTGGGTGATGGGGAACGGCCTGCGGGTCATGTTTATCCGGGATGGGGAGCTTCCGCTCGTAAGGGTCAATCTGCTCATGCGAGGCGGAACCTTATGGGAGCCCCTTGAACGTTGGGGGGCGGTGAGCGCTGTGGGTGCGCAGTTACGGCTCGGCGGTGCGGGGGAGCGGAGCGCCGACGAGCTCGATCGACTTCTGGAGGAGCTTTCGGCGGGGATCAGTACCTCAGCGGGCGGGGAGTCGATCAACGCGTCGTTGCGATGTCTCTCGTCCGATCTCGATGCTGTGCTTGGTCTTTTCGCTGATGTGATTCAACGGCCTCGTTTCGAGGAGGGGCGGCTGAATTTATGGAAGGGGCAAAATCTCGAAGCGATTCGGCGACGGGTCGACGACCCCTCAACAGTTGCGGGTCTCGCCCTCGGCGAGCTGCTCTACGGGTGGAGCCCCTACGGGCGTTTCCCGCTGGAGGAGGATATCAGTGCGCTTTCGCGGGCCGATCTGACTGCGGTCCATGGGCAGTTTGTGGTGCCGAGCGGTGCGATCTTAACGATAACCGGGGATGTCTCCCGCGCGGAGGTTGAGCGGTTACTTGAGAAACATCTGGGTGGCTGGCGCGCGGCGGGTGCCGTGGCGCGTGTTTTACCACCGGTCGAGACGGCACCCGTCCCCGGGATCTATTTTATTCGCCTCCCCTTTTCGCAGGCGACCGTTTATCTGGGGCAACTCGGTGTTCCACGGCTTACGGATGATTACATTGAGATAGAGGGATTTAACGAGCTTTTTGGGGCGTCGGGTTTTAGTTCGCTCTTGATGCAGCGGATCCGTTCCGAGCTCGGTCTCGCTTATTCGGTCTACGGGGGGATCCTCCCTGGGCCGGTGAAGGGTAAAAACGTCATCGCGCTGCAGACAAAAGCTGAGTCGAGTGGTACGGCGGTCGTAGAGTCGCTCCGTGTTCTTAAAGCGATGCAATCGACTCCGGTCGAGACTGAGAAACTCGCCGAGGCGCAACGCTCGATTACGAACTCGTTTATATTTAGGTTCGACACTATCGACGAGGCGCTCAATCGGCGTGCGCTGCAAACGTACCTGGATTACCCCACCGATTACGATGCGACCTACCTTCCCCGTATCGCTGCGCTCAGCCCCGAGGCGATTCGGCGCACTGGGGAGCGGCGTTGGGATCTCTCTCAATTTGTTATCGTTGTCGTTGGAGACGATAAGGCGTACGCTGCTCTTAGAGAGACCTTAGCGAACGGGGCTCCAGAGCTTGCGGGCTACTCGCTGCGTGAGGTGACGTTCGATAAGCGGCTGGGAGAGAGAGGGGAGCGGTCATGAGAGGATTCGGAAGTTTGTGTCGACGCGCTACGGTGGCCCTTGGCGCGAGCGCTCTGGTGGCGTGCGCCCCAGCCACTCCTGGCCCCGACAAGCAATTTGCTGGGGCGCTCGAGGGCGCCGCTCTCGGGGCGGGTAGCGGAGCGATTACCGGTTTCCACGTCGCCGCGGCATCTGGACCAGGGGCTGCCATCGGGGCGGGCTTCGGTGCGGTCGTTGGTGGTATTCAAGGATTAGTCGCCGATCAGGAGGAGGAGGCGATGTTGGCCCTCGCCGCGGAGCGACGGGGTGAGCGCTCCCGTGCGCAAGTTCATGAGACGCTCAGCGAGCACTATCAGCGTCGTCTTGAGCTTCATCCCACGCGAGATATCTATCCCGCCGATCTTTTCTTTGATGGGGACGAGGTCGATTTAAAGCCAGGAGCAGTAGCCTTAATCGATGAGATGGCTCGACTCAATAAGCGGCGGTTACCGTGGTCCCGTTTGGTAGTGGCGGCGTATGCGAAATCCTCGTCTCCAGACTCGGAGTTTGCCCGCCATTTAACCGAACGGCGTTCGCGGGCGATCGGCGACCAGCTTATCCGGGGGGGGATCGAGCCGCGCCGGATAGTTACCAGGGCTGTGGTTATCGACGAGCCGGTTTTAATCGACCCGCACGATAAAGTTTCGCGATACAATCAAGCAATTGAAATCATTCCGGCCGATCGGTAATCTTAATAAAAATGCCCCGGCGAGCACCGCTCCCCGCACGGCAAAGGTATGGGAGGGTGTATGAAGGCGAAGAAAGAGTCTAAGGGAAAAAACGGGAAACCTATGGGTGGTGACGGCGAGCGGTTTGGTGAGATCTCAAACAAGGCTGAGCTTAAAACTTTTCTCCTCAATGTTCGGGATAAGATGGCTGAAGGATCGGCTGCGGCGATTTACAGCCTTAGCGCGATGAATTTTGCTCTCAATCTCCCCGATATTCACGGCATGCTCGATAATGAAAACAAAGAGTTGGCCCGTGACATCTGGCTTCGATTGAAGCAGGCTGGGGTTCAATTGAGGAATCCTCCGATGCTCTTCACTGCTGAAGAGGAAGATCTGACGGCGGCGAGCGCTTAGGGCCTCACCGTCTTGGGTCGATAGAGGGGGCCGGCGCTGTTAGCCAGCGTTGGCCCTCTTTCTTTTTCTTTGTGGGCTAAACGTATCGGAGGAACTGGTATCGTGGCAGCAGACGCCCCGCATGCACTCCGTCCGAGTGCACGCCGCCCTCATGCTCCGTCATTTTTTACTTCGTGAGTGTGGAACTCTACCGGCGGCTACTAATCGCCCGCCTCGAGCTCGCTCTCGGACACATGCTCGCCGTTAATGGCGCGACGCAGCAGTTGGCTCGGCTTGAATTTGACCACTTTGCGGGCCCGGAGGATGATTGAATCTCCGGTCTGCGGGTTACGACCCCGGCGCGGGGGCTTAAATTTGACCTCGTAAGAACCAAAGCCTGAAAGCATTACCTTGCCGTCTTTCTCGAGGGAGTCCTTGATTATCTCGATATAGTCCTCGACGATCTGAGCCGCTTTCTGCTTGTCGACGGGAAGCGTCGCATAGATTGCATCAGCTAGATCAGCCTTAGTCAGACAGTACCGTGCATTTCCCATATACGCCCTGTTCGAATTCCTCTTTTAACAGTGGACTCAAAGCCTTAGTTAGCTTACCGGTCGAGTATTACTCTAAAGGTCTAATCATGACAAGTGTTTAGACGAAGCTAACTGAAATCACTACTTATTAGACGCAGTCTCGTCTGGTGGGGATTTAAATCAATCAGAAAAAAATTACCTTGTGATGGGCTTAACTTATTGAAAATACATTAAAGAGACGCTCTTCCCACCGGACTGGGGAAGCTCAATAATGACTCACGTTCTCCTGGTTTTGATGGCGTGAAGTGCGTTTGCTTGGGGAGCGGAAGGGGGAGCCGGGGTTAGGTTTGGCTGCCGCATAAATGGATGACGGGTGAATATGAAGAAGGACGTGGGGGAGGCCCAGTTCGAGGCGAGCGTGGAGCAGGACCTTGCGGAGACCGAAGAGGTCGCTCAGCAAGCTATCGCGGCCGATCCGCAGTCTCTTGAGGCAACGTCGTGGCAACGCGCCCGGGAGGTGGTGA
>JBILDU010000063.1:0-18138 GCA_044352465.1 Bdellovibrionota bacterium
CATCGTCTTCGAATAAGCCTTTTGGGGGGGGCGGATGTGCGGGGTCTCCTCCCGCACGAGGTAGAGTAGGGGGGCTTTACCCTCCGGTGCCGCGGGGTCCGGTTGGACGCGGTACGTAATTTGAACCACCCCGGAGTGTCGCCCCCCATCGGGTAGGTACTGCCCCCCCTCGAGCGCCATAAAGGTCATCGAGTCGCTCGATACCCCGGCGGTGCTTTCACCCGGGGTGCCGACGAAGACAACCTTCGCTGGATACGGTTTGTCGAGATTGTCTTTGGGGGGAAGGAGTGGAATCTGTCCGAAACTTAACTGCAATTCCCGAGTAAGGCGCCCGACCACCGTCTGCGCCACGAGGCGGAGCTCCCGCTTGTCATCGACCGCCTTCTTGCCCCAAGAGATGTTGCTCAGAGCGCTGTAACCGACGAAAAGCATCGTCCCAAGTATCGCCACGGCGATTGTGATCTCGATAAGGGTAAAGCCCCGGTCCCCCTTTGACCCTTTACTCATCGTCGAACTCCTCTGGAGGGGTCGATTCACCGCTTGGCAAGAAATAGATCACCTCGACCGCATCGACCGGGGAGTCGGACCAGGCGACTTTGAGGTTAATCCGTTTCACCACCTCAGGATCGAGACCAGGCAGGGGCCAGAACTCAACTTTTAACGTTCCGGTGAGCCCCTCAAAAGGGGGCCGCCCCCGCCCCCCGGGTGGCTCAAGGGTAAATCCGTCTCCCGGCACATACCTCTCGAGGAGCTGGGTGAGCGGCGCCGTAGATTCTTGAATCTCAAGCTCTTCGTCTGAGACCTCAAGTGCGGACATTAAGGCGCGGGCTGCGAGCATCGCCTCCTGTTTCCGGGCATCCCGAATCGTTGCTTGGGTCGCCGCTGATTGAAGCCCCAGCAGCACTACAAGCGACCCGGCGAGGATCACAATCGCAAAGGTAATCTCGATGAGGGTAAAACCGTTTGAGCCGGAGCGCCGCGCAGGTATCTGGCTTCGGCCATGAGCCTCCGGGGTGAGCTCAGTCGAGTCAAGCTCGCTGGAGTCAGCCGAAACAGGCAAAAGAGCTCGTATGCTGCCCCCCGAAATGGCTCTCGGGTGAAAAAACTGTCTGGGCGGAGTACTAACCACGGCCTTTCTCCTTCCCCCGACCGTAGGTCCATTCAAAATCCTTATAGCCGTTGAAGATCTCGGTATCTCCGGTAAACGGATTCACGAGGATAGTCCGCTGAGCCGTCTCGCGTATCCCCAGGTGGATGACCGCAAACTCAGAGAAGCCCCGGGGGGAGACCCGTATGTAATCGACCGCGCCCTTCTGCCGCTCGGTGATGCCTCGCACCGTGCGGAGTCGCTCAATAAAGATGCCTTGCGGAAACACCACCGGTTCGGCGAGCGATGGGAAGCCGGGGGGGGGGATGAGGGTGAACTCCTTCCCCACCGAGGGGTTAAGGTAGGCAGCGAGCTCCAGGGTGATCGATCCTGCATCGGTGGCGATGTCGGAGAGGTCCGCATTAATATCGGCATCGCTCCGGAGCACCCCAACCCGATAGGTGTTTTTGTCGAAGTCGAATTCGAGTTGATAGAATGATTGATCCGCTACCGCCTGATGATGCAAAAAAACGATCGTTTCGGAGAGCCGCCGAACAAAGCTTTCCTCGTTCCAGTACGAAAAGACCCCGAGTCTGAGCCCTACCACTGTCATGACGATCCCAAGAATCGCGATCACGACAACGAGCTCGATGAGGGTAAATGCGCGGGCGGCTATATGACGGGGACAACTGCCCACAGGAACTCCAGCTCAGTAGTAGTCACTTTTTAAATGGGCTACCACCCATTTAAAACTCGCTCTACGTTCAGACGAGGCCTCTCGAAACCCCGTTTTCTTGTCGCTCCAAACGCCGCCGACGTTTGCCCGCGCAACCTAGAAACCACCCGAGAAGCTACTTACAAAAATCTCTCGGTTGGCGCTCGAAGAGGTTTACGGCCCGGTGATCGAAGCGTCGAAATCGACTCCCTGCCCACCTTCACGACCATCGGCTCCGAGGGTTTTAATTCGGTACGAGCGCCCATTGTTTTCAAGGGAGTAAATAAAGGCTCCACCCCAAGCATCTTTGAGCGAGTCTTCCTTGGTGATCGGAACGCATCCTTCCCCCGTTTCCGCGGTACACTGAGTGAGGCCAGTGAGGGAGGGGGGGAGGCCGTTGTAGCGCAGTTGATACTGTTCGATCGAGGCCGCGACCTCCTTCATCTTTAGTTGGGTGAGGTCAGCCTTGGCTTTATCGCCTGCGCCGAGCACTTTGCCCCCGACAAAGGTCATGACCAGTCCGAGGATGATGAGGACGACCACGATTTCAACGAGGGTGAGGCCCCGCTCTCCATGCAGCCGGCAACCCGTGACACCGCCTCGACCAATCAAAGCTCCTGGAGGATTACTTACTTGCTTCATCGTCTATGACCTTTTGTTCTTTGTCTTCGAGTCTTATATCCGGCGGGGTCGGGTGCTCCGCCGCCATCACAAAGATATAGTGTATCGGTTCCGATCGCACAACGCTGAAGGCGCTCCAAAGTCGGGGGGCTCCGCTCCGTTACAGCGGCCGGGTGGGGATCCTGGCCGCGCTCCGGCCCCGGCCCCGAAATCTCTGGGAGGTGGAAAGCTCTTTGGGCGGAAGACTACGTCTTTTGGACAACCGAAATTAAGTCAACCATCGGAAGGAGGACCGAGATGACGATGGTCAGCACGATCCCACCAACGATGATCATCATGAGCGGCTCGAGGAGGGAGGTAAGGCCTGAGAGCGTTGCATTCACCTCGTTCTCATACGCTTTGCTGGCTTTTCCTAACATGCCCTCAAGCTCGCCACTGCGCTCGCCTACCGCGATCATCTGCCCGAGCATCGTCGGAAAAATAGCGCTTTTGGCTAATTCTTTCGCCAGCCCGCGCCCCTCGCGCACCCCATCTCGTGCATCCTCGAGCGCTTTTACGATGTGGACGTTAGCCACGATATTACGGGTGATGTCGAGCCCGGCCAGGAGGTTCACCCCGCTGGAGAGGAGGGTCGCCAAAGTTCGGGAGACTCGAGCAGTCGCTATTTTAACGTAGATCGCCCCGAAGATCGGGAGCTTTAACAGGATCCGGTCGACGACGGCTCGTCCGTGGGGTTGCTGGTGGTACGCTTTCAGAGCGACAACGCCCCCGACGACAAGCAGGGCGACCAGATACCAGTAGCCTATCATGAAGTCCGAGATCCCGATCATGATGCGGGTCGGAAGGGGGAGGATCGCCCCTTGTTTCTCAAAGATATCGACGATTCGGGGGATAACGAACACAAACATCCCGATGATGACCGCAGCGCAGATAAAGAGCATTAATATCGGATACATCAAAGCGGAGTTCACCTTGCGACGCAGTTCGAGTTGGGATTCGAGGTAGTCAGCAAGGTTGTTGAGCACCGAATCAAGCATGCCGCTCGCTTCGCCCGAGGCCACCATGTTGATGTAGAGACGGGGGAACGCCTTCGGGAATTTACCGAGCGACGTGGCGAACGCGGTGCCTTGCTCGACGTCCTCCCGGACCTCGACGATGATCCGTTTGAGAGCAACGTTCTCGGTTTGTTCCGAGAGCGCCGCGAGAGCGCCAACCAGCGGGAGCCCCGCGCCGACGAGCGTACCGAGTTGTCTGGTCGCGACAGCGAGATCTTTTAGGGAAACTCGATTCGACTGGAAGTACCGTTTCACGTCACGGGCGCGATCGGCGTGAATCTCCTTGCCCTCGCGGAGGTCGGTGGGGAATATCCCTTGGGCGCGGAGCTTCTGCCGGGCACCGCGGATACTGTCGGAGTCGATAGCTCCTTTTACCTGGCGCCCGCGCGCATCAAGGGCTGTGTACTCGTAAGCCGGCATCCGGTGACTCTCGCCTAAATCTCCTCGTGGGTGGCGAGCAAGACCTCTTCAACGCTCGTTGCACCTTCGAGAACCTTATGTGCTCCATCGATCCTCAGGGTTTCGAAGCCGTTCTTCATCGCGGCTATTCGGATCGTATTTGAGTCTACCCGCTGAAGTATGAGTGATCGGATCTGATCGTCGATCACGAGCAGTTCATGAATTCCGGTTCGTCCGGTGTAGCGGGTGTTTTGACACCGTACACACGCCTGGGTGCCCGGGCGGAACGCGGTTCGTAGGGTCACCGTTTGGGGATTCAGTCCGAGCTCGCGGAGCTCCTCGTCGGAGAGTTGGTAGGGCTCTTTGCATTCCGCACACAGTCTGCGGACAAGACGTTGCGCCACGATACAGAGAATACTCGAGGCCGCTAAAAAGGGCTCGACCCCCATATCGAGGAGTCGGGTAATCGCACCGGGCGAGTCGTTCGTGTGCAGGGTTGAGAGCACTAAGTGCCCGGTGAGGGAGGCTTGGATTGCGATCTCGGCCGTCTCGGTGTCGCGGATCTCGCCAACCATGACAACGTCAGGGTCTTGTCGCAAGATCGCCCGGAGCCCCGAGGCGAAGGTGAAGTTGATCTTCGGATTTACCTGCATCTGCCCGACACCGTCGAGCTGATACTCAATCGGATCTTCAACGGTGAGAATATTCAGATCGGGGGTATTTATCACCGTCAGGCACGAATACAGCGTCGTCGTCTTACCGGAACCGGTTGGGCCGGTAACGAGCACGATTCCGTTCGGTTTGCGGATGAGTTTGTGAATCAACTCGAGCTTCCGCCCGGTCAGTCCGACCTGTTCGAGATCGAGCACCGTTCCGGTCTTGTCGAGTAGACGCATGACCACCCGTTCGCCGAACTGGGTGGGGATCGTCGAGACGCGGATGTCCACATCTTTACCGGCGATCCGCAGCCCGATACGGCCGTCTTGGGGGAGCCGTTTTTCGGCGATATTAAGCCCCGCCATGACTTTAATGCGCGAGATAATCGCGGCCTGAAAAGTCTTGTCTTCAGTCGCAATGTCGTAGAGTACCCCGTCGATTCGGAAGCGTACCTTCAGCCGCTCCTCGTAAGACTCGATATGGACATCCGACGCGCGTTCGGTACTCGCTTTGAATATGATAGCATTAACGTACCGGATAATCGGGGCATCGTCGTCCTCGGCATCGGTAACATCTATCTTGAGTTGTTGGAGGAGGTCGTCCTCCCCGTCACGCTCGCTCGGTGCCAGCGCGCTCGTGCGATCGCTCATGAGGCTCGTGCGAATCGAGTTGATCGCACGGGTGATCTCCTCCGGTGAGGTCACGAGTACCTTTAGCGGTCGACCGTAGCACAGGCGCAGCTGGTCCAGTGCCCCCACATCGAGAGGGTTTGATGTGGCGACGACCACGTGCGAGTCATCCCCGCTCAACGGAACGATCGAGTGCTGGCGTCCCCACGATCCCGCAATACGTTCGAAGTCGCCCCGCACGAGATCGCGCGGCGGGGCTGGATCGGGGAGTCGCTCGTAGTAGGAAAAGCCCAGCTGGCGGGCGAGTTCGGGGGGCGCTACGTAAGCTCCGGTTGCTGGCGTGGTTTCGGCGAGCGCGGGCGAACGGCTCGTGTCGGAGTTCGATGATTGCGAATTGGCCACGCTTTATTTGACCCGTTACGGAGAGCTAAACGGCGCCGTTTAACCGGGGAGCTTCACCCACGGCCCGGAACCGATGTTCATTATCTCATACGGGGAGAGAACGTACCAGGGAGCCTTGAGCCCCGGGTAGAACTCAGCCACTTCTCGCTCAGATTCGAATATCCCCACCGGCTGAACCTCGAGAGCCTTGCCGTCCACGCGGTACCCGTAACGCTCGCCGACACGGAAGAAGGCTCGCGCCGGCGCTTTCGGTTCGGTCGGAAGTGCCAGGGCGATGAGCCCCTGGGGTGAATCAACCGAAAACGGCACGTTCGAGGGGAGGGCGGCTGGGTCCTTCAGTTTGAGGACGACGAGCTGCGCGGGGCCGCGTTGAGGCAAAGCTGCGGTGCGCTCGTTGCCTTTGGCCGCCGCTGGCTCCGCTGCAGGGGGCGGTAACGCCGCGCGGGGGGCAGTCCCTGGCACCCGGGGGGATACCTTCAATTGAATCGGCGCCTCAGCTCCCTGAGCTTTTGGAGCGGCTGCACCTTGGGCGGGGGCACCTTGGGAGGGGGCAGGGCGAATCGTCGTCGGTTTCGGCCCGGTGTAATCGGAACGTTGTGTAACCCGATCGAGATCTGGGTTGTCGAGGACCTCATCCCGGCGCGGGTAGATGTCCCGCCCCACGATATCCGCTACCATCCCGTCCCGTTGGTCGAGGGACACGTCCCGCGCGTCGTACTGATCTTGGATTATCCGCGGGGTGATAAAGATGAGGAGGTTCGTGCGGCGGTGCGCCTCGCTTGACGAGCGGAATAGGTGCCCCAGAACCGGAATATCCGAGAAGAAGGGGATCCCCTCGTCGTTCTGCGAGATATCATCCGACATGAGACCGCCGATGACGATCATCTGAGAATCTTTGGTGATCACCGTTGTCTCGCTGGTCCGCACGGTCGTTGTGGGGCCGAGCGTTGAGGCGAGTGTCGCCGCAATAACGTTTGAAACCTCGGTGAATATCTTCAGCGTGACGGAGTCGCCTGAGCTAATCTGTGGGGTGATTCGTAAGGTAATACCCACATCTTGGCGGTCGATCTGATTAAACGTGTTATTGAGGTTCGTTTCACTTGTCGACGTACTTGCAAGGAACGGGACGTTTTGGCCGACCACGATCTCCGCTTGCTCGTTATCCGTCGTCAGAATGTTCGGGGCGCTGAGCACGTTCACGTTTGAGTTCTGCTTCGCCGCATTCAGGAGGACCGCCTGCGTCGGAATAGCGATTCCACCGGGGAGCTTAATCGTTCCAGAGCTCGCCGCTGCTACAGAGAAGTTAGAGAGCTTCGTTGGATCCGAGATGAGGGTCGAGAGGTTGCCGAAGTCGCTCTTCGCGAGCACGGCACCGTCGGCTCCCCCGGTCGAAGTGATAAACTCAGTCGAGGTTGTTTGGTTTGCGTCCACCCCGACCTCGAGGAGCATCGCTTCCACAAGGACTTGGCGCCTTTTAATGTCGAGCTTCTCAATCAGCGAACGGAGCTTCTCGTAGTCGGTTTTGCTGGCGCTGATGATAAGTGAGTTGGTCGCGGGATCGGCGGTTATCGAGATGTTTTCGCCGAGGTTAAAGCTGCCACCCGCCCCGGTTCCCCCCTGGCCCTCGGAACGTGACCGACCCGGAGTCCGTTGTTGGCTACTTAAACGGCCTTGCGAACTCATGCCTGAGTTGCGCGATGAGCGGCCCGAGGACCCTAAGCCCCCTAAAGAGTCGCTCCCCGCGGAATCTTGACCGAAAGCACCGGCCGTGCGGGCTCCGCCACCGCCGCCTTCGCCGCTGAGGCCGGAGAGTACCGCTGCAAGCTCATCAGCTTTGGCGTGTTGGCAGCGGTACACGTAGAACTTACTTCCCGAGAGGTCGATCTTACTGTCGAGCTCGGAAACAAGTGCGCGAATACGGGCGGTCGTTTCTTCGTCAGCGACAACGATGATCGAGTTCGTCCGCTCATCGGGAATGATCTTTGGCTCGCGGGAGCGCGCCGCGACGGTTTTCCCGCCACCGCTCACGCCAAACGGGGAGCCTCCGATCGACGACGGGGGAACGCCACCCGCCGACGTGGGGGGACGCGAAGAGATCGACTCAGCGGCCGACTCCCGAATCCGGGCCCGAATCAGCTCGAGCGCGCTGGAGGCGCCGTCGGACTCTTTTTTAGCCTCAGGATTGCCGAGGATATCGTTCAGCTTTATGGCGATATCGGCCGCTTCCGCGTGGACGACCGGGATAATCGTCATCTCTCGGTCGGTAAAAGGAACGTCGAGTGAGTTAATCAGCGCCACAAGCCGTTCCACGTTGTCCTGGCCATCGATGAGGATCAGCGCGTTCGTGCCGGTGTAGGCATTGAGGAGTCCGTCGCCTGAGATGAGGGGGGCCACAAGCTGCTTGATGTCGTCCGCATTCACGTACTTGAGGTTGAGGAGGCGGGTGACCATGGCTGCGGTTGGTTTGCCGGTCCCGGTCTCCGTTAAGGTGGGGATCGTGCTCTGTTTCGCTTGCTTCGCGGGGACGATCTTCCAAAGGTTGTCACCGATCGGAACCGAACTAAAACCTTTGAGCGCCAAAACTGAATCGAGAATCCCGATAGCTTCCTCAGAGCTCACCTTCGAGGGGAGATAGATCGTGACCTTGCCTTTGACCGCCTCATCAAGGATGTAGTTCCGCTTCGTTTTCTTACTGAAGATCCGCACGATCGCCGCGATGTCGGCGTTTTTAACGTTGATCTCTGTGGAACCTTCTTCGACCGATGATTCGATCTCTTCTTCACTATCCGTTTGGGCTGTCGCCGGGGCGATCGCCACGGTGCTCATCGCGATGGCGAGACTCGAGCCGATGGCAAGGGCGCGAATCGAGGGAGCGGGGTGAAGGCGGCGAATCGAGGTAGGTATTCGGTTCATTAGCGAATCTGATATTTAAACTCTTTCTCTTCTCGGTTTCGTTCTACCGTAAGGCTAATCGAACGTTCCGTCTTCAGTTTTTCGAAAAGCTGCATCGCTTGGGAGAGGTCAGCCATGCTGTTGCCGTTGACCGACTTCAGCACATCGCCGTTCCGGAGGCCGATCTTCTCGTAAAGGCTCCCACTCTTAATCGCAAAGAGCCTGAGCCCAACCGCTTGCCCATCCGAGAAGTAGGGGACCGCCCGAGCTTGAGTAAGGAGGAGGGGGAGGTTTTCCAACGCTTTATCTAACTCAGCTTCATCGACGATGTACTCGTTCTCATCGATAGCCGCAATCGCTTCGCGGTTCCCCCCTCTCGAGGCGGGCATCATCTCGTCGAGCACGAGCGTCTCACGTTGGCCGTTGCGCTCGATCTCAACTCGGTCAGCGAAGATAGCCACCAGTTTCGCCTCGTCGAATATCATCGTGTTGAGATCAAACACATCCTGAACTTTTTTCTTCTGATCTTCGATGATCGCATACGGTTCGTGTCCCGCCGCAACGAAGGTCCCGACGAGCCCAAGCGGGGTTACCGCAACCGGTTTCACCGGAGGAGGGGCGGTGATGGATGTTTGTTGGGCCGTCATCGGTCCGAAAATATTCCGCTCGGCGATCTGGCCATACGGTGTTGCTTTGTCGCGGGTCGTTCCTTGGGGGGAGGCGACCGCTTGAATCTCGAGGACCTTGCCCTGCAGGGTGGCGACGGTTTCGCGAGTCTCCAAGCTTCCCTCGATGAGCTCCCGTACGATCGTGGCGATGCAAAAAAGGCCGACGAAGGTGAACCCCACCTTAAAGACCCGCACGGCGACTCCGATCGCCTCACGGCGAAAGAGTCGTTGCAGCGTCAAGGGGTCGAGCGATATCTGGGCGAGAGAGACCATAGGCCCACTTTAACGAGCGAGCGCACCGGTGCGCAACGGAGCAAATACACCGATTTCGCGAGCTTTTTCCGACTATTGGGCCGGGGTAATATTCGGAAGGGGTTGTTGTGTCCGCGGTGGCTCTGCATCTACCGATTCAGCAGCACGAGCACCCGTGTAGGGTTCTGGAGTATCCGCACGCTTGCCCCCCGAGCAGAGCTTTTAAGGCTTACAGCACCATTCGGAGTTATCCCCAGGTCGCCACGACTAAAGCAGTCGAGGGAGAGACCTTTGGACGAAACGCCATCAAGCTGGAGGCGGATCTCTCCGTTGAGGGCCGCGATCGTGGTCGCCCCGGCCGCCCCAGGAGGTGGCGTGTCGCTCAGGTGGAGGAATATCTGCTCAGGGGGGCCTTCTTTGCAGACCGCACGGACGATCTTCACCCCTGGGATATCGATTTCATCGTGGCCGGACTGGTTAGCCAGCTGGGCTCCCTTGGCCGGGGTGATTACCGTAGCCGGGGGGAGGGGGACCGCCATCTCCGGCATATACCGAGCAACCTCGAGGCCCTGGGGGGTAGTCGCCGCAGCAACGGTGAGGAGGGGGGTCCATTTCTGGCCGATCGCTTCCTGTCGAGCCGCCACTGCGCGCTGGTTGTTGCGCCGGGCATAAAAGTCCGCCACAACCCGTTCCGAACTCTCTAGATCTCGAATAACCTCGCTACGATACCCCCGTGCAGCGTCAGCGTACACCGAGTTGGGGTAGCGCGCGATCAAGGCATCATAGAGCTCGAGAGCGCGCTCGAGGGACTGCGGGTCACGCCCGATGCCGCGGTGGGAAAGGTGAAAGCTACGCCCGGCTCGGAGCGTCACATACGGCAGCGAGGACGATGCTGGCCGACTCTTCATGAATTCTTCGTACATCCCCCGAGCGGTGTCGAATTCATTCATCTCAAAGTAGGCGTCAGCGGCCTTAATCTCAGCGAACTCGGCGTACGCCCCGAGGGCATATGAGGCAGCGAGCGATTTAAACGACTCCCGCGCTACCGTATAAAGCTCCGTCGCGTAATAGTTCTTCGCCTCAGCGAAGAGCTGCTCCTCGGGGGTGTCCACCGCGGTGACATCTCCGAGCGGAATTTCAGCCGGTTCGGGCTCCGTGGCGGGCTTGCTCGAGCAACCTCCTAAGAGCGTCCCTAGAACGACAAACGCGCTGACGAGAGAGAGGCGATTCGAGCGAGACTTGGCGATCGCGGCCGGGGAGGAGTGGTTCTTCATAGCTTTCATGTGAAGAGCCGGCGCCGTATCGCGGCGGCGGCCCCGTTTTTTAAACGAGGTAGTTTCCTTCAAGCCCCGCGGTGACACCGACTTGTCGGGGGCGCGGCGCGGTCGTAAGCTCCGGCGCGAACACTTGCGCTCGCCGGGCTGTAAAAACTTTTTTGAGCAGCCCTGCCCGGAAGACTAAACCGAACCGCTCCGATTATCCAGCGGTGGGATGGCGGATGCAAGGTCAAGTCAGAGTGCGCCCTCGGGGTGCTACGGCGAATACGTTGATAAATCTTGGGGGAGCTATGGGAGCTATCGTTGTTGCAGATACTATCGAGTCGATTCGGCGGTTTGTGGCGGAGGCTCGGGCGAGCCATCGGCGCATCGGCTTTGTCCCGACGATGGGGTACTTACACGAGGGACACCTAAGCCTTGTGCGGCGCGCCGCCGCAGAGAGCGATATCGTGGTCGCCTCGATCTTCGTTAACCCGACCCAGTTCAATAATCCCGAGGACCTAAAAAAATATCCCCGTGACATCCCGCGAGACCTCCAGCTTTTGGAGTCGGTCGGCACCGCGGCGGTGTTTCTCCCGACACCGGAGATGATCTACGGCCCCGGTTATCAGACCTGGGTTAACCTCAATGAGCTTCCGCTGCCCTTTGAGGGCGCGCACCGCCCGGGCCATTTTCAAGGGGTCGCGACGATCGTGTCGATCCTCTTTAATCTCGTCGAGGCGGACTGCGCGGTTTTCGGCGAGAAGGACTTTCAGCAGCTTCGGATTATTGAGCGTATGGTGGCCGACCTCAAATTTCGGGTGAGGATTATTCGGGGTGAGCTTGTGCGCGATCCTGATGGTCTCGCGATGAGCTCACGGAACGTGCGTTTAACCCCTGAAAGCCGCGTGGTGGCGCTGGGGATTAGCCGGGGACTGCGGGGTGCGGTGGATCTCTTCCGTGCGGGGGAGCGTCGGGCCAAGGTGCTGCGCGAACGAGTCGCGGCGGAACTCTCCGGACCACTGGCGGAGGTTGACTATATCTCCGTTGCCGACGAGGCGACCTTACTCGAAGTAGAGTCGGTAACAACCCCAGCGCGCCTGCTGGTGGCCGCCACGATCGGAGGAGTAAGGCTTATCGATAACATGGCGCTCCATTCCCCCTGACGGGAAGGGAGCCTCGCTCAGATGGAAGATTACGGCTGGAGTGCCGCAAAGCCAGGGCAAGAATAGCGGCTAACTAAAGAGCGCTCGTACTGCCGCTACGTTGATGTTGACTGCAAGCGCCTCGGGGGGGCGTTGTACTATCTCCCGGGCGACCCGCTCGGCAACCCGAGTGGCCTCTTCCGGTGAGCGGATCGGCGCTGATTCATCTTCTACCTCAGCCACCTGTACTCCGCCCTCGCTCGGTACGCCTGAGGCTTCGCCGACATCGCTCGGGGGCACGCTCTCAGCCGCTCGCGGTGAAGGTTCCCGCTGCGCTGGCTCAGCCGCGCGTGCCTCGATCTCCCGAATACTCTCGGTGGCTTCCGCTACACGAGCCGCAATCTCTTCAACCGATCGAGTGGTGACTTTATCAACGAACACGGGTTCGCGAGGGGCCGGCTCCTCAGCTTCCTCCCGACGGGTCATCTCTTTCGCCGTGGGCAACTGATTGGCGGCTGGTTTGGTTCCCTTGATACCTTCCGTCATCGCGGTTCCTTTCCGACCTCGTGGATAAATAGCCTCTCCAGCATGACTGACTGCGCCGAACCGCGCGATCTGTCCCGCGGGAGATTAAACGGAGTGATACCTCACTTGTCGGTGAAGATGCTTTACGAATTAACAAATCGGCGCGATTTTTGGAGCCGCGTGAGTGTGGAGCTCTCTCTCTCTTCACCGCCGTGTTGAAGCTCGGCTGGAGCCCATTTTGAAGACCCTGCTAAGGGATTTGCGTAGACGTCGTAGCGATCAATTGAAGAAAGAGCGGGCTTTGCGAGCCTTGCGGGCTTCCTCGAGGTTAATGGGGGTGCGATCCGCCTGTTTGGGAGTTTTGCCACCATCGAGAACCTCGATGAGTTTGCCGCGTGGGGCTTCCCCGGTTGCCGATTGAATCGCCGCCACGATGTCCGAATAGAGACCCTCTTCAAACTCCTTCATCCGTTTGTCATCGTTCGAGATCAGTCGGTCCGAGCCGGCCGCGATCCGCTTAATGACGCGGTCAAACGCTGCCAAGACCACCTTTTGCTCCGACCCACTGAGCTGCGCCAAGGAGTCGAGCATCTCGACCGCGCGCTCGCCCCCGACATCCTCGAGGAGGGTCTCAAGCTGGAGCTGGAGGCTCAGGAAATTCTTTGAAAATGCGCCCGATGATTTGCCGTAGGTCTTTTTCACTGCGTACTTCCCGTCGTTACTTTACCCCATATCCGCTTACGGGGGGTGTTTGCTTCTAGGAAAGAGCAAGAGTCTTGCCGCGGTCTATCCCCTTGAATTGTATTACTTTCAAGTCGTGAATGGTGGTTTTTAAGTGTCTTAATTGAGGACACCGTGTCCTCAATATGCACAATCCTTCGTGACGCGCCCCTAGGTTATCCCGCAACGGCGAGGGGATGGGCGTGGAACTGGGCTGCCAGCTCTCGATAGATCGATTCGGGATCGTACCCGTTGAGGGCGTGTTGTTCCGCTTGGCTACCGTGGGGAACAAACGCATCACCGACACCGAAGCGGCGTACGGTCGACTGGAGGGTGATCCCTGCATCGTTAACGAATTCGAGAACGGCCCCGCCGAATCCGCCCGCCAAAACGTGATCTTCGATCGTGCAGACCACCGGATACTTGGGCATCTCGGCTGCAAGAAGGGCGGTGTCGAGGGGTTTTGCAAAGCGCGCGTTGATAATCGTCGCGGAGAGCCCGTTCTGTTCACGCAACCGCTTCGCCACCTGTTGTGCCGAGGCAACGAGCGGGCCAAACGCGATCATCAAGACGTCGGTGCCCCGTTCGACTACTTCAGCTTTGCCGATCTCGAGGGCCTTGTACTCGGGGTCAAGGGCCACGCCGAGACCGTTGCCGCGGGGATACCGTACCGCGATCGGTCCGTTGTGGTGCACCGCGGTGTAGAGCATATGGCGTAACTCGTTCTCATCCTTCGGCGACATCACCACAAGGTGAGGTAAACTGCGTAGGTAGGTGATGTCGAAAACACCTTGGTGGGTCTCGCCGTCGTTGCCGACGACTCCTCCGCGGTCGAGTGCGAACACAACCGGAAGGTTTTGGATCGCCACGTCGTGAACGACCTGATCGTATGCCCTTTGGAGAAAAGTCGAGTAGATCGCGCAGATCGGCTTGTATCCCTCGCAGGCGAGGCCAGCCGCGCAGGTGACGGCGTGTTGCTCGCAGATCCCGACATCGAGAAACTGCTCCGGCAAGGCGTTTTGGAACTTATCGAGACCGGTGCCGCCTGGCATCGCTGCAGTGATAGCGCGGATCTTCGGATCCCGTTTGGCTAAATCGATGACCGTGTCGGCGAAAACTGCGGTGTAGGCTGGCGGCGGTTTGACGGCCGGTGGTGCCCCAACGAACTCCCCCTTCGAGCGATCGAACGGGTTGACGCCGTGCCACTTGATCGGGTCCGCCTCCGCTGGCTCGTAGCCTTTGCCTTTCTGGGTGTAGCAGTGGATGAGGACCGGGACGTCTTGTTGCTTAGCGTTCTGAATCGCACTCATGAGGTCCGCCATGTTATGGCCATCCACCGGCCCGATATAGCGGAATCCAAACGCCTCGAAGAGCACCGCAGGGCCGGCGAAGAAACCTTGAGCCGCTTCCTCGGCTCGATCGATCGCCTTGTACACGAGCTCCGGAACGTAGCCCTTCCGGTAAAGGTTTTTGAAGCCAGACCGAGCCACCGTCGAGGCTTTCGAGGTGACTGCTTTGGAGAATAGCCAGCTGATCGCCCCGACGTTCGGGGAGATCGACATCTCGTTGTCGTTGAGGACAACGATGAAATTTTTAAGCCCGAGATGTCCGGCGTGGTTCAGCGCCTCGAACGCCATTCCGGCCGTCAGCGAGCCGTCTCCGATAATCGCTACAGTATAGCGCTCGGGGTTCTCGCGCTGGAGTACTAAGCTCATCCCCACCGCTGCGGAGATGCTGGTGCCGGCGTGACCTGCCCCGAACGTGTCGTACTCGCTCTCGTTGCGTTTCAGAAATCCCGACACGCCGTCTTTTTTCCGAATCGAGCCCATCTCGCCCCGGCGACCGGTCAACATCTTGTGAATGTAGGCTTGATGACCCACGTCCCAAACGAGACGGTCGTGCGGAGTGTCGAAGAGTGCGTGGAGCGCTACGGTCAGTTCGGTAGCGCCGAGACTCGAAGCGAAGTGCCCCCCCGAGGAGGACACCGAATCAATAAGCTCGTCCCGCAGTTCAGACGCCACACGTTGGAGATCGTCAGCCGAGAGGCCGCGTAAACCACTGGGGAGTGGGAGAGTATCGATCAGGAGGGAATCGCTGAGCTTCGTCATGTCGTCGCCCGTGAAAATTATCTTTTTGCTGGGTGAGCATCTGTCGAAGTGGGTCGCGAAAGGTCGGGATGAAAAGCCGCTTCGACTGGCGGAGTATACCCCGGGGGGAGGGGTGAAGCAAATAAACGAGGCGTCGGGGGAGCTGTACTCGTGCTCGTAAGCACCTGGAAACTCGCCCGAAATGCTCCGTCGGGGGCCGCGAAGCTCGCGGACTCGAAGCTGCCGCGTGGAGCCCACCAGAGGAGCACCCGGCGTGCCCGTCTGGTGGGGAGGGGCCACTCGTAGCCCACCTTGCCCATACCCGTATGGGCAAGCTCAGTTAGCGCTGAGCAGACTCGGGGGAGAATCCGGAAAAGTGAACTCGGCGGTTACGGGCCCAGGCCTCGTCGGTGCCACTCGAGTCAAGTGGAACCTCTTCACCGTAACTAATCGTATCGAGCTTGGCTCCGCCGACCCCTAGGCTCATCAGAACCTCCTGAACGGCCCGGGCGCGAGCTGCGCCGAGCGCCATATTATACTCCGCCGTCCCGCGCTCGTCGGTATGTCCCTCGAGTTGAATGGAAAGGCCGGGGTTTTGCCGCAGCACGTCCGCATTAAAGAGGATATCCTCCCGTGCCATGGCGTTAATGCTCGAGGAGTCGTAATCGAAACGGATGTCGCGGAATGGGCCCTCTCCCTCGGCCGCCGGGATGCCGGCGCTGCCGAACCGCCCCTCCCGTTGCGCGTTGAGGTCGGCCTCCGAGAGGCTGCCCCCGCCCGCTCCGTCGGCACCGCCTTTTTTACCTGAACCGAAGGTCGAACATCCGGATAACGTCAGACCTGCGAGCGCCAGAGTCGTCGCCAAGAAAAGGTGGGGGAGCGCGCGCATTTTCATAGATGTAATCCTTATGTAGAGTTTGGACCGTTAAAAGTTCGAGCCGTTCCCTCCGTTTACCGAACGACGATTGTCGTATTTTTCGGGTGGACCGTGCGAGAATCTGTTATAATTACGTACCTTTGTACGCTGGGGTAGGGAAGAGCGCAACGGTGAACTCACCTATTTAACTGGCGTTATCTGAGGATAGAAAAAACCGCTACCGGAATCGCTATGAACGTTGCCCAACTGTCGACGACCTTCGCCCAACACGAGTCCCGCTTTATCGCTGAGTGGGGTGAGTTGCTGGCATTTCAGAGTGTGAGTACCGACCCTACCTACGATGGTGATTGTGTCCGCTGCGCGGAGTGGCTGGTGCGTCATCTGACCGCGATCGGACTGCGCAGCCGACTCCTCTCCACCTCTTCAAAGCCGGTAGTGTTTGCCGAACATATCGGTAGACCCGGTGCGCCAACCGTTTTGTTTTACGGGCACTACGATGTGCAGCCGGTGGATCCTGTGGAGTTGTGGACGAGTCCCCCGTTTCAGGCGACGTTGCGCAACGGGAGACTCTACGCCCGAGGAGCGGAGGATAATAAGGGCCAGCTTTTCTACGTTATCAAAGCGATCGAGAGCCTCATCGCTGCGCAGTCCCTCGATTGCACGGTGCGGATCTTTCTCGAAGGGGAAGAGGAGAGTGGGAGCGATGGTATTGCCGGGGCGATGCGGTCGTGGCCCGAGCTCAAGGGCGACGTCTTGATGGTGTGCGATACGGGGACTCCTAAGCCGGGCACGGTCGCGATCACGATGGGGCTCCGCGGGATAGTGAAGCTCACCGCCCGGTTAACGGGACCCACCAAAGACCTGCACTCCGGAGTTCATGGTGGGATCGCGCCGAATCCGGCGACCCAGATGGCTCGCCTCGTGGCGAGCCTCCACGACGAGCGGGGGCGCATCGCGGTCGCCGGGTATTACGACGGAGTCGCACCGATCGCTCCGGAGGACAAGGAGCTCGCAAATATCGAGCTGTTTACGCCGGCACAGTACGTGGGGATGGTTGGGGTGCCGCCGGTGGGAGGGGAGACTGATTATACCCTCGCCGAGCGACGCGGTTTCCGCCCGACGATTGAGATTAATGGAATTCATTCCGGGTACGACGGCCCGGGGAGCAAGACGATTATCCCAAGCTCAGCGATGGTGAAGATCACCTCGCGCATCGTCGGTGGGCAAGAGCCCGAGCGGTGTCTCGGTCTCCTCGTCGATCATCTCAAACGCCACACGCCAGCGGGGCTCACCCTCGAGATCTCTGAAGAGGGGGTCGGAGGGCCGGCACTGCTCCTTAGCTCGCGTTCACCCCTTATCCAGAAGGCCCGCGAGGTCATCGCATCGATTACGGATCAGCCGGTGGTCTGTATCTGGGAGGGCGCTTCCATCCCGATCGTTGCGGAGCTCGCGGCGGTTTCGGGTGCAGAGCCGTTGCTCGTTGGATTCGCCACTGAGGAGGATAACATTCACGCCCCCAACGAATCTTTTTCAATTGCGCAATTTCGAGATGGCTACCTCTATGCTGCCGCGATGCTTCAGGCGCTTGGACACGGTACGGGAAAGTAAACGGTGAACGATCAAAGCGCCCTATTCCCCGCGGCTCTGCCCCCGCCACGATCAGAGTCGGCAACTCGGCCTGACGCGCCCCTGGCAGAGCGATTACGTCCCCACGGGTGGGACGAATACCGTGGGCTGACGGAGATCGACCCCGCGCTGACTGCCTACCTGCGTGCCGGCACGGGACGTCCCCCCTCACTCCTCGTGTGGGGTCCACCTGGGTCGGGTAAGACCACGTTGGCGAAGTTGATAGGGCGAACCTTCCCGTGCCGTTTTGTTGAGATATCCGCCGTGATGGTTGGGGTTAAGGAGGTTCGTGAGATCGTCGCCGCGGCGAAAGAGCATGCCGAGCCAACCGTTTTATTTGTCGATGAGATTCACCGATTCAATAAGGCGCAGCAGGATGCCTTTCTCCCCCACATCGAGAGCGGTACGATCGTACTCATCGGAGCAACGACAGAGAACCCCTCGTTTTCGTTGACGAGCGCCCTCCTGTCCCGGTGCCGGGTGGTGGTTTTGAAAGGACTTTCTCCCGAATCGCTCGGCGCTATC
>JBILDU010000147.1:0-5399 GCA_044352465.1 Bdellovibrionota bacterium
GCCGACCGCTAACACCTCATCGATAATCAGCACATCTGGATCGGTGTGCACGGCCAAACTAAAGCCCAGCCGCATGAACATGCCGGATGAGTAGGTCCGCACCGGATCATCGATGACCCCCTCGAGCTCAGCAAAACGGACGATGGTATCGAATCGAGCTTCAATCTCACGACGGGAGAGACCGAGCATTACCCCACCGAGAAAGAGGTTCTCTCGCCCTGTAAAATCGGGGTGGAAGCCCGCGCCCAGCTCAATGAGCGCAGCCACACGCCCATTCACCGCGACCGAGCCACGGGTTGGCTTATAAATCCCCGTTATCAGCTTCAAGAAGGTTGATTTACCCGAGCCGTTTCGGCCGATCAGACCGACGGAGCTCCCCTGCGGGATCCGCACCGTCAGATCGCGGATCGCTTGAGTGACTTGGCGAGGTGCCGGTGTAGCCCGGCGAAACGGCGAAAGGAGCGCCGATTTGAGGGTCGTATAGCCTCCCCGTCCCCCCGCCCGAGTACGGCGTACAAAATCCTTACTCAACCCGACGATATCGAGAGCGTACGCGAGCTCGCGTTGCGGTGCATCGCTCGGAGCGATATCGGAAGCCACTGATGTCACGTGAACGACTACTTCTGAATGATGTAAATCGACCCCAGGTTACGCCACCGATCGCAGTCGTCCATGCCGTAACCAACGAACCACTCCGGGCCGTTGTACTCAAAACCGATCCAATCGGGGTTAAACGTCTCGTGGGGCAAAATACGCTTGATGAGAACCGCGGAACGCACCTCGCGCGCTCCTAACTTTCTGAATCGTTGGGTCAACTCGGCCAAGGTGCGACCAGAATCGCACACATCATCGACGAGGAGAACCGAGCGGCCCTCGACCGCCACTTTTCCATCTTCGACCGCAACCGAGTCGCGCTGCACGTTCTCGCCCGTTTCATAGCTCCACGCGCTCACCGGCGCGATCTCAACGGAGTGTTTAATCCGTCGAACAAGGTCGGCAAAGAAAAAAATCCCCCCCCGGAGGACCGGTATCGTGAGCAGATCGGTCGAAGAAGCCGCATGCACCTGGTGGGCCCATCCATCGATCTCTCGACCGAGGTGATTAATCGCCCCCGCGATTGCACTTTCGTCGTATTGAATCTTAAAATTACCCGGAACCATACCCCACCCCGAAAACGTAGCCCACGGACCGGCGGGCCGTTGACCTACCGGGAAAGTGGAAGAGGGTACTATAATCGCCTAAAACGATCAAAAAGGAAGGCTGGACCATGGCAACGCAAGGGCATTCCTATCTAGTTAAAATAATTGCTTTTATCGCCATCCTGGCGGCGCTATCTGGATGCGACACCGGTACGCCATCGTCGGAGAAGGTTGTCGCGGATCTTCGGGCGGCTCTCGGAGAGGCTCAGGAACGGTTAAACGAGCTTGCGCCGAGCGGCGAAGACGTCCAGAAAGTTGCCGCCCAAGAGGTCGGGCGGCTCTATGCTATCGAATACAAGGTCGTGCCCCTCAATCCCAGCGCCTCCGCTGCGGAGCTCGAGCAGCAACTCTCCACCCTAGGAAAAGAGCGGTGGGAGTGTGGCCAACCGTTTCGAGCGGTTGAGGAGCTCCGGATAGTCTGTCGCCGACTCCCGTTAAGTTACCTCAAGTTTCTCGCTCAATTTACCCGGATAATGTAATGGACAGTGAGCCCATACTCGGCCGACCATTGGCGCGACGTTTCGTTGGGGCACGCCGGAGAGCCCGCATAACCTGGAGCGTTTCGACAATGAGCCGAAGCCCATTTTTGAGGGTTGTTCTCGCCACCCTTCTCCTGACCGCCTGCGCCCCGCTCCGGCCCCCGGTCCCTCCCGGAGAGATCCCCGCACCGACCCCAGTGGCAGCTAAAGATGAGCAGTACGGTCAAGCCGTCCTCGCGGAGCTGGTCGAAAGATATCCCCTTTCAAAAGACGATCGAGCGATAGAGCGGGTGCGTGAGATCACCGACCGCCTTACCGCCGCGGCGAACGCCGGAGGCGAACCGTGGCACGTCTATGTCCTCGAGGGGGATGACCTTAAGAACGCCGCGGCCACGCGAGGCAACTATATCTTCGTTTGGACCGGCATGCTCACCAGTATCCGCAACGACGCTGAGCTCGCTACCGTCATCGCCCACGAGATCGGCCATGTACTTGCGGGGCACACCGCCCCCGACCCGCACGCCGAGGTAAGCCGGATGATTGCGGGGGTCGCCGGAGCAGTCACCGGCCATACGGTCAGCTCGCGGGGGGGTGGGCCGCTCGCCAATATCGCGAGCTCGTTGGTCGAAGCAGCGATCGAGGCGGTACTCATCAATCCGACCAGCCAAAGCCGCGAACTGGAAGCTGACCATATCGGACTTTTCCTCATGGCTGATGCCGGCTTCGATCCGTCAAGCGGGATTGAATTTTGGCGGCGCGCTCAATTTGATCCGGAGCTCCGCGGTGCACCGCTCGAGTTTCTCTCCTCGCACCCGTCAACCGAGGACCGCTTCATCCAACTAGAAGCATTCCTCGGTCGCGCCCAAGAGCGTTACGACGCCTCAAAAAACGTCCCGAAACAGGGCGATTCAGCTCCTATCCCGAGCCCTTCTCGCACGGCGGCGCAGGTCGACATCCCCGACTCAGCCCCAACCAGCGAGCCGCTCGATTGGGTGATCGCCGCTTCGATCGCTCCCGTCTTCGCCTCGCCCGATCGGGGGAGCGAGGTCGTGGCCGAACTCGCCGCCGGAGCTGCGATTCGTGGCACTCCCCGCGGCGAGCGGTGGGTTGAGATAACGGGTCCGACGAAAGGGTTCATCGAGAAGGTCGATCTCGATGTCGTGCTCCCCGATGATTGGATCGATTCCGGCACCTATTAAACCTGTGTCGCGAATCTGAGAAAGCCGTCTTTAAAAAGTGCTTAAGCTCGCGAGCGCTTTCCTCCGAATACATCCCTTGAGGAAACTTTTTTTGGAGACCACACCCGCAAAGCGCTCGCGCAGGGATAGACCGATAGAGCCTTCACGGATGTGGGCAGCGGTATGGAAGTTAAAACAAAAACCAGTTCGCTTCGCGTAACTGAGCCGGCTGACTCCGCCCCCCGACTTCAGAGACCGATACATCAACTAGCCACCACCGCCGTAAAACCGGTGCAAGGTGACCCTGACGTGCGCGTGGCGCTCCCCTCTTCGACCGAGGAGCGGACCGAGACATTAAGCGCCACCAACCAGGTCATCGGTGTCATTAACGTGGCCCAACAGATAACCGATAATATCGACGGAATCGTGCGGCTCGTCGCCGGCCTGGCCGCTCAGATGTCCGACGAGAGCCTGTCCTCGAATCGCCGCACGGCGCTGCAAACCGAAGCGCTCGAAGCGGTGAAGACCCTTCGCGACAGGTCCTTTGCCGCTCCACCGCCGCAGGTCGGTGGGACCCTCGACCAAGCCGTGCGCGAGGAACTTGAACGTACCCTGGGGCGCACCCTCGAGTTCCTTGTTCCGGAGCAACTGACGACCGAGCTCGCTCTCGGCCAAGTCGACTTCTCAACCAAGGAGGCGATCTTACGGACGCAAACAGCGGTCGAGGTTACCCGCCAAAGGATCGAGCGCATCAAGGACGGGCTCAACGAGTCTCGCGATGTCGTCAAAAAGTTCCTCACCAACCAAGAGATCGCCCTCGAGAACACCCGGGCGGCCTCATCAACGGTCCGCGCACTTGACCAGGCGTTTGACCTCGCTGATGCGATGGGACTCAATATCACCGCGGAGCCGACTGAGGCTCTGGATTCGATCGGGCAACTCGGCGAGCGGGCCATTTTAAAGCTCCAGTAGGTGATGCCCACGACCTCGGGGGATTGACACTGCCCAGCCGGAACAATATCGCCGCGCCGAAAGGGCCTCCTTGCGGTTTTATCGGCTCCCCGCCTCTGTAATTGCCCCCCTCTGTAATTGATCGTTCAGGGGGCATCCCCTATACTACCGTTTTCATAACCATGCCCCGTGTGCCCCCTGCCATGGCCTGTCGGCGCGCGTGAAGAGACGGTACGATGTTCGACACACTCCACTCCAAGCTCGAAGGTGCCCTAAAAAAAATTAGGGGACGCGGCTCCCTCACCCCTCAAGACGTCGAAGCAACGATGAAAGAGGTGCGTCTAGCGCTCCTCGAGGCTGACGTCAATTTTAAAGTCGCCCGAGACTTCTGCGATAACTTGGCAAAGCAAGCGGTGGGCGAAGAGGTTCTCAAAAGCCTCACCCCGGACCAACAGGTTATCAAACTTGTTCACGGCGAGCTCGTGCGTACCATGGGCGACGCCGCCGCACCGCTCAACCTCTCGGTCGCCCCTCCAGCGATCATTATGCTCGTGGGACTGCAAGGGTCTGGCAAGACCACCACCGTTGGCAAGCTCGGGCGCTATCTTCGCGACGAGCTCAAACGGCGTCCCCTGCTCGTGCCCGCCGACGTTTACCGACCGGCCGCGATCGAGCAGCTCAAGACTCTCGGGCGTCAACTGAACCTCGAGGTCTTCGAATCGAACACTCAGCAAGACCCGGTGGACATCGCCAAACAAGCGGTGGCATCCGCGCAGGGTCGAGGATTCGATACCGTGATTATCGACACCGCCGGCCGGCTCCAAATCGATACCGAACTCATGGACGAGCTGTGTGAAATCTCCGATGCGGTGCAACCTCACGAGATCCTCCTCGTTGCTGACGGAATGACCGGGCAAGAGGCGGTCAACGTGGCTCAAGGCTTCGACAAAGCGCTTGAGATCGATGGGCTGATTCTCACCAAGCTCGACGGCGACGCACGCGGTGGGGCGGCGCTTTCAATGCGCGCGGTGACCGGTCGCCCGATAAAGTTTATCGGTATCGGGGAGAAACTCGATGGCCTCGAGGTCTTTCATCCCGAGCGAATGGCCTCGCGTATCCTCGGTATGGGTGATGTTCTCACCCTCATCGAGAAAGCCTCAAAAGAGGTTTCCCTTGAGGACTCCCTTGAACTGCACAAAAAGATGAAGAAAAACGAGTTCGGACTCGACGATTTTCTTCAGCAGATGGGGATGATCAAACGTATGGGGAGCATCTCCTCGCTCACCTCGATGATACCCGGGCTCAATAAACTCGCGAAGAATATCGATCCCGCGGCCGCTGAAAAAGAGATGAAGCGGGTCGAGGCGATTATTCTCTCGATGACACCAACGGAGCGGCGCAATCCGGGTATCATCAACGGTTCGCGGCGGAAACGGATCTCACGCGGCTCGGGCACTACCGTTGAAGAGGTCAACCGTTTGCTCAAGCAATTTCTTGAGATGAAGAAGATGATGGGCAACCTCTCCCGTATGGGCCTCGGCGGAATGATGAAAGGCATGGGCGGCGGTGGACTCGGGAACCTCCTAAAAATG
>JBILDU010000065.1:0-17725 GCA_044352465.1 Bdellovibrionota bacterium
TTTCTCCCCCGCCGGAGATTGTGCGGGCGGAGTAAGGGCCCCCCGAAAAAGCCCGCGGTGTGTCTGCTGTACTAACCAACCTGTGGCAGAAGTCGCCCTAACGCACCCCTCAGAACCGCCCCCTGGGACTTCAACCCGCTCGACAGGCGCTCAAGCTCGCCCTTTGTCACCTCGAGGCCCAGATTGCCCGGAGCCCCAGTTGAACGCTTTGCCTCAATATAGGGCATGGGATCAAGCGCGGCACCGTGCGCACCTTCCGCTTTCATCGCCCGGTACGCGTCACGAAAACTCACCCCCGCCTTCACCTGCTCATAGGCCATATCGGTAGCAAAAAGCTCCGGGGTGCACGCCGCGCGACACCGCGCCGCATCAACTTCAAGTTTCTGAATGAGTCGCGTCGCTAACGCCACCGAGAGGCCCACCAACTCGAAGCCACGCATCAACGGCTTCTTTGAAAGCTGAAAATCCCGATTGTACCCCGAAGGTAGATCGCACACATTCAAAAGCGCTTGACTCTGGAGAGCCACGACCTCTTTGGCTTTGGCCCGCATCAACTCAAGAACATCGGGGTTCTTCTTCTGCGGCATGATGGAGGAGCCGGTGCAGAACTCGGCGGGGAGTTTCACAAACCCCAACTCACCTTGGGAAAAAAATAGGAGATCGGTCGCCATCTTATTAAGGTCAACCGCGAGATGAGTCAGGACTCCAAGAGCGAGGACCTCATTTCGTCCCCGCATATTCTGACAGTACATGACGTTACGCTGGACCCGCGCAAACCCGAGAAGCTCGGCTGTCATCTCGCGGTCGAGCGGCAGGATGACGCCGTAGCCGGCGGCGCTCCCCAGCGGCGAGGAATCTATAAGATCTATCGTATCGCTCAAATATCGAAGCGTGTCGCACACCCCCTCCGCAAAACTGCCCGCCCATAGGGCTAGGGTGGACGGCATCGCTTTTTGCAAATGGGTATAGCCGGGCATCGGAACCGGATGACTCATCGCAAACTCAAGCAGCGCCCCACCGAGGGAACCAACCTGAGCCGCGAGATCGAAGAGCTCTACCTTCATATAGAGCTTCATTGCTGTGAGCACTTGGTCGTTACGCGACCGGCCCGTGTGAACCTTCTTACCGACCTCACCAACGCGCTGAACGAGATAGTTCTCAATGGCCGTGTGGCAGTCCTCGTCGCTCCGTTCAATCCTGAAATTCCCCGCACGGTGGAGCGCTACGATCTCTGTGAGACCCGATTCAAGCTCGGCAAGCTCGCGAGCATTCAAAACCCCGATCTTCTCAAGCATCACCCCGTGGGCCATGGAGCCGTAACAATCCCAGGGCACAAGCACACGGTCGATGAGGTAATCCTCCCCGACCGTGTACTCTTCGACGAGCGCGAGCAGCGCCTGGTCACTTTGATCTCCAGCACCGACTTCCCACAGCTTCATCGCGCCTTTTCCCTCACGCTACTTCGCCAACTTCGCTTTCATCTGCTGCGCGAGCTTCATTTGAAGGCTATAAACCTCAATGAATCCTGGTGAGCAGTTTTGATTAAACGACATATCCTTATTGAAAGTCGCGAGCTTCGAGTCGTACAGCGCATACTCGGAGCTCAGCGCTACCACATCGGCTTTCCCTTTATGGAGCTTCACCTTCACTGTGCCGGTCACCCGCTCGTTCACCTTATCGCAAAAAGCATGAAGATCGTCCATCAAAGGATCAAGCCATTGAGCACCGTAACAGAGCTGTGCCCATTTCTGATCGATCAAGGGCTTAAACTCATTTTCCATCCGGGTCGACACCAGCATCTCAAGCTTCTGGTGCGCTTTGATTAATATCTCTGCCCCGGGATGTTCGTAAACGCCGCGAATCTTTAGTCCAACCACCCGGTCTTCGATCATGTAATGCACACCGACGCCGTGCTTTGCGCCGAGCTTGTTCGCCGCTTGAATGAGGTTCGCCAGCTTGAACTCCTCGCCGTTCAAAGTCCTCGGCAAACCCTTCACGAATCCGATCTCGACGATCTCGGCGTTCTCCGGCGCATCCTCGAGCGCGCTCACCGTCAAAAACTTTTCGGTCTTCGGTATCTCGTGCATCTGCTCGATCTCGCCCGACTCCCAGGTCACTCCCCACATATTATCATCGCTGGAGTATGGAAAATCCGGGCGCTGGACAACTTCAATCCCGTGCTCCTGGGCGTAGGCGAGCTCCTCTTCCCGTCCCATCGCCCATTCCCGCACCGGAGCGATAATCTTGATGTTCGGCCGAAGTGCTAACGCTGTTGCCTCGATCCGCACCTGATCATTGCCCTTCCCGGTACACCCGTGAGCGATCGTATCAGCACCCTCTTTATCAGCGATCTCGATCGCTTTTTCCGCCATCAGATACCGCGAGATAGTGCTGATGTAATAATCACCCTGGTAGGTTCCATTCGCTTTAATCGCCCGAGCAAGATACCGGTCGGCGAACTCATGCTTCAGATCCAGAACGTACGCCGCTTTCGCCCCCAGCTTCAGCGCTTTCGCCTTGATCTTCTCGAGATCATCAACTTGCTGCCCCAGGTCAAGCGTCAGAGTCACGACCTCGGCGTTATACTTGTCCTGAATCCACTTCAGAATACAGCTCGTGTCGAGGCCACCGGAATACAGCAAGACGACTTTTTTGACTTCTCCGACTTTTCCCTCGTACGACGAGACTTTCTGATACGTATTCATCGAAATTACTCCTCTAAAGAAACTGTCTCTCTAGACTCACATCGGATGGGCGCGTCGATCAAGGCAGCACCTCGATATTTTGTCGCGGCACCGACATTTCTAGACTTATTTGTCTCATTTCGGACATAATGTTTATTCAGCCGGTTGCCCTGCCCAGCCGGTGTGGCATCTTTGATTAATGGAGCGCCTATGTCGAGCATGATGGCTATCACTCAACGCTTTATCTCAGAGCACCCGAGCATTAAGGATTGTCTCCGGCGGGGCCTCGTGAACTATTCAGCGCTTGCGCGCCTTATCTGTGAGACTCGTGGAGTCGATAAGTTTGAGGCCGTCCTCATCGCTCTGCGCCGCCAGCATACCCTGATAAAAAACCAACTACCGCAGGAGAAGAGGATTATCACCCTTCTCAAGCGTGCCAAGATTCGACTCCGAAACAAAATGATGGTCGCGATCGTCGAGAAGCCGTCCGACTTCGAGCGGGTATACGAGATTCAAAAAAGGATCAAGAAAGATCGCGGCGACTTTCATCTCATCGAAGGAGAGGAGGTGATCACGATAATCTCCAACTCCGACTATGTCTCTGACGTCAAAGATACCTTTCGGGGAAAGGTAAAGAAGATCACGGGGGACCTCGCCCAGCTCACCATGATCTTCGATGAGAAGATCGAAACAACTCCGGGGGTCGTCTCTTTTATCTACGGGCTCCTCGCCGACAATTCTATCAACGTCTGGGAGGAGATGAGCTGCTGGACCGATTTTATGGTGATTATTGAGCAAAAAGACGCCGCTCGCGCGATGCGAGTCTTAAGCCTCGAGGAAGAGGCTTAGAGTCACTCTGATTATCTTGAGGGTTCGAAACGATGAATAAGTTACAGCTCGATAAGATCGCTTCCTCGACCAGGAATTCAAACCTTCAACGTGAGGTGACGGTCACCGACGACATCGTGTCGAAGGAGGGTTACATTATCGCGGTGCGGGCGCTGACGGAGAAGAGCATTTACAACACCGTCGAGCTGACCCCCGGCCGCATGAGTCGAATCTGTCAAGGCGATGTGATTGCCGGGGTGCTCGGCGCCCGCAATGCGCTCAAGGGCTACAGCGGTGTGGTTCCGGAATCGCTTCACGTGGGGGACGTGCTCCAGATCTTGAACCTCGGTGCCGTTATTGGTCGCTGTACGAGCGACAACCCCGAGCTCGGCAGACCGATCGACGTCGAGGTCTTGGGTGCCGTGCTTTATTTCCCGTCTTTTCAGCACCGCATCGGGAAGCAAGCGAGCATTCATTCGGGGCCGGTCCACCCGACTGATACGCTGACCCACGCAGCGCCGCTGGTCATCGTCTCAGGGACCTGCATGAGCGCCGGAAAGACCCGCGCCGCATGCGAGATCGTGAAGCAACTCGCCCACTCGGGTAAAAAAGTTGCGGCCGCCAAGCTCTCCGGCATCAGTCTTCGGCGCGACACCCTCGAGATGCTTGATTTCGGCGCCACCGCTATCTACGACTTCACCGACGCTGGCATCGTCTGCACGACCCCTCGCAACGTGGTGCAAGCAGCGAAAGGAATCGTTACGGCCCTCACGGCGCTGAACCCTGACTGCATCGTCCTCGAACTCGGGGATGGGATTATGGGTGAGTACGGGGTGATGAATCTCCTCTCCGATAAGCAACTGATGGCGCATGTGAGGGCCCATGTTCTCTCAGCGAACGATCAGGTAGGCGCATGGGGAGCGGTGCAGTTTCTGGAGGGGAAATGCCCGCCGATCGATATCATCTGCGGACCGGCGACCGATAATCTGGTGGGCAAGCGCTTTATCAACGACAAGCTCGGCCGCTGCGCTTTGAACGCCATCAAGGACTCGGCAGCTCTCGGCGAAGCGATCGCGGCAAAACTTTTTCCTGGGGAACTATGAACGTTGGGATCATCGGCGCATCGGGGTACGTGGGCTTAGAGCTTCTCCGGCTCTTAGCACTTCATCCCCATTTTAAGGTCACGTGGGTCACCTCACGTGAGCACCAGGGAAAAGCGGTGAGCTCGGTCCACACAGCGCTCCGCGGCGTCTATGACATCCCCTTCGCCGATTGCAGCACGCTGCCCCCGAATCTTGATATCGTCTTTCTGGCGGTGCCTCACGGCGAATCGATGCGCATCGCGGCCGAATTACGGGCGCAAGCGCCTCAGCTCAAGATTATCGACCTGGGCTCCGATTTTCGGTTAGACGCCGCAACCTACGAGGCGACATACCACCATCCCCACACCGCTCCAGCGCTGCTTGAAACAGCCGTCTACGGCACTCCGGAGATCTGCCCCGAAAGGATCGCCCAAAGCACTCTCGTAGCCAATCCAGGTTGTTTCGCCCACTGCATCATCTTAGCAACGGCGCCCCTGGCAAGGGCCAGGCTCATCGACGGGCGGATCAACATCGCGGCGGTGACAGGTTCCTCAGGTAGCGGTGCTCAAGCCACGCCAAGGACCCATCATCCCGAGAGAAACGAGTCGTTGAGCGCCTACCAGGTGCTGAAGCATCGCCACGTCCCAGAGATCGAGACGACCCTATCTCAGTGGGAGAGGCCGGTCGCCATCGATTTTGTCCCGATCTCCGGGCCGCTCTCGCGGGGTATCTTTGCGACCTCGTTTGTTCCCCTCACCGATCGCACAGCTGATATCGAGTCGTGCTACGCCGAATTTGCCGAGATGAACCCGTTTATCCGGATCCGCACGGAGACACCTCGCTCACTCGAGGTGCGGGGCTCTAACTTCGTCGATATCTCCGTGCATCGCTCGGGCAACACCGCGGTTATCGTGAGTACACTTGATAACCTCGTCAAAGGAGCCGGCGGTAACGCGATTCAATCCGCCAATCTCATGAGTGGACTCCCCCCAACAACGGGACTTCTCTCCCCACCCCTTTTCCCGTAACGGAGCGTTTCATGGAACCAACCTTCAGCGACATCAAGACAATCGAGGATGCCTATCAACTGAAGACCTATTCGAAATTTCCACTCGCGATCGAACGGGGTGTGGGCGCCTATGTCTTTGACTCAGCGGGTAAGCGCTATCTCGATTTTTATGGAGGCCACTGTGTCACCGTCACCGGGCACTGCCATCCCCACATCGTCGGGGCGATAAAGAATCAGGCGGAGAAACTGATCTTTTACTCGAACATCGTCTATAACCAAACCCGCGCCACCGCCGCCAAGGCGCTCGTCGATTTCGCTGCCAATGGCATGTCGCAGGTCTTTTTCTGTAACTCTGGAGCGGAAGCGAACGAAACTGCGATCAAAGCGGCGCGTCGGCACACGGGGAGATCCACTGTCATCAGTATGATCCACGGCTTCCACGGGCGCACGTACGGGGCGATGAGCATCACCGGCTTTCCGAAATATCGGATCTTTCCCCCGATGCTCCCCGCTACCGTGCACGCCGAGTTCGGCTCGATCGAGGCCATCGAAGCGATCGTATCTCGAGAGAACAGCGATGTCGCAGCGATTATTCTCGAGCCGGTGCAAAGCATGGCCGGGGTAAAGATGGCGGCGCCGGCGTACTACCGGGATCTCCGCGGGCTCTGCGACAAGAACGGCATCGTCCTTATCTTCGACGAGGTCCAAACCGGCTTCGCTCGTACCGGTGCACCGTTCTTCGGTGATCATGTCGGTGTCACCCCGGACCTCATCACCTGCGCCAAGGGGATTGCGAGCGGAGTGCCCATGGGTGCGGTGATCTTCTCCCCTACCATAGCTTCAAAGATCGGTCTCAGCGAACACGGTGCCACCTTCGGCGGCTCCCCGATCGCATGCGCCGCTGCCACGGCAAGCCTTGAGGTAATTATCAACGAGCGTCTCGCCTCTCGAGCTAAAGAGCTTGGGGCTTATCTCGCTTGCTCGATTCAGGAGCTGAAGCTACCCCACCTTATCGAGGTGCGGGGGATCGGGCTTCTGCTTGGGCTCGCATTTGACTGCGAAGCGAAGAAACTGATCCCTGCTCTCCTCGAGGAGGGGGTCATCATCGGCTCCTCGGAGGACCCCAACGTGCTCCGTCTCATCCCCCCACTCACCATCTCTCAAGCTCACTGCGATGAGTTTTTAACCGCTCTTGTCCGCGCGAGTGAGAGGGCTTTTGCCTAAGGAATGATATGTTTGAACGAAGCTTAACCCGGGTAACAGATCTGACGCCCCTCGATATCCAGCGAGTGCTCACGAAGGCCTTTAGCTTTAAGCGAAAACACGAGGAAGGGGTACGGCGCGAAAATGTCCTCGATGGGAAGGTCGTCGCCCTCCTCTTCGAGAAACCCTCGCTGCGAACCAAGGTCGCTTTTGAGGTCGCGACCCACTATCTCGGGGGCCAGCCGATATTCCTGTCGAGCTCCCAGATCCTCGCGAGCGGTGGTAACGAGCGGGGTCGCGAGTCGATCCCCGATATCGCGCGTAATTTAGAGCGTTTTTGCGATCTCATCGTCGCGCGGGTGTATCATCACGAGGTGATCGATGAGATCGCTCAAGCCGTCCGTACGCCGGTTATCAATGCGCTCTGCGACAAACATCACCCCACCCAGGCGCTGGCCGACCTGATGGCGATCCAATCGGTGGTGAAAAAGGATCCGCGCGATATCTCCGTCGCTTTTGTCGGCGACGGAAATAACGTCGCGACCTCCCTCATGCAGATCTGCCTGATAAGCGGAATCAACTTTCGTATCGCGACACCGGGGGGCTATGAAATCCCCTTGGTCGAGCATAAGGTGGGGGAATATCTCGCCCGGGGTAGTGGTGCAACGTACGCCGCCGTTCACGACCCTGCGGAAGCAGTACGAGGTGCGGATGTCGTTTACACCGATACCTTTACCTCGATGGGACAAGAAGGGGAAAAGGCGGCACGGAGCGCCGCTTTCGTGGGTTATCAGGTGAACGCGGATCTCATGGGGCTTGCATCGCGGGAAGCCGCCTTTATGCACTGCCTGCCCGCTCATCGGGGAGAGGAGGTTACAGACGAGGTGATGGATTCTCCTCAGTCGATCGTCTTCGATCAGGCGGAGTGTCGACTCCATGTGGCCAAAGCATTGATTGCATCGTATCTATCGTAGATCAAAGAGGGGGACTGATGGACCGGATGAAAGCCTTAACCGAGATCTTACCGTACGTTCGAGAGTTCGTTGGGCGGACATTTGTCGTAAAGATCGGAGGAGAGATCTGCTCCGGGAACTATCTTGCCGGGATCGCCGAACAGGTCAGCCTCCTTCATCACATGGGTATTAAAGTCGTGCTCGTCCACGGCGGTGGCCCCCAGATGGACGAACTTCTCGGTGAGCTCGGGCTTGAACCTAAAAAAGTGGCTGGTCGTCGTATCACCGACACCCCGACGCTACGGGCGGCAAAGATGGCGTTCAAGGGGGTGCTCAATACCGATATCGTCGCAGCATTAAAGACCCACGGCGCGCTCGCGGTCGGACTCTCGGGCGCTGACGGTAGCATCATCATCGCCGAAAAGCGCCCGCCGACAAGGGGAAAGGCGGAGTCGGGCGAAATCGTTACCATCGACTACGGGCACGTCGGTGAAATCGTGGTCGTGAATCCGAGCCTCATACAGACACTCTTAGGGCAAAACTATATTCCGGTGGTCTGCTCCCTCGGAATCGGCGCAGACGGTGCTCTTTACAATATCAACGCTGACACCATCGCCGCTGAGCTCGCTCGAGCAGTATCAGCGGCGAAACTTGTTCTCATGACGAACGTCCCAGGACTTCTACGTGACATCAAAGACCCAACGAGCCTCATCTCCTACACCGACATCGCATCGCTCTCAAATATGGTCAAAGACGGAGTCATTAAAGATGGCATGCTCCCCAAGATCGAGGCGTGCATATCAGCGGTGCAGCGCGGTGTCTCACGCACCCATATCGTCGACGGCACCCGCCAGAACTCCCTTCTGCTTGAGCTTTTCTCTAATGAGGGCTGCGGCACGATGATCGTTGATACCGACGAGAAGCGGCACTATGAAGCCTCAAGCTGATCTCCCCGGGCGGCTTCGCAGCAACTACGGCTGACGATAGAGCCGGTACATCGTCAGCATCCTCTTTTTCTGTTGGCTCGTGAAGCTACGGGTGCAGAGATCATCGGTGTAGCTCATAAAATTTCGAATCGGATCAAGCCCGGGCTGCTGCGGGCACGAATCGGTCGCCCGACAGGAAAAATGAGGCACCCGTTCCGCCGGGGTATCGGCGACGCGGTCCCCCTTGCCACGACACCCGTTGTTCGTCGATGAAATGCGTGAATCCGGGCGGGGGGGCTCATGGGTGTGCAACAAGCCAAGCCAATGCCCGACCTCGTGAACCAAAGTTTTTCCCTTATTGTATCGCGACTGAGAAGCTCCCGGTAAGGTCGTGTGGTGCAGATACACCCCGTCATAGAGCGGATACTCTCGATAGTCGCTGGGGGGCGAGGCGACCCCCAAAACGTCCGACGGCTCCTCAATATACGGTTCGTGAACGTATACGTTTAAGGTTCGGGCATCGCCGACCCGGAGCGCCTGGACCATCGCCTCTGTCTCTGTTGAATCCAGCTGAAGCTCGAACCACGCATCGTTTACCACCGTATTGATAGCCGACGTGGAAAACCTAAAATTACCCCGATAAGCGCTATTTAAAAGACTGACCTGCGCTGCAATTTTCCCCGAGGTCGCCTCGTTACCCCCATCCGACGACTGAATGATGTGAAAAACGACCGGAATATTGATCGGTGCTGCCGCGCTCACCGCTGGCGAAAACGTCTCAGCCAGAGCGACACGCGCCTCCATCATAGCCATCTCCCGGGGGCTTCGAGGCTCAAAACCGCATCGACGTCCCCCACGCTGCCGCCCAGAGGGCTCCGCGACAACAACGGTGGAGATAAAAATACTTACCAGAGAAATCAGGAACAATTTGGATCTAATCGCCATTCCGGGATTTTACCCCGAGAAGAGTCACCCTACCAAGAGGATTATCGACCCCTGGTCCCAAAAATACGTCGTATCCAACCCTGTACACCGGCAGAATCTTAGCTCCGTTGAGGAAGGATGCCGAACTTTCACAGGAGCGCGCCCGGCCCCCCCCCTGGGCCACAGCGTGAGAGATGAATGGCTCTTATTATCTTTTGAACAGCTTACTCAGAACTCTACACTCGAGTCTTGAATACGCTACTCATCGTTCTAGGCCATTTTCTATGGTCTCTACCTCAACAATTCCGCATCTGACCCCATTGACTTACATGACCTCCGTATCGTTTACCAACAACAGAGACACCCCATGACCCGGCCTCCAGCGTGTGCTCGTTAGGAATGCTCCCGGTGGAGACCTCCTCACCGAGTAACCGATGAACTGTTATGAAAAATCCCAACAACCGCCTTCTCACCTTCATGACGGGGCTTCTCTTTGGACATCCAGCCCTCGCCGGATCGTGCGACTCATGCAATCCGTCGCTCAATAACGAGTCCGCGCGTCAACGAGCAGGGTTGGGGAAAAATGAACTCCTGTCCTTTGTTCAGGATTGCAAACGTTCATTCGCACCTGGAATAGCGCGAACAGAAGCGCAATCCCAAACTGAAAACTAGGGGAATGAACTTGTGGCACCAGGCACTATTCGGCTCAGGGCCGTCGTGGCTCCGCACAACGTCGCTCCGATATCCGTCGGCAAAGCCATCTTCCTGAGGCATAAATAGCGCTCACTCTTGATAGCGACTGAGGAGCGCCCGATTGAAGCAAAATAGATTCTCTCCCCGGTGAACGAAATCGAATTCACGGGCTGACATCGCCCTTAAAAACGGCTTCGACGTCCCCGCAAACGGAAACATCCAATCGTGCAGTTCGATAACGATGAGAGGAAACTCGTCGATCCAGTCGGTCGGCTCCTGAAAAAGATCAGCCTCCGCTCCCTCGATGTCGATCTTAAAAATAAATGGGGTGGTGTTTTCGCCTATGATCCGACTGAGTATCGCCCGGGGCGAGATCGTTTCGATCGTCGGTGCGGAAGGTTCGTCGCTCAAAGCGGTCAGCTCCCCGGGGTAAACTCGCGTTGTCCGGAACGCCCAATCCGAGAAACCCGGGTCCTGGATTGTAGCTCGCCCTTCCTCACTCCCGATAGCGCCGTAAAAGTTAATCTTGTGCGACAGCACCGCGGTGTTCGCCTCGAGAAGTTCAAAATTATCCCGCTGCGGCTCGACACTGAAAATAAACGCCTCAGGATAGGCGAGCCAAAACCAAAGCGGACTCGCCCCGATGTTGGCCCCCGCATCGATAATCAGCGGACGCTTCGAGCTACTCACTATCGTGCGATAGTGCTCGATCAAGCATCTCCCCTGCGGCCACTGGTCCACCCGGTAATCGTTTTGCTTGAAAATCTGCGTGATGACACCGTTGTCACCGACCGAATCGGTGCGAAACTGCAAAGGGAACTCCCGGTCACCAAGCGTCAGTGTAATGGTCGATACATTCATCGCTAACTCAGCAAAAGACTACTCTTGATAACGATACGATAATATAAATCCTTCACGAGCGGCACACCCGATCGAGGAGGAGATTTCTGACCCCCGACGCGGCCTCTTCTCGCGCCGAGTGACCGACCACCGCTGCTCCGATGAGTCGCGAGACCGCGACGACCGCTTGATGATTCAGAGAAGAGAACTTCCCCGCACATGAATCAGGTGCTTCCGTCTTGACTAGGGGAAGCCACGGTGGTACCTACGAGAGATGACGAACATCGTCCTCAACCACTTCCGCTCGTTCCACCATCGCCGCGCCTAGGCGATACAATCTTTTTCCGTTTTTCATCCTAGTCATTTTCATTTTCGCGTTTTTCACTTTCGCTCCTGGCGTTGGTGTCTTTGATACACGCCTTGAGGACGAATTCAGGCGCGCCAGCCGCGCTGTAGGGACCTCTGTATGACGAATTACGACCCCGGCTTGGATCGCCCCGGCGATCGAGCCGACTTATCCCAATTATCAATTCCCCGTAATCGCTCTCCGCTGCCGCCGGCTAAGCGAGCGCTGACGTTTGAGATCAACCCCGAGTGTAAATACTTTGTCTCATGCGTAGACACCGAGCGAGCGCTCGAGCCGTGGATCAAGAGTATTGGGGAAAAACTTGGCAAAAGACCTGAGGAGATACTCCCCACTTTGAAGCCGCTCTACGAGGATTTCGTCGGAAAGGTCATGGGGCAAATCAACGGCTGTGGCTTCCAAGTGATCTTGCTGCCGTCACGTATCCTTGAGACCAGGCTTCGCGATAATACGAACGGTCTTTTCACGGTTTCTTTGAACGCGGGGGATGCATGGTGCGATTTCCGGCTCGAACTCTCTCGTCGATTCGACAGCGCGGGTAAAGAGCTGCTTGGGATGACCGCACGCCCGGGGGCTCCAACCATCGAGGAGCAGCTCACTGCACTGCGCGCGCAGCTCGAGCGCCGCGGAATAAAGAGCATATGCCTCGTCGATGACCACGCTTTCTCCTGCCGCACTCTCGAAAGTGCGGTCGAGGCGCTCGAGTCGATAGGCATTGGGGTAAGCCAGATCGCCGTTCTCTCTCAGGTCGGAGATTCGGCTGTGCTAGCTCGCCGAGGAATTCCGATTATTCCGGCATGTCGCTTCGTTGGCCCAGAGGGGGCGTCGGTCCTCGACTGCGTTGAGTTAGTTGAGGCGCGGTATTTCCTCCTCGGGAGTGCTGGCTGTGTGGTCGACCTCGGAGGTGGAGTGAAAGGCCGCGCGCCGTACCTCCTGCCCTTCGCCGATCCGACGAACCGAGCGAGTATTCCACCGGAGCGCGCAGTAGCATTCTCAATCACGGCTCTGCGTTACAACGCCGAATTCTTTGCTGCTATCGAACGTGAATTTGGGGTGAGGTTAACAGCAGCTGATGGGCGTGCCGATGCGACTACGGTTCTCGAGCGGTATGGTATCGAAGCCGCTCAGCCGCTCCAAGAAGCCGCTGAGAGTGTCGCCAAACGCCTCGAAGCAGGTCTCCGTGAAGGAGGTCCGTGGTCCAACGCCTCTCCCCGCAGGGCAGAGGAATTGGGGCAGGCCCTGCGGGCGGCCAACCTTCCACAGCGGTGTCTCTTTCTTGATGTGAACGGAACCCTGATCGAGCGCGGACAGTCGGGGATCGCTGCCGGGGCGGAGGAGCCCTTAAAGGCTGAGATCCGACGGCTTCAAGGGCAAGGGGTCGCGGTGGGGTTGTGTTCCGATAGTCCCGGGATTCCCCTTCAGAGGCTCGCTCAGCAACTCGGTATGCGGGGTCCGATTCTGGCGGAGAATGGGAACTTACTCCTCACCGACCGGGATTCCGTGGTGCTCACTCCCCTACCAAATCGTGCGGAGCTCGAAACGCAAATTCGAAGCATCGCCCGCGCAAACGGGATCACCGAGGAGCCCGCGATGGAGGCGGTCGATTTTGGTGGCTCACCACCCGATCTGCGTGGTCGCTTCGCCTTTGGGCGAGGCCGACAGACCTCGGTGGCGTGCTTTGGAGACCCCAGATTCATCGCCCGACTTGAGTTAGTAAGCCGTGAGCAGGGCTGGGCTCAGACGTTCGGCGTGAGCCTCGATTGCAATCCCAACTGGGGACCGTACGGGGTCGCGATAGCGCACCCCGGGAGCGCCGTGGTCGCGGGCAAGGGCATGGCCCTCGATCTTTTGACTCGCTATGGTATCGAGCGATCGTGGATCATCGGTGACGGTGCTGCCGATTGTATCGAGGGCAATAGCAAGGTGAGAAGTTTTCTCGTGGGGCAGCTCGGCTCCCCGCTTGGAGCACGGGCTGCGCGAGCCACCCCACAGGCGGGACTTGCAGCGGTAATCGAGCTTATGAATGAGGTCAGCAAGGAGGCGTAGTCAAATATGATAGACCAGAGCAACCCCACAATCGTGATCGACACCGATCCAGGCGTCGATGACATTCTGGCGATTTTCTTTGCCCTTGGATCGAAGGCTGTGCAAGTGGCTGGATGCACCACCTGCATGGGCAATGCCCCCCTCGATATCGTCACTCGAAACCTCGCCTTCGCACTCGGAGCTGTAGGTCATGAATCGGTGCCGATTTACACCGGAGCCGCCGCGCCGTCGAATCAAGCCCCGGTTTGGGCATCGACACACGGAGTTCAGGGACTCGGCCGAATTGTGCCTGACCCTTTTCCGATACCGACTGCCGGGAGTGCGCGTGATAAGTTCACTCGTGGGGCCGCGCTCCCCTATCAACTCGTGGCGCTCGCCCCTTTAACGAATATCGCCCAGGCGCTGAGCACAGACCCGCGGTGTTTCGATCGATGCAGCCGACTCATCATCCTCGGTGGAGCTATCACTGCCCCGGGAAATAAAAGCGCTGTAGCTGAGTTCAACTTTTTCTCCGACCCGGAGGCAGCGGATGCGGTGCTCGCGCAGTGCCCGTGTCCGATCACACTCATTCCGCTCGACCTGTGCTATACTGCTGTCATTGCTCTCAGCGATCTCGAACGGGTGGAGGACCCAGAGTTTCGTTCCTTCTTGATGCACCTGTGCGAACCGTACGCCGTGGGGGGCGAACGGGAGGAGGGTATTCCCGGAATAATCCTCTACGATCCGCTCGCTGTCTTTGCGGCGATCGCACCAGACGCCTTCACCTATACCCCCGCAGCAGTTCGGGTCGACACCGGCCAGAGCCACGCCCGCGGGATGAGTGTAGCGGATCGCCGCCTTCGCTCAACGACCCCGCCAAACGTCACCGTTGCAACCGCGGTGGATTTGGCTGCTTTCAGAGCCTCGTTCTTCGCAGCCCTGAATCGCCTGCGCTATGCCCCGCGCTATCGTTTCCGCGTCACCTAGCTCGCAGCGATTTATGTGAATGACGAGCAGCCCCCCGGTGTTCCCCCCTCGGCAACGCTGGCCCACTTCGGTTGATAACACTACCGCAACGATGGAAGAGGCGCACGCTTGGGTATCCAGCCTAATCACCTACGTAGTTAATAATATTGGACTTATCCGTAGTAAATTTGACAGACCAGATCAGACCAGACTATACTTATGAACATGATCATCAAGAACATCTCCGAAGCGAAAGCCGAGCTCTCAGCACTCCTTGAGCAAGTTCTGAAGGGAGAGGAGGTGATTATCGGGAAGGCCGGTGTCCCGATCGCGCGGATAGTCCGCTACAGCGGACTTGAACGCGCTCGAACTCCGGGCGCTCTTCGGGGAAAGATAACGATCGCACCCGATTTCGATGAACTTCCAGACGATATTGCAGAGTCGCTTGGAGTAAAGCCGTGAGATATCTCCTCGATACGCACATCCTCCTCTGGTGGCTCGCTGATTCCTCCGACCTCACAAAAAGCGCGCGGGAGACGATATCGAAACGGGAAAACTTCGTGATGGTGAGTGCCGCCTCGATCTGGGAGATTCGCATCAAGCAAGGGATCGGAAAGATTCAGCTTCCCCCCGATTTCGAAGTGATCGTGGCGGAGGCTCCGTTTGAGCATCTCTCTATCACCTCGCGTCACGCTCACGCGGTCTTTGAACTCCCGCTTCACCACCGCGACCCGTTTGACCGACTCCTTATCGCACAAGCTCAGTGCGAAAACTTAACGCTTCTTACCCACGATCGAAACCTTGCGGTGTACGATGTGGGAGTCGCGTTTTAATGGGAGGTAGAATCTATTTTCGATCCGCCCGACAGGAGCAGCACCCGTCTCGAAATCGGCGGTCTCAGTAAAACTTACGGTCGATGAGCCCCGCATCGCGGATCGCCCTCTCCCATATGGAGCGTACAAACCGCTCCCGCTCTGCAGCCTTACGGCGCTGCTCTGCCAGATACTCCGGCATCTTCTCCAAAAGCTCACAGAGAGAGCGAATCTTCGGGTCGCTTATCATGTTTAGCTCATCGTCGCTCATATCCACTCCAGAGAGCTGTGTTGAGTATCGTCTCGCCTTTCCCCCGCTCTTTGTACGCGACCAATTTTGCAGAGGCGCTCGAGTTATCGAAAAAGTACCAATAGTCCGATAGATGCCGTTAACTCGTCATGAAGTTCTTAATACTCCGGTCGAACCGCCTCCGAAGAGTGTCCTCGGGAATATCATGCCCACCTTCCAGAACCCTTCGTCGCACTCTCTCAATAGATATCTCAGCAGAGCTGACAGCTATGTAGCAAATAGTCGTGTCATAACCGGTATCTTGAGCTCGTTTCAGTACTGTTTTCCAAGATGTCCCCGACATCGTGGATTCAAAAGCGATCGATTCCCGACGGTTAAGACTGACGTGAATTTCTTCAAGAAGTACGCGCCCGGCAGTTATGTCAGAGCCAACTCTAGACTGAGCTGCCATGCCCTTCGCAATGATATCGGCGTTAAGGTAGGTGTATATATTCTTATTCAGCATCAAAAATTCAGCGACCGTGGACTTCCCCGCACCATTTGGCCCCGCCACGATAACGAAATTTTGCCTGCTATGGTCGTTCACTGCGGCACCTTATCAGATTCCTCGCCGATCGGAAAAGACAACCCTCCTCCTGGTCTCCCCTCCCCCTGGTCCGTCCCAACCTATCTCTCCAGGTCGGGAAAGTCTCAATCTTCAATCCAACTGCCGGATATAATGCTACTTTATCAACGGCTTTTCTTTAACTAGGTTAAAGTAACCGGCCTAAAAGCAAACCCAGGAAGTATTTATCGATAGCAGCACAGGAACTGGGGCTACCACGAATAGCAGCCCGGGCGGCGGAGCGGAGGCGCTCGAAGGCACTCAAGAGAGAAATCGTCGCCCTGACCATGGAACAGGCATGAAAAACCCCCTTGAAAAGGGCATGAGCTGAAGTCCCCCCATTCACGACCCGCACCACTTAATGATGGGCAATCGGCTCCATCCGGCCTACAATAAAAAGGAGCTCTCGCACTCGCTCAACGGAAGGGACATGGTTCGATTCCTCGCTTTAGCTGTCGGTGTATGCGCGGCTATTCTCTCGCCCCTCCCCCTTTCTTCCCTTAACGCCTCGGCTCAAGACATCTCAAGTTTTCGGCTCGGTACTAATCTGAACGAGGTGAACGACTACTCACCGCAGCTTCCGTTCCGTGACCTATTTCTCTTCTCTCGCGAGTGGATTACCCAGTGCCGTGTCGGAATCGACCCGGGATGTGTGATTGGGAACGCCTTCGACACCGGCGAGGGAGGCTCTCTCGACCTCGACGACAACGGCTGGGTACGCTCACTGCCGGCGCCGGCGAGCCCCGTCATCTTCACTCAAGCGGCAACGGTGTGGGACTTACCGGCGGAGTTCCCCTCCGGCACCTTTATCGTCCTCTACGAGGGCAGCGGCTCAATCGAGTATGCACTCGGAGCAACCAAAGATGTCGGCGCATCGGCACCCGGTCGCGACGTCGTGAGTGTCAACGTCGCTAACGGGCCTATCGTCCTTCGGATCGCCGCGACAAACCCCGCGAACTACATCCGCAATATCCGCTTCGTGCGGGCAAGCGATGAGAGCGGACTCGCCACCAATCGGTTCTCCGCAGCCTTCCTCTCCCAGCTCGAGCCCTATCAGGTCTTACGTTTCATGGATTGGATGCGGACCAATAATTCAGCCGTATCCGCGTGGAGTGAACGCGCAAAGCCCGCTGACTCCCGATACTCTACTCCACGGGGAGTACCACCGGAGATTATGGTCGAGCTGTCGAATACGACCGGCAAAGCCCCGTGGTTTACCCTTCCCGCCCGGGCAACGAACGAGTTCGTGGCGAATTTCGCGACGGTCGTGCGTGACAACTTGGCCCCCTCCCTCCCCGTATTTCTTGAGTATTCGAACGAGATATGGAACGGCGCGTTCTCACAAGGAGAGTTTGTCGAGGCCCAAGGCGTGGCTGAATTTTCGGGCCAACCAGGCAGTGGATACACCAAAAGAATAAACTGGTACGGCAAGCGCTCAGCTGAAATCTGTAACATCTGGAAAAGCCACTTTGGAGCAAATGCAAATCGGGTCGTTTGTATTATTGCATCGCAGGCGGCCAATACATTTACCGGGGATGAGGCGATGCGTTGTCCGCTGTGGA
>JBILDU010000066.1:0-17715 GCA_044352465.1 Bdellovibrionota bacterium
TATGGGACGCCCATCGTCGCCGATTCGGTCGGTGAGCTGTATGCGCGGACCGAAGCGGATGCGGTTATCGTCGCGGTGCCCGAGCTGGCGGCGCGAGACATCACCCTCGCCGCATTCGATTATCCGTGGACGGCGCTGCTTGAGAAGCCCCCAGGGTATCTTCCCGCAGTGGCCGGGGAACTCCTCGAGGCTGCCGAGCGGCGGCAGCGATCGGCGTTCGTCGCGCTGAACCGTCGTTTCTACGGAAGCACCACTGCAGCGCTGGCGGAGGTGGCTGGGACCGTGGGACCACGCTCCGTCATCATTCAAGATGCTGAGGACCAACACGCAGCTCTCGCAGCGGGCCAGCCGAAGCAGGTTGTTGACGCATGGATGTACGCCAACTCGATCCATCTAATCGACTACGCCGATTTGTTTTGCCGCGGGACGGTCGTCGACGTTTCGACGCCGCAGCCTTTCAAGCCGTATGAGCCGTGTCTTGTAGAGTCGATCATACGCTATTCCTCCGGGGACACGGCGACGTACCTCGGACTGTGGCAAAAGCCGGGTCCGTGGTCGGTACAGGTGTGTACAGCCGAGGCTCGGGTTGAGCTCAAGCCCCTTGAGCAAGCGGGGATTCAGCGTAAGGGGGAGCGTCGCGTGACCACCGTGCCGCAAACCGAGTGGGATACGGAATGTAAGCCCGGTATCCGCGCGCTGGTAGAGGAGCTGGGTAAGGTGCTCCGTGGCGAGCCGCATCGATTGCCGACGCTGGCAGCGGGCGTCGATTGTATGCGAGTCATCGAGTCGATGTTCAAGCCACAGCGAGTATGACGAATCCTTCTCGTACCCCTCCATGGTTGCTGGGTGATACGCGGGATCGGCGGATCGAGTCGGCCCGACCGCTCTTGTTCCTCTGTCAAGAACTCGGTCATCTCGCTGAGCTCAAGCGCGTCATGCATCATCTCGAAGCGGTTTTCCCGCGAATCGTCTTGGCGGTTGATGTCGCGCCGAGCAATAGCCATCGCGCGGGGCTCATCGCTGGATTAAGCGAGTGCCGCGCTCGGGGGGTACACTGTGTCGATCTGGCGGGTCAAAGTTTGGGGCCGGATGGTATCCCGCTGGGTGATGCTCCGCCTCCGATGCTCGACCCTCGAGTCTTTGAGGCGGCTGGAGCGGCGTTTGCTCCGCTGAGGCGCTCTATTCCCCCCGAGGTCTTTGCGCATTTGGAGGGTTGTGTCCAAACGATTCTTCAGTGGCAAGCGGTCGCGACGGCGCTCGCGGAGCGGGTCGAACCGGGACTCGTGGTCATGGCCGAGGATAGCCTCGAGCATCAGAGTGCTGCTTTCATAAAAGTGTTCCGTGAGCGCGGGGTGCGGACGATCATCGTTCCATTCACGCTACCCTCCCCGATCGAGGTGGCCGAAGCGAGTTCGCCGATAGTCGTGGGGGATCCGCTGACCTCCTTCATTGCGACTCGATATCCGCATTGGGTGTTTGAGTATAAGGGGGCCAAGCATCTTCGACTTGGCGTGATAGAGATCTTGGCGCGCGAGTTTCTCGGAGTCGCGCCGCCCCAGCCGTGGGTTTATAACAGCGGGAACGCGGCAGCGATTGCGCTCGAGAGCCCCGCTATGGGGAGTCTCTACACCGCCTTCGGCTTTCCCCCAGACCAGCTGGCGGTGGTGGGGAGTTCGGTGGATGATATCATGTCTGAGGGGCTGAAAGAGAAGGCTCCATGGAAGCGGCTCTTATGTGAGGAATTAGGCGCCGATCCGCGGAAGCCGTTGCTTGTTTGGGCGGTGCCCCCCGATCAGTTTCATCAGCGCCACCGTTCGGTCCCAGAGTATAGGAGCCACTGTGAAGTGGTTGACTACATCGCGGGAGTGCTCGCCCTATTGTCCTCGACGTATACCGTTGTGGCGCGTCTCCATCCCCGAACTGCCGAGGCGGAACTTGCTCCGATCTTGGCGGCGCGTGGGGTGTTGCACTCGCGGTGGCCGACTGAACGGTTGGTGCCGCTGAGCGAACTCTACGTCGCCACAAGTTCAGCGACGTTACGGTGGGCGATTGCGTGTGGAGTGCCGGCGATCAACTACGACCTTTATCAGTATGACTTCATGGAGAATCTTAATCAGGTGAGGGGGGTCGTGCGAGTGACTTCGAAACGGGGCTTCACAGAGACGGTACATCGCTTTACCCACGATTCGGAATATCGACGTAGCCTGGAGAATGCACAGCGCGGCGCTGCTCCTGAGTGGGGGGTGTTGGATGGTCGGAGCGGGGAGCGTCTCAGACAACTCTGCCTCGAACACGCTCGCGCAGCTCCGCCCAGATAGATTTTGTCTCCCCCACCGGCTGGGCGGTAGCTATCGGCGTGGACGCTCCTCAAATACCGACTGAGAGGTGACCCCCGCTTGACGATGTCGACATGGTGTTACTCAGTGTAGAGTTCGCCCAAGATGATCTCCGCCGCTCGGTGAGCGGAACCGCCATAGAGGATATCCTCGAAACTGACATACTCGAGCTCGAGCCACAAATATAGAGCAATGTGCGACTCAACGAGGAGGACGAAAGCGGAGGCACCGTAAGGTTCGAATGTAAGGGTTCGCGCCCCGAGTCCATGGTACCCGCCTCGCCGGCAGCGCGTCGTAGCAGCTATTCGAGTTTTGGGGCAGAGTTCGTGATAGCGGCCCAGACCCCCCAACAAACGACTAAGATATGGCGCGCTAATGGATGAGGCATAGACACAGGGTGTTCAAAAAGCGCTGAGGTCTCCCCGATAAGCGCGGCGGCTCACCAAACAAGCCCAACAACCGGCACGATTGCGGAAAGGAGCCCAGTTAAAAAAAGGATCCCAGTTGCGAGTAAGGGCCAAGCTTCGAAAAGTCGATACCCGGGGATACCAACCGACACCGCTGACATTCGAGGAGATGCTACCCTCGATCGGAGAGGTAAGGGGGACTGTTTGAGCTCCGGCACAGGGGGCACCGGAATCGCTGCGGTGATTTCTGCACGGCCCGAAACTTTCGCATGGCTCGGTGGCGATAGCTAAGGCTGTTCTTGAAGAAATCAGGACCCCGCAGTTTTCCGGGATCGAGTCTAAATATCTTTCCGCCTTTGAAGATGTCTCGCATGGTCGATCTCATCGTCTCTCGAAGGTTGCCCCGTGTACCGCGGCCCGCGATGTCAGGAGGCCTCCGGATTGCTCTGAAACCCTAGCGTTTATCCGAGTCGGATGCCCAGATCGGGTGCCGTAGTTGCCAGCCGCTCTCCCGCCGTTCCCACAGGTGGGGCGAGCGGAATTGATCGATCCGCGCATGAAAATCCGCCTCGCTCGTGTCGATATACTCAAGGAATTCCCGGAAATACTTTTGGGGGAACTCAAGGTCGTATTTACGCACCAGGGCAACGCCTTCTTCGCGGGAGATCTTACCGTTCCTTATCTCTTGCGCTGCATCATACGAGGCTCGACCGAGGCCGAATTTTATGAGCGTTGTATAGTAATGAAAGGGGTCGATTTTATCATCGATGCTGCTGTATTTTGAGTAGCTTCCCTCGGTGCGCTCGGGGTTGGCCTGGAAACCTGTGTGTTCGACGGCGTAGTAGTAGCACTCCTGGGGATCCCACTTAAGGTAGAATCCGAGGTAGTGAACCTCGATGCCGCATGCCGTGGTATCATCGACCTGCATAGGTAGATACGGCTCGAAATCGGCGAGCCGCAGACGGTGGTTCGAGATAAGCTCCGGGATCGGCCGTCCCCCGAGTCGCACGTCTTTGGCGCCGTCCACCGCGAAGAATTCCGCGCGCATCCGCGGATCCTGGTTCTCTTCGACGCGGTTGCCGTACTCTGCTTGATTCTCGCCATACATTACGAGCTTCACGCCGTAACGCGCTGCGAATTTCGGTCCAATCATACGCTGACCGACGATGAAGGGCTGGAAGGGGTGGAGGAGGTTGTGAAACGCTTCTTTTGTGAGAAGTCGGTGGACCCGGCCGTTGGGGGTGAAGAGGATGTTATCGAGTCCTCCCACGTGGATCCAGTTTTGAAAGTTCCGCCAGCCAATATCGGTGTAGAGATGGGGTGCCCACGTCACGGTGAGCGGATTCATTCCGTATTTGTATTTGAGGACGTGCGCGGTAAAGGCGCTGTCTTTGCCGCCGCTTCCCGGCACGATGACGTCGTACCCGCCGTCGGTACGGCGGAATCGGTCAAGGAGTCGGAGAAGGTGTTCCTCACGCCCTCGCCAATCGATCGCCTGGTCTTTCTGCTCAGCGTACCGGCACGCTTCACACAGATTCGAATCGTCGAATCGGATGACCGATTTCGTATCGGCAGCCGCAGATCTGAACTCAACGGTGGACGAGGGGCGTTGATTGGAGATGACGCACTGACGACAAAATCGGACCTCTGCGGGTAAGCCGAAATACGTCTCTGTCATAGTTCACTCCTGACACCAGTGGTAGAAGTTCCGCAATAAAGCCAACCCCCGAGCGCCGCTCTTCTCGGGATGAAACTGGACGCCGACAGCGTGCTCATGCGCCACGGCGGCGACGATCGATTGACGTCCGTACCCTGTTCGCGCGAGCACGATATCTTCGGACCGGGGGACGCATCGATACGAGTGGCAGAAGTAAAATGTAGCATCTACAGCGAGCCCTGCGAAGAGTGGATGTGAGCGCACCGGCTCAATCGGCCGCCAGCCCATGTTGGGGAGCCGTTGGCCCGGCTCTGGAGAGATCGGCTCGACCGTTCCGGCGCACACGCCGAGGCCGGGGGAGCGTTCACCCTCCAGGCCCCATTCGAAGAGGACTTGCATCCCGAGGCATATTCCGAGGCTTTTGCCCCCCCGACTCCAAAAACGCTTGAGCGCGTCGATCGTGCTGGGGTGACAGAGTTGCTGACTCGCCACTGAGAACGCCCCCACTCCCGGTATTACGAGTCCCTGAAATCGCTCGAACGGGTCGTCGGGGCCGATCAGCTCGAGCGATTCGATTCCAGCGGCCGAAAGCGCCGCCATGACGCTCCGTAGATTGCCCACTCCGTAGTTAACAACACCTAACATGCGCGTTGCTCGTCCCCAACGTGTTGTTTCAAGGCAGCGATCGAGAAGGCGTTGTAGTGGAGGGCTGAAGCGAGGGCGACGGCCATCGAAGTCGATTCGGCCTGAGCTGCCCTCACGTGATCAATGGTGCCGGCACCGCCGCTTAGCACGACCGGCACATCGACGGTTGACTCAACGGCGCGCAGGAGATCTAGATCAAAGCCGCGGCGGGTGCCGTCGCGGTCAACGCTCGTGAGGAGTACTTCGCCAGCCCCCCGCTCCCGTGCCTCACGGCACCATTCGATGACATCTCGTCCCGTTGGGTTCCGACCGTTTTCGATGTATGCTTCCCATGAGCTCTGCCGGCGCTTGGCTTCGACCGATATGACGCAACATTGGGCTCCGAATCGGCGCGCGACCTCGGAAATGAACTCCGGCCGGCGGATGGCTTCAGAGTTTATGGCCACTTTATCGGCACCACACGCGAGGGCTTGCTCGACGTCACCCATCGACCGAATGCCACCACCGACCGTAATCGGAATAAAGACCCCGCGGCAAGCTCGACTGATGATCTCAAATACGCTGCGGCGGCCGTAGAGTGTAGCTACGGTATCGATCATGAGTAACTCGTCCGCACCGGCGGCGTAGTACTTGATTGCCAGCTCATTCGGGTCGCCGATCTTGCGTAGTCCTTCGAAGGCGATACCTTTGATGACCGATTCCCCCTTGATATCAAGTCGGGCGATGATGCGCATGTCACCTCCGTCGTCCTACCAGGTAACGTCGGTCCGCGCGAGGTGGGCGCCTTTGGGGATATGTGCGGTGGCCCGACACCCACAGACGCGCTCAAGCTCAGCTGCCGGGATCTCGCCGGTGCCTGGTCGCATCGGGGCTACATTTTTTTCGGAAAATGGTTGGCCCGGGGCGATATCCTCGAGGGCGACGAGGGTCGCAAAGGCGAATCGAATGGTGGGGGCCTCCTCTGCCGCCGCCACCTTACGGCCGCCCCGCATCTGGGCGATGAGCGCTGAGCCTTCGATCAATTGGGACAACTCCGTTGGATCCATCGAGCAACTGACGTCTGGGCCGACGCGGGTCTTGGTATCGACGAAATGACGCTCCAGGATCGATGCTCCGAGCGCGGTTGCCGCCAAGCAGGCGTGATTTGAGGTCGTATGGTCGGACAATCCAACGACAAGGTTAGGGAAGGTGTCGCGGAGCTCCTCCATGGCGCCGAGGCGGACCAGATGGAAGGGGGTGGGATAGATATTCGTCGTATGTAAGAGCGCCAGCGGAACACCATACGCCGAGATCGCTGCAACCGAGGCACGCACGGAGGCTAGGTCGTTCATCCCGGTACTCAAGATCATCGGCTTTCCCTTGGAGGCGATGTATTTGAGTAAGGGGATATTATTGCACTCTCCGGAGCCGACCTTGTAGGCTTCGACGCCCATGCGCTCCAAACGATCGACCGCTGAGCGAGAGAACGGCGTACTGAGGAATATCAGTCCGAGGCTCTCAGCGTATGTTTTCATCTCAAATTCGTCGTCCTCGCTAAGCGCCGCATTCGAAATAACGTCGTAGATCGAGATATCGGCGTTCCCGGGGAGAACCTTTTTGGCGGCGTCGCTCATCTCGTCGGTGATTGCGTGGGTCTGATGTTTTACCAGCTCAGCGCCGGCGCGCCAGGCAGCTTCAACCATCGCCTTGGCGACGCTTAGGTTGCCACCGTGATTAATGCCGATCTCCGGGATAACGAGCGGGGGAAATTCGGGGCCGATTTCTCGAGTGCCGATTGAGAAGCGCGGGGCCATGAGTTCCTCTCTAGACAATACATTTTCCGATCAACGATACAGCAAAAGAAATTACAGCCGCATAAACTCAAATTGAATCCGCCGGCCACGGTTGTCGGACGATTCTTGCGTCACGACACCTAGTCACCCAAGAATCGCCGCGTTGACTCTGGGAGCGCTTTTTGGGGGCGCAGTTGCGCGGGCGAAAACTCGGAACCTCTCAGTTCATCGTAGCTTTAAACCAGCGGATCACACAATCACACATCGAGCGCGTGTGGCGCTTCGTGGCGCTCGATCGGCACGAACGCTTCGTTCCCGGGCGCCCCCAAAATCGCCTCAGCATGTCGGATATCATCGTGGTTGTCGATATCGACACTGTCTCGCTCGGTCATTACATAGGCGCGACTTGGCTCAACAACAAAGCGCCGCTCGCGTTCAAAGGCGACAACATCGCAGATATAGATGGCACCGTTTTGTCGAACACACAGGGGGAGCCGTTGCCGTGGCATCGAGAGGTAGTCGGAGCCGAACGCGGGAGAGAGCATGTCCCCGGCTAGGGTGAGGCTTTTGTAGGGGTGATGTGAGAGCTCACAGACGCTGACCACCGAACCGACTGGGCGCTCTCGAAACAGAGTCCATGCCTCGGTAATGTGGTGGCTTGTTCGGAGGGGTGAGGTGGGCTGAAGGAGAACGAAGGCAGTGGAATCACGAGCACCACGGAGCACATCGACCACGACATCTTCCAAGCGCGCGTCATCGGTTGCGAGTGTGACGGGTCGCTCGATGACGCGGACGGGAAAATGGGCGGCGATGCGAGCGACCGCCGGTGAGTCAGTGGTCACCACTATCTCGTCGAAGATGGCGGCAGAGCAGGCAGCTGCAAGGGTGTACTGTACGAGTGGTACGCCACCGACAGGGGTGGTATTTTTGTGCGGAATACCCTTCGAACCAGCGCGAGCAGGAATGATGCCGAGGAGCTTCGTCATTGTAACCTTGAGATGTCGATGAACGCTTTCTCCGTTTTGATATTCCAGAGCTCTTGACGTCGGAGAACCTCCATAAATCGCCTCGCACTATTTCCCTCGCCGAAATGGAGGGTTTTCTGCACGGTCGGCCGGCGCATGGCTGTGTCGATCGCGTTTTGAATTGCGATTGCATTGGGTGAGCAATGGGTAATCGAGGAGTGATGGAAGCGGCCGGCTTGGCGGTTGCCGATATCGACGCTCGGGACGCCGTACACTGGCGCTTCACGGATTCCCGCGCTGGAGTTTCCGACGAGGAGGTCCGCGTGCCGGAGGAGGGTCAGAAAGTACTCGAAGCGAATCGACGCAAAAACTCTGAAATTCCTGTTTCCCTCGAAGCGCCGATAGGCGGTGAAGATATGCTCTGAGCCTTCGTCGTTGTTGGGGTAAATCACGACGAAACGTCGGCCCGAGGCGATACAGGCATCGACAACAGCCTGAGCGTGTTCGTACGCGTGTTCGATGTCGGTCGTGACCGGGTGGAAGAGGAGGATTGTGTAGCGGTCAAAGTCGATTGCGTAGTGTCGTTTTACTTCGGCGATGTGCGGAAGCTTATCTGACAACATGACATCGATGTCTGGCGAACCGATTTCGAAGACGGAATCAGCTGATTCACCCAGCTGAAGGAGCCGGTCATATGCCTCGGTGTTAGCGACGAAGTGGAGATGAGACATCTTGCTTACCGCGTGACGAATTGCTCCATCGATCGTACCGGACAGCTCGCCGCCCTCAATGTGGGCGGTGGGAATATTACGGATACTCCCGACGATCGCGCCGGCGAGTGCCTCGACCCGATCTCCGTGGACGACGAGGAGGTCGGGCGGTAGCTCAGAGATATGTCGGGCGAGGCAAGCGATGGTGTTTGCAAGGGTCAAGTCCATCGGCTCGGAGAGGTATTGATTGTTGACGACGTGGATATCTTGTACCCCCGATCGGAACACCTCCTCGACGGTGTAGCCGTACCGTTTCAGAGTGTGCATGCCGGTGACGAAGATGCGGCAATGAAACCCGGGGTCGGCGTCGACGGCCTGAATGAGGGGCAGGAGCTTCCCGTAGTCTGCGCGTGTTCCGGTGAGAAAGAGGACGGTGCGTTTGGGCGATTTGTCCGGCATGAGCGTCGGAACAGCTCCTAACCCATGCTTGTGGCTCGCAGTCATCGATAACCCCCTATCGGCAAACTAGGTTTTTATTAGATGGCCGCTACTCAGCGAGGGATTCCGCTAAATCCCCCCTCCCGCTTTGCCGCTGTACCGGGGCTACTTTCCCGCTGTTACGAGGCCTCTGTCACTGCACCGAGGCTACGGTTTCACGCGTCGTGCCTGGCAGGCCAGTCCAACTTTGGGCAGAACCAATCATTGCAGCGGTTTAACCCGCGCTTGTTTCGTAAGCAGAGTCGCCTGATACACCTGTGCGTCGTGAGTGCGAAATCACAACGAGAATGTGGGTATCCGTTCTAGCAACCCCAAGCGTTTGCGAGCTTCGGCATTGAGGGCGGAAATAACCCCGGGGGAGGGAAACGGTCTTATCCCCCATCCTCCACCGAGCTCAAACCAGGCGATCCGTATCCATGAGCACTATTAAAGATTCGATGAAGGCGACCCGCACTTGGCGTTTCTGAGAGAGACGCCATGTCCGGCTCCCTTTTCGCTAAGGGCGTTAAAAAAAATCGAATACCTGTGTGCGGAGCTGGTCCCGACCTAAATACCGGTTTCTTATCACGATGTCTTCGCTCTGCCGCAGGACGCTCGGGGAGTCTGATACGCCTGACCAGCCCCTCGTGGACTCTCTGCTGCTCCTCAGGCGATGAGAATCCAAATGCCTCAAGCCATGCATTTGGCTCGAGGGTGAATGCTTGCTATCCAGTCGATCACTCCAAAATGTCTATGGCTTGCCTGGATTATCCGGTATCCGTCCCGCAAGCCCGAGCCTTGCCCCCCGGTACCCAGCGACCGGGTAGGAGCGTCTTGGGAGCCTCGTCTCGAGCGAGCCGTGGCAGGAACTCATTTAGATGGAGCCAAATGTTGACTTTATTGAGCCTGCACGAATTGAGGATGGAGAGGAAGATCGCGGCGCGCAAGGCACTCTCGTGGGAGCCAGCAAACATCCAGTGTTTTCACCCGACCGCGACGTGAGGATGTAAGAGAACGAGCGTCACCGCCTCTCACTGCGTGAGTGCGAAGTTTTTACGAAGAATAATCTGCGAAATATCGATCCCAGAGAGGAGTTGTTCGAGATCGATGCCAATGATCTTTTCCCTCCCGTCAGCGACCGAAACTCGAAGCGTACAAGCTTCGAGACGCTTGTAGCCACGCATGTAGCCGTCGTTGTCCGAAGAGTGAATCTTTATCCGTTTTCGACACCGGAAAAAAACGCATAGTCCGCCACTTGTAACTGACCGGCTCGTCCGCTCATGCACCACGGCACTTAATCGCTCAAATCCGGCGCGCATATCGGTCACCCCAAGCAGAGGTATACCGGTGTCGTAAGTAAAATACCTTTCATTGGAGCACTGGGAGCACCGCTTTTATTTCGTGTTTCCCCACTTTGAGGCGGATACCGCCCTCAAGTTCAAGACGAGCCCTTTCGATCTCTTTCATACTCCTCATGGGTGCCCCATTGCTGAAACGATGGGGCGGTTCTAGCGGCTACAAATGGTGGGCGTTACCTGGGGGTTGGGGGGACGGATGCGGTATATCATCTTGACTTAGCCGATGTTTTAGGTGCCTTCAGCAGTCCGAAGATCGCCTTTCTTTGCCTGAATCTGCGAACGGGATGCCCAGTTGGTAAGGACGGTGGGATATATGGATATGGCCCGGGGCCTTACGGCCTGGTCGGAGAGTCGGGATAAGACGATCTGGGCGTTAGCCGTTGCCGCCCGATCAACCAGGTCATCATCTACGACTGCTTGGCGAATCGCTCGGCTTAGCCCAGCGATGTCATCAACATCCAAAAGGAACCCATTCGAGCCGTTCGATATCCATTCGGCGATTGGTTCAAGCCGAGAATGAATCGGAAAAGCCCCAAGTGACATAGCTTCGACCAGGCTTCCCGGTAAACCATCATTCACGGTCATAGCGATAAACGCTCGCGACTGACGGACAAGGTCGAGAATTTGAGAATGCTGTGGGAGTCGCGGAACGCTTTCTATGTCGAGCCCGGAAAGATCACGTAACCGGTGGAGCCATGCCTCTAATTCAGGCCCTACCTGCAAAGCACGAATACGATAACCCTTGAGGATATCTGCACACCCGAGCAGGGCATAGATGATGTGCAAAGCTCTCCCTACTGGATCTCCATCGGAAATGTCCCTCCCTTTGAGGAGGAGCATACGCCGTTGAGACGGCATGGCAAAGTCGTTCTCGCCTGGCCATGTCACACCTCCGAATGCGGGAAGTCGCTCCAGTGTGGTCCCCTGAAACCCAAAACGCCGAGCTAGGAGTTCGTCGCGAGCACATTCCGAGATATGGAAGTCGACTTGCGAGAGGACCGCTGAAACCTCAGGAGCATGGAGTGGGTCTCTCCCGTAGAAATCGAGGTCAGCCCCCCAGCTCGAGTAGATCCAAGGACTGCTAACACGAGTTCCCAAAATCTGTTTAGCGAGCGCAACCGGTAAAGCCCGATTCTCCCAGTTCACGCACAGTCCCAATGAATGAACGATATCAGGTTTGACACTATCGAGGATCGCCGCAGTGAGTGTGGCGAGCTCTTCCATCGTTGAGGCGGGGGGAAGTCTCACAAAATGCATTCCGGCTGGCACGACGACATCGCCGCAGGCATAGAGTGTCCCAAAATTAAGATCGGGGGCTGGTGTGCCGCAGCTCTTCGAGGCGGAGAAGATGTGAATATCCCATCCCTGGTCCTGAAACTGTTTGATCCATCGGACCGCATGAACACTTCCTGGTTCGGCGATGAAGAGAATTCTCATAGGGGGGGCTCCCGGTGATTGAACCAGGCGACGACCTCAGACAACCCGTCTCCAAGATTGAACTGCGGTCGGTACCCGAGTTGTTTGAGCTTGTCGATACTGACCGCCCAATACTGAGCGTCCCCGGCCCAGCTATCCCCCGAATATCGAAGTTTCGTCTGTTGGCTCAGATCGAGAATCGCCAGCAATTGATGCGCAAGGTCAGTCACCGAATGAGAGCTACCAGAGGCGATATTGTATGCCTCTCCGCGAATACCCTGCTGTCCCAGAGTAAGCAAGCCAGCGACGGTGTCGAGGACATAGGTGAAATCGCGGGTTTGCATGCCCGTACCCAAAATCTCAAGGACGTCTTGCCTGTCGGAGAGCTTACGAAGGAAATCGAGGACGACGAACCGGGGCATACGTGGCCCGAATGAATTAAAGATTCGACCGATAACGACATCAGTGGAGAAGAGCTCAGCATAGAGTCGACATTCAATCTCGCCGCCGAGCTTGCTTGCTCCATAAGGAGAGATCGGACAGAGTCGAGTTTCCTCTGTCATCAGCTCTCGCCCCGGTTCGCCGTAGACTGCGGCCGAAGAGGCAAAAACCAAACGTGCATTCTGACGAGCTTGGCGGGCGCCCTCGAGGACGTTAAATGTTCCGACGGTGTTCGTCTCAAAGTCGTGCCGCGGATCCTCGACTGAATACGGAACGCTGGCATTGGCAGCGAGATGGAATATCACCGTTGGCTTGGCAAACTCGAGCGCACCCTTGACACTCGAGGGATCGCGCACATCTCCCTCGATCCGAATATATTCGCCCTCGATGTGTCGTAAGTTTGGCCAAGGCGCGTCGGTGCAATTGTCAAACACAGTCGCTCGCGCGCCTGATTTGGTCAGAGCAGTGACGAGATGGGAGCCGATGAACCCCGCTCCGCCGGTGACAAGTACAGAGTGGCCACGATACCAGGGAAAAATTAGTGGGGGCTTCATTCTATCGTTCTTTCTTCGAAAGCTCGCTTTTGATCGCGGCAGGATTTCCCCCCACCACGGTATAAGCTGGTACGTCCCGAATTACATGGCTACCAGGAAGGACAACAGCACCCTCTCCGATTGTAACCCCCTTGAGAATGGTCGAATTAAAGCCGATCCAAGCACGATCCTGCACTTTGATCGCGCCTACTCGGACATTACTCCAATCTTTATTCCTGATAAAATCGGTGGGGTGGGCGATCCAATCACGCCCGCACTGAAGCACGTCATCACAACGTTCTTCCCATACGACTGAGTGGGAGTCGTTATCCATGAATGTAACACTAGCATCAATCACGACATCGTCTCCGATATCGATAGAGTCAGCAGCGATCAGCAATGCGGCGTCGAGTAATGAGCCCTTGCCGATGCGGATCTGTGCCCCCCGACGAAGAATTGATAAAGCACCAAAAATTCGGCTGTTATCCCCAATCCTAACGCAGATCGCGGACTGGTGAGGCCGATAGCGCACCTCGCAACTCGATTGCGGAGCAAGATAAACACCACTGCCGATCTCGAGGTAATCGGAACACTCGGCCCAGCTGCCACTTAACTCTGGACGATGCGAAGTTGGTTTGCTGGTTCGGGGGCTTGCGGAGAGTAGTGAGCGAATTGCTCGCTCGGATGCTACGTCGCCGACTGCCGCATATAGAGCGGCAAGGTGAGCTATCGCCTGATCGTTTCGCGGTTCAAGAAGACTCGCGCGACTGCAAAATTGAATTGCCTCACGTGGATACCCAAGCTCCCTCAGGAGAACTCCGATATTCAGATTAAGTTCGGGATGATAGGGGTCGAGTTGCAGGGCCTGCTGGAGAGCCGAGAGAGCTGCCTCTGCCTCCCCGGCGGTAAGCAGTTGAACGGCCTTCTCGTGTAGGGCGACGAATTGTTCCCCAGGATCTGCGTTCATACGTCCGTGAGCCTCCGCAAGATGTTTCGATGCATGGAGAGGGCGGGAGGTCTCATATATTGATGGGGGTAATTCCCCGAATATCCTGAAGAGCTTAGCTTTTGGCCGGCATCCTACCTATCAGCACGACGGGGCTATCCGGAGCGCGGGGTATCAAAGGAAACGGTTTTTATCGGGGGTTCGGTGTCTGAGCTAAATCACACGGTGGGCTCTTCGATCGCTGAGATCAACCAAAAAGCGGTGGCTGCCATGCAGCGTGGGGACCCTTCGACAGCCATAGTGCTTCTTGAAGAGGCGATTACCCTTGATGGTAGTAATCCAACCCTCTTGAACAACTTGGCGGTCGTTCTGATTCAAACTAAAAATATTGAGGAAGCATTCAAGGTGCTCGCTCGGGCATATCAGGTGACGCCGGGTGATCGGACTGTCGCGCTCAATCTCGCCCGTGTGGCGGAGGCTCTTGGGCAGATCGAAGTGGCACACTCGGTAAGTCGAGATTCACTCCATCGATTTCCGGGGGATCCTGAATTTCTCGGTATTATTGGAGGTGGTGGGGCTGCCGTCAATGCAATCTCCGAACAGCATAAAACCCAACTATCGGGAAGTTGGGCTGCTCAAGCGGCATATGTTGCTGTCGGACGGAATGTCATTCTTGGTTCGGGCTCCTCGGTCGACATTCGATTCCGTCCTGAGAGTCCGGGGGTGCGAGTCGTTGTTGGAGATGAATCTCAGATATTTGGAGCGTGCACGGTCCTTAGACCATGTGCGCATATTTCTTTGGGAGCCCGGACTCAATTTGGTGCGAGTAGGATACTCGCGGCTGAATCAGTTGAAATCGGCGACGATGTTTTGATGGCTTGGAACATCACTATCGTTGATAGCGATCTGCGATCCTTTGATTGGGAGGAGCGTCGGGCGGACATAGCTCGAGGTGCTCAAACCTTATATTCCCATCCGCATGATCTCGACCGAGGACGTAACTGGGAACGGGTGGGGATCGCCCCGGTGCGAATCGAAAACAGGGCGTGGATCGGGTTCAATGTGGTGATTTGTAAGGGGGTCACCATCGGCGAAGGGGCAATTATTGGAGCTGGAAGCGTTGTCACCGAGAGTGTCCCACCATATTGCTTGGCGGCGGGTAATCAGGCCAAGGTGATTAGACAGCTTCCGGTTGCGCTTGATGCCCGCAGTGTCGCGGGGGGGTAGCAGGTACGGTTCAAGCTGGACACAGCGGGTCCTCTGGTGAGGTGGAGTCGGCAAGACCTGGTCAGATTCGGCTGGCCACGAGATGCGCGCTGCTTGGAATATTCACGACGGTTTGTTCGAGCCGTTGAGCGATAGTCAGGGGCATCGCTGGGCACTCGGTATACATGGGGAGTTCGTTCATCAGCCGCCATACGGGCCGACAAAATAGGTTCGCTTCGTGGCAGCGCTGCAGTATCGGATCGCGGAGTCCGGCCGGAACAAGGATAGCATTCAGCTAGGCGTTACTCATGCTATATTCTGGCTCAGTAACGAATCTTACGTCCGCCATATCGGCGAAGGCGTCCCGGTAACGGCAGGCAAGTTGCCTCTTCCGCTGAACTAGCTCATCGAGTTTTTCCAGTTGGGCCACACCAAGAGCGGCGGTAAGGTTGGGCATGTGCTGTCAGTTCCATGCGGGGAAGAGTGGACCTATTGGCTTGGCTTGGCTCTGCTCAGGCAGTTTCTACGGATGTAATCCCGGATGGGAAGCGCCGACCCACTCAAGGGCATTTGAAAGAATGCCCGATGCTTGGAGTTTAGAGATTTTTTCAAGCCGGATGACGTCAACTATACGATCTTGGAGCTCCTTAAAATTACGCGGCCGTGTCGGAATCTGACTCAGAATCTGGTCCAGCCCGCCTGCCAGATCTTCAATAGCGGCGGGAAGAGAGACGAGCGGACGATATCGTTCCGCGGCAAGTTCATTGAAAAGATCAAATCCTACTCGATACGAGCGCTTGTCAGGAGGGGCCTCCTTATTGACCGAGATAGAGACACCAGGAATCCCCCGAGCCACGGCCTCTGCGAGCTCGATCACTCGGTAATTCCATTCATTTGAACCGACGTTGGCTACGACATATGGCATCGCGGGATCTCGATGGAGACTCCATTCAAGCGCTCGCGCCATATCGGATACGTGAATGAGCGGGCGCCATGGGGTCCCGTCACTCAGAATAGTGATCTTTTGTTCAAGCATGGCACGGGTTACAAAGTCGTTGAGGACCAGATCTAATCGCAACCCTGGGGAAGAGCCGCACGCTGTCGCAAAACGTAAACATGAAATCGTAAATTCGGGTGCCGCGACCCGTTGCAGGGCGCATTCCGTATCATATTTCGAGCGGGCGTAGGCGGTCAGTGGGTTTACAGGTGAAGTCTCGGAGGCAATGCCTTCAGATTGTCCATAGACACTGCAACTGGAAGCGAATGTGAATCGGGTACATCCTGCCTGCTTTGCAAGCTGTGCCAGTTTCACCGAAGCGCGGTGATTTATCTCGTCAGTTAAAGTCTCAAATCGATTGCTGATAGGGTCATTCGAGAGCGCAGCCAAATGAATGACGGCATCGAAGCCTCGCAAATCATCCACCGTTATGGCGCGTACGTCTCCGCCGAGCTTCGGTATCAGAGGAGCGCTCTCCGATGTGGGAACGAAAAGCTCAAGGTCCAATCCTAGAAGACTGAGGTCAGGGGAACATCGACGGAGATGAGGGACCCACGTATCTACGGTGGCCGGTGATAAGAACCTTCACTCTTCAACCTTTTGAGTAGTGACGACAGCGGCTTGAATTAACTCAACCAACGTTGCTTCGATCGCGGAGAGCGCATCATTCCAAATCTTCCAAGGGGCCTTCCCACTATCCCAGAGGGACTCCAAATACCGTTTATCCCTTAGGGTATCCATAGGATGCCAAAATCCGGAATGGGTATAAGCTGAGAGGTGCGCCCCTTTTGCGAGTTCAGGCATAACTTGATTCTCAAACGAACAGTCTACTTTGAGAAAGTCAAAAACCCTTGGGGAGAGGACGATATAGCCACCGTTTATCGTTCCTTGCTCTCCTTGGGGCTTCTCCATGAATTCAGTGACAAGCCGTCCCTCCATCTTAAGTGCACCAAAGCGCCCTGGGGGTGTGACTGCCGTGAGAGTTGCGATTGTTCCTGAAGTGGAATGAAAGCGGGTGAGGGCCGCGATATCGACGTTCGATACTCCGTCTCCGTATGTAAAGTGAAACGGTTCAGTTGGGTCGAGGTATTGCCGAACTTTGAGGAGGCGGCCACCAGTTTCGGTTGTCGAACCGGTATCGACGAGAGTCACCTTCCATGGTTCCGATCGAACGCGATGGACCATCATCCGATTCGAGCTCAAATCGAAGGTAACATCGCTGGTGTGCATGAAGTAGTCAGCGAAATACTGCTTGATGACATGACCTTTGTAGCCGCAGCAAATAATGAAGTCATTGACCCCGTAATAGGAGTAGATCTTCATGATATGCCAAAGGATCGGCTGCCCACCGATCTCAACCATCGGCTTCGGTTTAAGCTCCGTCTCTTCGCTCAAACGTGAACCGAGGCCACCAGCAAGAATGACCGCTTTCATCGGGCTCCATCGAGAAGCTAAAGCACCCTCTCACCCGGTTTTGATGAGGCAACTGTGCCTAGCGCTTCGTTGTAACGAAATAAACTTTATCAACTAAAGACCCGAACCGAAACGCTTTTTTCGGCAGCTGGCGTAATCAACTCAAGGAACGATTTTAGACTCTTCCCCAAGAAGCGTAATGACATATCGACTTAAGCTGTAGATCTGTGCGGCATTTGCATTATCGAGCCAGGCATATCCATCGTATTCCAACGGGGTGCCGGTGGCCATAAACTCGATCGAGCCATACCGGTGCGCGCAGGTTGAGGCTTTCGCAAGAATACGCTCCCATTTATCGCTTGGAACAGCACTCCAGCCCCACCGCATCCAGTCGGCAAGCCACGTGAATACGGAGAAAGTCAAAGTACAATCGCCG
>JBILDU010000009.1:0-48576 GCA_044352465.1 Bdellovibrionota bacterium
TTCCGAGCGTACCCGGCGGATGTGGGAGCGTGTCGGCCCCGCTGACCAGATGCTGACCCTCGACATCGCGGACTATGTCGACCTTCAAGGCGCCCTTCCTGACGGCTCCGGTCCCCGCTCAAGCCTCTTTAGAACTCCCCAGCGCTACGCAGGGAAGCGTGGCTCAACGACCGACACAGCGCTCGAGGTCCAGATCCCCGCATGCGATCTGGGGGCACTCGCGCTCCGCAGATGGAGCGACTTCACGGAACCGGGCGATGCGCGTGTCATCGGGGGCGAGATCCTCCGCTCACTGGTTGACACCGGTCGCAGCTTTTGGGAGATCCCCACGATCCTCCGCAGCAGTCACCTGTTTCCTGCAAACGAGCCGGTGGTGGAGGGATTTCTCGCCGTGACCACGACGGGGGGGCGTCCGTTCGAAGATGCAAAGCTCTCTTTCGTTTTCTACTACGACTCCGCGAAAGCGCTCTTCGCCCACACCCAGATCGATTCGTGGCTCGCCGATGTCTCGCGCTATGTAATCCGACGCGGGCTCACGGAGTCGCTCATCGCCATGGTCGGGGAGGGGTGCACACTCAAGGAACTCCTCGCCGCAGGCGATCGTCCCTTACCCCTCCCGCGTAACACGACCCACGTCGAATCGTTCGAGGAGCTCATCCCGGAATCGCTCCTCCAAAAAGGATCTTTTCACGGTCGACATCCGCAGATCCAATTCGATCGCTTTATCTTACAGGTGCGGGTGCCGATTCACCCCGATGTTGACCCCGACTTCACCGTCATCCTGAATCAGTCGAGGCTAGTGAGAGATCTGACGCACCGAGGCTTCGCGGTGTCCTGGTGTGATGGGATTATCGACGGGATGCCGCGCCATACCTCGTCTGAACCTCAATCGCTCGCCGATTGCCTGCCTGCGTCACTCGACCTCGCGAATACCAGCTTTGGCGCACCTCCCCGCAACCACGACTCTTACTGGGGTCCGTATCTCCATATTGTGGCGGATAATCTCGACACTCCGGAGGATCGATTTGACGCCGCCAGCGGGACACTGCTCCTCCTCTACCGGTTTAAGGATTACATCACGGGACTTGAACCGATGGCATAGTCCGCCGATTCGCCGCATGGGCCACGCTCGCCCGCACCGATCATGGGCCCCCATCACGGCTATGAAAAATTCCGCTCACGAACCCGCTGGAACACCGCCCTCAAGCGTGGGCACGAGGCCGAGCGCCTTATAGATCGCAACGGTCGCCACGATGAGCGCTTGTTCACTTTGCGCCAGCTCATCAGCGCGTTGAAAATTCGTTCGCTCTGCATCGATGACCCGCAAGAAGTCAACGACCCCCTGGGCGTATAGATCTTGCGCCAGAACCAAAGCTCGCTCACTCGCTCCCAACGCCGCCCGAAGCGCCTCTCCCCGCACTGTCTCCTCACGGTACGCCACGAACGCCCCCTCGCAATCAGCCAGGGCCCGCAGCACCGCCTCCTCGTACACCGCCAGCGCTTGGCGCTCACGTTCCGTCGCCACATCCACGGCGGCGAGCAGCTTACCGCCACTAAAGATCGGCCACCGGATACCGGGGATAAAGCTCCACGAACGGCTCTCACGCTCAAAAAGATTTGCGGTTGAGCCACTCACATATCCAAACGCTCCCGCCAGATCGAAACGGGGAAATAGCTCAGCCACCGCGACACCGATCCGCGCATTTGCCGCAGCAAGCTCCCGCTCGGCAAGCTGAATATCGGGACGTCGGCGGAGGACCGTACTCGGCGTATCGACCGCGTCGATACGGGGATAATGCGGCACCAGAGGAGCGTTGACCGAGATCGCGCCAGGCACTGGCGAGATTCCAAGGCGAGCATCGATCTGTGCCGTCGTTTCGCCGACGAGAATCCCCAAACGGAATCGGGCGGCCACCAGCTCGCTTCGAAGCGCCGGTACCCGCGCCCGGGTCGTCTCGAGCTCGGTGCGCGCTTGGGTCAGATCAAGTTCGCTGGACACCCCCGCTTTAAAGCGCGCAGCGATAATCTCGAAGCTTTCCTGCTGAATCGTGATACTCTGCTCAGCGATAGCGATGCGCCGCTCAAGCGCCCGCATCGTCGCATACTCACGCACGACCTCGCTCACGAGCGCTAGACGCACCCCATCACGGAACGCTGCAGCGCTCTCGATTTCAGCCGTCGCCGCTTCGTAATCACGACGGAGACCGCCGAAGATATCGATCTCCCAAGTCGCATCAAAGCCCGCCTCGTAATTTGAGCGGAGATCGGTTCCGGCAGGACCGAAAGGAGATTCACTCGCGGTGTCGCTTGGATCGCGCCGAACGTATTCCCCAAAGGCACTCACCGCCGGCAGAAGATCCGCCGCCGCGATACGGCGTGCGGCGCGGGCCTCACGGAGCCGTGCGTCCGCACGCTGCAGCTCGAAGCTGCCCTTGAGGGCTGCGCTGATAAGTTCGGTGAGCTTTGCATCTCCAAAGCCTTCCCACCAAACAGCGGACCCGACACCGGGAACGGCGCTGTCGGCGGCCACATGAGACCAGGCGGCAACGGGGCTTCCCTGCGGGGCCACATAATCAGGCCCCACCGCGGGAAGCCGTGAGCATCCGACGAGAAGGAGAGCCGCGCTCAGAATAGGTGCAACCCTCACGTGGCCTCCTCTCCGCTGGCGACATGGAAACCCGCGGACGGCGCTGCCTCAATAAAAACGTCCATCAGCTGACCGACGTACACCGGGATAGCGCGGCGATCGAGCGCATAGATGATCTGGAGGACGCGGGTATCTACCCGTTCGGTACTCTGGCCGGTGAGTGAGCGCTTCGGCACCACGTAGGGCTCGAAACGGACGAAGGTCAGGGGCGCGGAGAGGCTCATATTACCCCGGATATATCCGGTTGCTGCGGCCCCTGATTTGACTCGCCACGCATCGTTTTCATCGATATCGACCCGGACGTGCAACTTCGAGAGATCTCCGAGGAGTATCAACGGGGTGACGGTCGATTGCGCCGGCGCGAACTCCCCTACCCGGACCCGCACCTGCATCACCTCACCATCGATCGGTGAGCGTACGGTGTGGCGCTCAAGCTCGGTCTCAGCTGCCGTGACCTCCGCTTCCGCCGCCTTCACATCCGCAGCCGCGGTTTCAGCGGCGTACCTCCGTTTGTTGAATTCCTCGGCGCTCACCGCCCGCTTATCGGTGATACTCTGGTAGAGCGCGAATTGGCTCTGTGCTTCGTTCAGGCGGGCCCGCGCGACCGCCGCACCGCTCCGCCGCACCTCAAGTCGCGCTTTGATCTCGCGCTCGTCGAGGGTAAAGAGAGGATCGCCGGCTTTGACTACCGCACCGACCATCACATGAACCCGATCGACGATCCCACCGATCGGACTGGCGATGGCGATATTCTCACTGCGCGCCTCGAGGAGTCCCGCGCCCGCAACGTACGATTCGTACGGCGAGCGCGCTGGCTCAACTAGCGGCACCTGCACCGGCGGGGGCTGGGCCCCGGAAAATACGGTTTTAAGCCCCAAAATGAATCCGACCGCCGCAAAGAACGGGAGGATGTAACCTTTAATCTTATGAATCATGCCGACGTCGCCTCTCCATTTGAAACCGATTCGATGACGCCGTCGTTCATCCGAGCGATTCGATCGGCGAAAGAAAAGATCCGCGAATCGTGAGTCACCACGATGAGCGCGCGGTCGTTTGCGCGGGCGACCGAGCGGAAAAGCCCCATGATCTTGTGGCCAGTATCTTGATCGAGTGCACTCGTCGGCTCATCGCATACGATCAGCCGCGGCTGATGGACGAGCGAACGCGCTACCGCCACGCGCTGTTGTTGACCACCGGAGAGCTGTGTCGGCAAAGACTCCACTTTATCGGTGAGTCCCACGAAATCCAAGAAGTCACCCGCCTGCTTGAGAGCTTCACGCCGCCCCATCCCGCCGATGAGCAGGGGAACCGCCACATTCTCCCGCGCCGAGAGGGTCGGGATCAGGTTATACGCCTGAAAGACGAAGCCGATATTACGCCCCCGATAGATGGTGCGCTGCCGATCGGTCATATGGTGCAAATCGTGTCCGAAAACGGTGCACTGCCCCGCATCTTGATTGAGGATTCCGGCGATCACGGAAATGAGGGTCGTTTTACCACAACCGGAAGGACCGACGAGCATCAAGAGCTCCCCCGCGGCAACATCGAGATCGACCCCCCGGAGCGCGCGTGTCACGGTATCTCCCGCAACGTAGCTTTTCGTCACCGCGCGACACCGCACCGCCGCATCTGTTTGGAGAGAATCGCCCACGTGGTTCAACCTTTAAATACTATCGCCGGTTCGAGCCGCATCACTTTCAAAACCGAGAAGACGGCCGAGACGATACAAATGAGCGTTACCGCAGTTCCGCTAATCGCAAGGAGTTGCCACGGCATCCGAAAAGCGAGCTCAGAATTTTTCGAGATGATACTGGTGAACGACGCTACGCCAACGCCGAGGCCATAGCCGATGAGCCCAACCACCCCCGCCTGCAAGACGATCATTCGGAGGAGTAACCAATTACTCGCCCCCATCGCTTTGAGGGTTCCGAAGTAACGAATGTTGTCGGCCGTGAAACTATAGAAGGTCTGCCCGGCGATCGCACACCCCACGATGAAGCCTAAGATTACCGCGATCCCGAAATTAATCGGGATACCGGTATTTTTGAGGAAGTATCCGATGGTGACTTTCTGAAACTCCTCCCGGGTCATCGCCCTTAACCCTGTGGCAGCGGCGATGCGTTGCTTCAGAACCTCGAGGTCGGTCCCCGGTTTCGCCTTGACCATGACGTAGGTGAGAAGTTTGCGCTCACGCGGAGCAAAGGTCGTTGCTCGCGAATACGTCGTGTAAATGACCGGCTGCGACTGGAACGTTCGGGTCACCCGCGTTATCCCTACCACGACGGCGTGATTATCGTTCAGCTCTAACACGTCACCAACCTGGAGCGGTACTGATCGGGGGCCGTTGGGACCCGGACGAGCGAGTTTTCCCCGCGCTCCGACTTCATCGACGATCACTCCATCCGCGCGGCGGAGGTCCTCGAGCTTTCCGACGACCATCCGCACAGGGCCACCGATGAGGGTAGCATCATCGATTCCGATCACGTTACACGTCTGAAAACTGCCATCAGGTTGGCGTGCTCGAAGTTGCCCCTTGTAGAGCGGAACCGCCCATTCAACCCCTTCCACCCCCCGTGTGCGCAGAAGCTGGGTGTCCTGTAGGGGCTTTGAATCATCGATGAATTGTACCTTTGGATCCATCACCCAGATGTCGGGCAGAGCGGTGTCCACCAAGAATCCGAAGGTCCGCGACATCAAACCGACGAAGATCGAAAGCTGTTGGGTAATGATAAGGGCAGCGAAGAAAACCCCAACCACCATGCCAAAGTACTTGCCACGGTTCCCAATAAGCATTTTAAGGGCGATACCGAACATAGATTGGGAGGGATAACCAACTTAATTTTGCAGTCGTAGAGTAGTACCAGCTTTTAGAAAAAGACAAGCAAACGAAGTATCTACACCTGAGGGACTCGGTGGATAGGTTAAGCGTTACCCTTGGCACGGTGCACCGTGATGGGGCTGTGACGAACCACGTTCACTCGAAAAATCGGCGCCGTTCAGCGCGCCAACCACCGTAGTAAACAGAACCGTTCTGTGATATCGAATTCACAGGAGAATTCCCTATGACCGATGACACCGGAGCCCCACCGTCCAGCGTTCCCGCGACCCCTGAGTTCGTTTCAGCGCTCGAGAAGCATTTCAACTTCCAGACCCGCGAGCGGGAGCTCTCGGCACTGTGGGAGGCGCATGGAATTTCTAAGCCCGCCGCCTCCGAAGCTCCGGTTTTCAACATTGCGATGCCCCCCCCGAACGCGAACGGCGAACTCCACTTGGGCCACGCATTCGGCTACACCGTCATGGATATCCTCGGGCGTTTTCACCGGCTGCAAGGGGAGCGGGTACTTCTTCTGCCCGGCAAGGACCACGCCGGTATTCAGACCCAGGTAGTTTACGAGAAGAAGCTTAAAGCAGAGAAAGTCGACGTAGCGGCCCTCTCGCGCGAGGAGCTGTACCAACGGTGCTATGATTTCTGCATCGACCGGGCCCAGTACATGCGCGCCCAAGAAAAAACCCTCGGTCTCTCCGCCGATTGGTCACGCGAACTCTTCACCCTCGACCCGCGCCTCTCCGACATCGTCTTCGAGACCTTTGAAAAGATGTGGAAGGACGGGCTTATTTATCGGGGCAAACGGATCATCAATTGGTCGGTCTTTTCCCAAACCGCGATTAGTGACGTTGAGGTCGAATACAAGGAGCAAGACGGCGGGCTCTGGTACATCGCCTATCCATTCGTAGCCCCACCACGCACCCTTCCGGGTGAGGAACTCACCCTTCCCGGCGGCACGAAAATTCAGGTAGGCGCCCGCGGTATGGTCACCGCCACCACCCGCCCCGAGACGATGCTCGGAGACACCGCGCTCGCCGTGCACCCCGACGACCCCCGTTACCAGGGGCTGATCGGCCTGACCGTGCGAGTGCCCCTCTGTGGGCGGGAAATCCCGATCATCGCGGACAAGCGGATCGATCCAGCGTACGGCACCGGCGTCGTCAAGGTCACCCCAGCGCACGACTTTCTCGACTACGACATCGGTCAGGACCATGCCCTCCCAGCGGTCCAAGTGATCGGCAAAGATGGCAAGATGACCACCGAAGCGGGTGCGGACTTCGCCGGACTCACCATCACTGCCGCGCGCGAGGCCGTTATTGCCAAACTAACCGAAAGTGGTGAGCTCCTCGACACCGCGACGATGAAACACAAAGTTCCGATCGGTGAGCGGGGCAAGGACATCATTGAACCCCTCATCTCGGAACAATGGTTTGTGGCGGTGGACAAGCCGGGGAATAGCCTTAAAGCTCGCGCCCTCGAGCTGATACGCTCGGGGAAAATCAAGGTCTATCCGAGCCGCTTCCAGCCACTTTTTGAGCAATGGCTCGAAAATCTGCGCGACTGGAATATCTCGCGGCAGATTTGGTGGGGCCAGCGGCTGCCGGTTTGGTATCGCCGGACGAGTGGACAAGAGGAGATCCATGTCGGCCGAACCTCTCCCGGTCCGGAGTGGGAACAGGACACCGATACCTTTGACACCTGGTTCTCGTCGGGACAGTGGGCTTTTTCGACGATGGCAGCCCACGGGCTTGTCGACCTCGATCGTTCGCCACCACAAAGTCCGTTCTTCCCGACCCACACGATGGTCATGGGTCGAGACATCCTCTTTTTCTGGGCGTGTCGGATGTTGTTGCTGACCACCTATCGGGTTGGTGATGTGCCGTGGAAGAATATCTTCTTCACCGGGCTTATCCGTGATGAGCACGGCCAAAAGATGTCCAAGTCTAAAGGCAACGGCATCGAGCCCAATGAGATGATCGAAAAGTTCGGCGCTGACGCTTTGCGCGTGGCGCTCGTGATGGGGGCATCGCCGGGGAACGACATCAATCTGGGGCCGAAGAAGATCGAGGGATACAGTAAGTTTATCAACAAGATCTGGAACGCTGCCAAACTCATCGAGATGAAGGTCGGAGACTTCCCTCCCCTTCTCGGCGAAGTGCCGGAGGTTACCCTGCAATCGAATCGGTGGATCTTGGCGGAGCTCGCGCGGGTAAATCGGGTCGTCACCCAGAAGTTTGCAGAGTACGAGATCTCGATCGCGGCAGACGAACTATACAACTTCGTCTGGTCAAGCGTGTGCGACTGGTACCTTGAGGTCATGAAGGTTCTCGTTGACGTCGGATCGTTGTGGCAAGCCCGCGAGACCCACTACACCGCGATCACCGTGTTGCGCTCGGTCTTAACGATGCTCCACCCCGTCCTGCCGTTTGTAACCGAGGAGATCTACCAAAAGCTTCACTTCCTCCAAACAACGCCGACCTTGGCCGGGAGTGTATGGCCATCCGACCTTGAAGCGTTGGAGAGCGATAGCACGATGCACGACGTCATGGAGGTCGTGACGGCGATCCGCTCGGTAAAAGCCGCCCTCGCGATCCCCCACAAGGAGATCCGGGTGGGACTCTCCGTGACCTTCGGGAAGGAGACCACCCTCCTGGTCCGCAAGCTCGCGCGGGTCTCCCTGTGCAACCCCGAGGACATCCCCGCGGAGCTTGCGCTCCGGCGCCCCTTCTCCCGTGGAGTTATCGTGTGTGAGGTCGAGGGCAAGGAGAACTACCGGAAGCGGCTCGAAAAAGACCTCGAGACCAATCGCGGCGTCATTGAAAATCTTGACCGGAAACTGAGCGGTGATTTCGCCAAGAATGCCAAGCCCGAGATCGTCGAGAAGGAGCGCGAGCGGCTCACCCAAGCTCAAAATGCAGCGCGGGAACTGCAGCAAGAACTCGAGGTACTTGCCGGCGTCTGAAGAACGGGCTGGCCGGATTTTGAAACGCCAGGCAACGGGCGCGGCCCCGACTGTTGCCTGAGCGTTACCTCCGGAAACATCGACTGAATCTGGGGCTGTTTTCGAAATCGACTAGCCCGCCGGGTTGTGCCATAGTGCGCTCGTGTCGTGCCGGGGGCGTTGTTCTCAGCGGAAAGCGATCGAAGCATGGGCAGACGAGCCCATGATACAAGAAAATAGGGACACTTCCGCCCCGCGACTCGTGGTAAGAAATTGGCGGACCGAACGCTCGTTTGTCCGCGGAGGTAAGGTATGCTCGCTGAAAATATCTTTGGTGCACCTATGAACGACGTCGAGTTTAGTGTTCTCGAACCGAAAGACACCCGCCAACTTGAGCCAACATGCCCGATCGATGTGTGGGTATATAAGTACACTGACCAGACGACCGGCTGGACCTTCAGCATCGGCACCCACGGCGAACCCCATTCGAATAAACTCTCCCTCGGAGGTTTCCGTATCGCACCGGCGAATCGGGTGAGTATGCCCGGATACAGCAACGATCGCGAGGCGATCGGTCTCGCCATCGGCATGGAGGAAAAGGTCTACTGGTCGCGCCTCATCACCGTTGGCGGTCCGATCGGCATTAAAAACCTGAACCGCGTCGTAGGCGGCAAGTGTGTATTAATGCCAACCCCAGGGGCGCGGGTGGGCGAACCACAAGACTTCGCGTTGCTCGATTTTGCGATCGCTTGTTTCCGCCATTTCGAAGAGACCTCAGGGGTCCTCATCACCACCGGCCAAGACCTCGGTCACGGCATGATGTCGGATGGAAAGACCCCCTCGCTCGGATATCTGAACGCGCACTTCCACGGTAGCATTCTTTCCGATACCTCTCAGCCCACCGCCGAGGGGAATTTCTACATGGTTCGCGGTGCGTTAAGGGGCCTCGGCCTCGCACTCAAGGACTCGCGCCTCGGCCTTATCGGATGCGGCAACATTGGGCGCCACTTACTGAGCCGCTTTATGGCAGACGGGGCTGAATGTGTGGTCGTTGAGGGCAACCCAAGCCGTGTCGCCGAACTGAAAGCGCTCGGGGTAAAAGTCTACTCCCCCGAGGAGAAGGCGCAGTTTCTCGCCGAGCCGATCGATGCGCTCAGCCTGAACGCTAACGGCGGCTCACTCGATATGACTTCGATCGACCTCATTTGTAAAAACCCCCGACTCAAATTCGTCGGCGGGTGTGAAAATTTGGTCATGCCCGACCCCCACGGAGCGACCGTTCTTAAAGAAGCGCGGAAAATATACTGCCACACCGAGCTGTGCGGCATGATGGGATACCTCACCGCGGTCGAGGAGTATCTCTCAAAGAGAGAGGGCGTGACCTACGACATGAAGAGCATGTTTAAGGCGGCCGAAAAACTCGAGGAGGCAGGATTCAAAGCGACCCAGCACCTCATCGAGAAGAGCTATACCCTCAGTTTCGAGGATGCGATGCGGGCCGTTTATAAGGCGTCGTAGCCGTCTTTGGTATCCCGACCACGCAGTTTTTCTACCTGAGAGTCGGCCGGGGGGCCGCCTGCCCGTTTTTTGTCTGCTTTGCCTTTGGACCCCATTCGACTGGCTTCGACCGGCGCTCGGTGTCCTTACCCACGGCGGAAGAGGCACGATGATTGATGAAAATACTCAACTACTTACCTTTGGGCAGGCTGCGAGGGGCCATTGAGGTGTGGCGTGAAAACGTGATTAAATAGAGGAAGATTCAGTTCATTAAGGAATCGACCTATGGACGACGCGGTCAAAGTGCAGGAATTCGAGGCGCGCATTGCGCAGGGTGAATCGATCGAACCAAAAGATTGGATGCCCGAGCGATTCCGCAAACAACTCATCCGCATGATCTCGCAACACGCACACTCCGAGATCGTTGGGATGTTACCGGAAGGGAACTGGATCACCCGCGCCCCCTCGCTTCGCCGGAAAATGGTGTTGCTGGCCAAGGTTCAAGACGAGGCCGGACACGGGCTGTATCTTTATTGTGCGGCCGAGACGCTCGGTGCTGATAGAAGCGAGCTCATCGATGACCTCCTCTCGGGCAAGGCGAAGTACTCCAGCATATTCAATTACCCCACCCTCTCGTGGGCTGATATGGGGGTAATCGGATGGTTTGTTGACGGTGCGGCGATCGTCAACCAAACAACGCTCGCGAAAACCTCGTACGGACCGTATGCCCGCGCCATGCTGCGGATCTGCAAAGAAGAGAACTTCCACAAGCGGCAAGGATTCGAAAGCGTCGCCACTCTCGCCCGTGGGACCCCCGCTCAAAAGGCGATGGTACAGGATGCGGTGAATCGTTGGTGGTGGCCTTCGCTCATGATGTTCGGGCCAAACGATAAGGACTCACCGAACTCTCAAGAGCTTCTGAAATGGAAGGTTAAACGTCGCTCGAACGATGAACTGAGACAACGGTTCATCGATCTCACGGTCCCCCAGGTTCGCGCCGTCGGGCTAACCATCCCTGACCCCGATCTGAAATTCAATGCGGAGACGGGACACTGGGAATTCGGTCAGATTAATTGGGATGAGTTCAACGCGGTTATTAACGGCAACGGGCCGTGCAACCGCGAACGTCTGCGGGCACGCCGCAAAGCACACGAGGACGGGGCGTGGGTCCGCGCAGCAGCCGCGGCGTATGCGGAGAGGTCTTCCGCCCGCTCAGCCGCTTAAGTTCGTACTCCGCAAAGGTACACGATGAGCCAAAAGACAAACGATGTGAGCCAAGGTCCACTCTGGGAGGTTTTTGTCCAGAACGACCCGCCGAAACCCCACGAGCATGCGGGAAGTCTCCACGCCCCCGATGCCGAAATGGCGCTCCAAGCCGCGCGTGATGTTTACTCACGTCGAGGCGAGGTCAAAAGCCTCTGGGTGGTACCGGCAAGTGCGATTACCGCTTCGACGCCGAGCGAAAATGGTTCTTTCTTTGATCCGTCGAACGACAAGGTGTATCGCCATCCCCTCTTTTACAAAGTCCCTCGCGGGATGAAGGGTTTTTAGCTTTGCAGTAACCTCTGGCGTGCGCCGGTTGCCCTGCGCCCCTGATAACGGCTGATTTTGAGAGCGTCTCACCGATGGACACCGAAAATGAACTCGAGGTAAATCTCGACCCGATTGAGAGCGACGCGAAGCCGAAAACAAACCCAGCGGCGCACCTCTCCCCCGAGATTCAACGCGCCCTATTTGAATACATCGTGAGACTCGGCGACGATCGCCTCATCCTCGGGCACCGACTCTCCGAGTGGTGTGGCCACGCTCCGATCCTCGAAGAGGATATCGCCCTGGCCAACATGGCACTCGACCTCATCGGGCAAGCCAGCGCGTTCTTAGAACTGGCCGGTCGAATCGAGGGAGCCGGCCGCTCCGAGGACGACCTCGCCTACTTTAGGGAAGCGGTGGAGTTTCGAAACCTTCTTCTGCTGGAGCAGCCCCGCGGCGACTTCGCCTACACAATCTTACGCCAGTTTTTCTTCGCCGCGTTGAGCCTCCCCATGCTCGAGACCCTCGGAAAGAGCGCGCTTCCTGAGCTTGCGGCGCTCGCGGCCAAATCTCTGAAAGAAAGTCGCTATCATCTCCGCCACAGCGCCGAATGGGTGCGTCGACTCGGCCTCGGCACAGAGGAGAGCCGCGCCCGACTCCAAACCGCCCTCGAGGAACTGTGGATCTTCACCGCGGAGATGTTCGACACCGATCAGGTTGAGACCACCCTGGCTGCCGAGAGATTTATCGGAACAAGCGCGGACTGTCGGACCCCCTGGGAAGCAATGGTGCTCCCTCTCCTCAAAGAAGCTGGCCTCACTATCCCCACCGACGCCCCTGCCGCGCGGGGAGGTCGCACCGGAAAGCACAGCGAATTCTTGGGATTCCTACTCGCTGAGATGCAGATCGTGGCGCGTTCTCACCCCGGAGCCACATGGTAACAGCATCGATCGACCCGAAATTGCTCCCTTTTCTCCTTGAGGTAAAGGACCCCGAGATCCCTGTCTTGAACGTGATCGAGATGGGCATCGTCCGGAGCGCCGAGCTCACCGGTGACACGGCTCGGGTGACCATAACTCCGACCTACTCGGGGTGTCCGGCGATGCACGAAATCGAGACCGATATCAGACGGGGCCTTGAGAAGCACGGTATCAAAGCGGTGACGGTCGAGCTTGTGCACTCTCCGGCCTGGACGACCGACTGGCTCTCCATCGAAGCAAAAGAAAAACTGCGTGCCTACGGGATAGCTCCCCCAGGTGCCCCTGCCGATGCGCTGGTGTCGATCGGGACCCGCGAGTCCACCCCGTGCCCTTATTGCGGCTCGAAAAACACCTCGCTCCGCAGCGAATTCGGCTCTACCGCGTGCAAAAGCCTCCACTTTTGTAACGGCTGTCGACAACCTTTTGAACAGTTCAAGGCGTTTTGATTCCCTTACGGGCCTAAGCTTGCACCTGCCAGCTCCCCCCGAACCCGTTGAATTCATTCAGAGGCCCTCAGAAAATCCCCAGCAGAGCGCATTTTTATGCATCAGACCTGGGCCAAACTTACATAACCATTTCTTAGAGATTATACTCCTCTTCGGAAGTGTGTTTGAAACGCGCCGCAGCGCGACAAAGTGACCTACCGAGAGTACCGTCGTTTACGGAGTAAGTTATGGGTTCGAATGTGCGTCGATCGATAGTATTAGCAACCATCTTGTCTTTCGTGTGTGTCGAGGCAGCTCTCGCTCAATCATCCCCCACCTGTCCAAGCCTCCCGTCATTGCAGAAGCGGATCGATCGACAGCAGGGAAAGGTCGACAAAGCGGAGCAAAAGCTCGCGAAGTACGACACGGCGACTGACAACCGGAAACTCAGCTATGAAAATCGCGCCGCTAATTTTCAGGCCCGGCGACAGGAGTACATCGAGAACTACCAAGAGAATTGCTACCTCGGTGGATTTTTAGGTGGTGGCAACGTTGGAAAGTGTATCTCCAAGAATAAGGCGCTCGCGGACAAGATGAAGTTTCAAAGAGACAGAGTTCTCACTTTACTACAAAGCTTCACAACGAAACGAGCAGCTGGTCGAGCGCCGCTCGTAACGCGGGTGAATCAAGAGACGCAACGGCTCAACGATCTGCAGCAGCAATATAACACCTGCTCAGGAAGTGGTAACGCTCCGTAAGGACCGGGCTCTTGTAGTCCCGCGCGAGACTTGGCGATGCGATCGTCGAGCTCTCGCGGGGAGGTCACCGCTTCGAGCAAGAGGGATTTCGAGATTAGAGGTGACTGTACTCAAGAGACTCTACGGATGGAGTAAGGTTGTATGAATATTCGAGCCCTCCTAAGCCTCCTCCTTATCGGATTTTTCAGTGTTCTGCCGTTCTCAGTCTCAGCCCAGACGATTCCCGTCCTAGAAACGTATCGGCTCCTAAAAATCAGCGGCTCGCTCCGACTTGCCTGCTATGTGCAGGGCACAAACCTCCTTATCGGCCGTACGATCCCGTCGACGAACTCCGGAACCGGACTTCCGATGGACATCTTTGAGGTGCGCGGAGCCGATTGGGTTCGCAATTTACGGGCAGTAGAGGCGCGGGAGTTGCGCGAGCTCCGCACGGCACTCAATCGGGCAACCGGTTCGCGGCGAGCGCGTCTCCAACAAGAGCTTCGGGTCGCCACCCGCAATTATCAGAAGGTCAACAACCAGACGAACGCCGTACTCGGGCCACCGTGCCTCAACCACCATGCCTGGGTCGTGGGGATGACCGCTCCGGCACCAACCCCCACCCTGACCCCAACGCCCACCGACGACCCCGACCAGGACCTCCTCGATCTCGATGAGAATATATTCCGGCCAACGATCCGCGACCCGCACGGGCTGGCTCTTATCTCCCCTCGGCAAGATACCACGCTCTTATTCGTCGATTCCTTTAGCGGCAACGACACAAGCAATAACGGGTTTACCGATGATGCCCCGTTTCGAACCGTTGCCCGAGCACTTCAGTATCTCAACACGATCGCGGTGAGCGGTCGGGTGAACGCACAAGTTTTCCTCAAAAGGGGCGGTACCTACGCCATCGGTGAACTCATCCTGAGCGGTAAAGACCATGAGAACCCGCTCCTGTTCGGAGCGTACGGAGATTTGACCGCCCCGCGTCCCCGGATGTCTCCAGTTAATATCACCGGAAACGTCTCCAACTTGGCTTTCTCCGACCTCCTCTTCGAGGCACCGATCCCTGGTTCCGGCACGGCCTTTAACGTGAGCGGCATGGTCGTCAACCTCCTTATCCAAAACTCACGGATCGTAGGATTCCGCAACGGAATCGTCGTTGAGGGCAGCAACCAGTCACGTGACATTTCTATCTATCGCAATATCATCACCGAGCTCTCGAGCTTGGAGGGCCCTTCCTACGGGGTAAGACTCGACAATATCTTTCGGGCGATCGTCTCGAGCAACGTGCTTGACCGGATCGGCGAAAGCACCACTCCCGGGTTCGTTCCGGCTGAGGAAAGCACGGCGATTTCGGTGACGAACTCACTCATCGGGGGTGTCGTTCGAGGCAACCAAATATTCCGGTCCCCAACCGCGATCACCTTAGTGAGCAACTCCGAGGCGGCGATGGCACACGTCCACGCCAACGCGATAGTCCGAAGTGGCGTCGCTGGCACGATCGAGAGCCGTGGGGTGTATCTCGGAGAAAACGTGGTTATCGAGGGGACCGATGTTGGACCGCTCAATCGAGGCCGCGGATTCCACATTCGAAACGGCATGGCCGTGCAGGTCTACCGCAACATCGTGGCCAACACGGTGAGTTCGACCGTTCCCGAAGATTATGCACTGAAGTTTAGCGGTGCGGCCCACTTCGGCTTCTACGACGTGGCCGGTCTCGATATCTATAACGCCGCAGATCTTCACGTCGGCGGTTTTAGCTGGGATTCGGACAAGACACCGAACACCCTCGCCTTTAAAGATTCGGCGATTCAAAACAATCGGAGCGACGGGGCAAATGAGCCGCTCGTGACCTTGCAGGGGCGTCCCCAATCCGTTGTCAAAAGCGCCTTTCGTCGCCTGCGCCTCAACAACTCAACCGATCCCAGCGAGCGGTTCTATCGCATCGTCGAGGAGGGCTCGATCACCCGAGTCAACCGGCTACAACGACGGACGCTCTGGCGGTGGTATTGTTACGGACTCGAGCTCGTGGTCTCTCCGAATCTCCGGAAGCAAACGAACAACTGGTACTCTGGATTTGAGATACATCAAGGCGTCGTCAACACTGCCAGCCGCTCGATTAGACCCAATCGCTTCCGCTTTAATCGCTGTTTGAATGGTTACCGCACCGGCCCGTACACCGCTCAGCAACGGGTCAATCGAACGAAGTGGGTAGAGTACGCGGATGACCAAGGTACGGTTCATGCACCGACAACCTACCAAGATCCAAGCCGCACCCCCGGTCAAATGCTCGCAGCGAATTCGTTGCCGGGAGCCTCGCTCGATCAGTTCATCGCTTATGTGACCACGCGCGATCGAGGCAACTTTGATTACCGGTTTATTGGCCAACGGCTCTCGCAGTGGATCCGCGTCGGTTTCAATAGGCAGTAGCTACGGCGGAACTACATCTTCGGTGACACTGGGGAGGTGCCTTCGCCCTTTCTCCTGGCACAGCACTTGCAGCTACCCTGATGGGATAGTTTGACGTTCTTTTCAGCGCTACCGTTACCGATACGGGTGAGGGCTTTCTAGGCTCGGGGAACCACCTGTTGCTACGCTACATCTTTTGATGAGGGAGGGTGTTGCGCTCCGGGTTGCGCAGCGTTTCTCTCGAGAGGCCGCGGGAACTAGTCCTTCGACCAATAAGTTTTTTCACTCCCGCGGAGTGAAAAACTAACTCAGGACTAGTGGTGAGCATAAATTCTATTACCTTGCAGGTGAAAGAATTTAATGGTCGAACCACTAGCCGGAAAGCTATTGCGGTAGTCGCGCTTTCCTCCAGCAAACAAAACGCAGTCAAGCTTATCCAGCTGCTCCTCGCTGCTCCGGAGGCGATGGGCGGCCACGGGGAAGGGTTTGGGTGACTTTGGGTTTGTATGAAATTTGGTCTACTTTTCGTTCGATCGTTACTCATCGCGACTCTCGCTGTCGTGACCCAGGCCGTCCTCATGCAACCGGCCCACGCCCAGTCGATCGAGGTAAATATCCTCAACCGCCATACCTTTCTCATCATCAAAGGGTCACTCGGCCTGGCGTGCCACCGTCCCACCGGCTCAACTGAGACGCTCTACGGAGAGATCGATACCGTTCTGGGAGCGAGCGGGGTCAGCCAACAGGTCTTCACCAGTCGTGGACGAAACTGGGTGCGGCAGCTCCAACGCAAATACAACGATCAAATTCGCACCCTGCGCCGCCGTCTCGAGCGTGAGCGGGATCGAGATGCGAGTCGCGCTCTGATCAATCAGATTAAAGCAAAGCTGAAGCAACGATTGAGCGCGCTCAAACAGGCCCGATCCGCGCTTAACGGCTGCCAGAAATTCACCCCGGGTGCTCCCGCTATTCCCCAAGTCCCCCCTCCGGTTGAAGAGGAGGATTTAGAGGAGGAGCTGACGTTCGAGGACTCCCCATTTCCGCAGCTCCCACGGAACCTCGACGGTACGGTCAAGCTCGACCCAAGTGAATTAAGCATCGTGTTCTATGTTTCGTACCGGGGCAACGATGCCGATAACGGTCTTTCGCCGGAGGGTGCCGTGCGCACGTTTGCGCGGGCGTGGCAGCTCCTCACTCAAGCGAGTAGCCACGGCGTTACCGCACATCAGATCCGCTTTGAGCGGGGTGGAATCTATAACGACCAGCTTGCCTTCATGAGTGGATGGAGTTCGAGGGTTCCCTTTGTGATTGGGGACTACGGGCCAACCAACCTTCCTCGGCCCATCATGACTCAACCGGTGCAGATAAGTGGCACCCTTAAAAATATCGCCCTCACCGGCCTCGATTTTTATAATCCCGCGCGCGATCCATTTGCACCGACTTTCAATCCAGGCTCACCCGACCTGGTGGCGATTCGAATCAACGGCGGCGTAAGTCGGATCCTCATTCAACTTTCGAATATCCGCTCCTATACGAATGGGATATTTATCACCGGTGCCGGCGACTCAGGCGCTCAACTGGCTCGTCGGGTGGCCTCAATCCGAAATAATTTTCTCGACCTCTACAACCTTCAGGAAGAGGTATCAGGGAACCGTGGACTGACATCGATGTTTTGGCTCAACGACACAGTCCCGGGAGGTATGAACCGTTTTACACTGGGGATCTACGCTAAGAATGTGAACGGGCTGAATATCACCGGCTCCATGTTTGCTCGAATCGGGACGCCGTTAGGACTCTCCTCGGAGCAGGGGAACAGCGGTCAAAGTGGACTCCCGGTTATTACGCCCGATACGAAGGCCTACAGCGTTTTCGTTGACCGTAAAGCAGACAGTTACGTCGTTGTTCGGGATAGCCAATTTATTGATGGTATCCACGCCATTGGCGTGAAGGGTTTTACCTATGATCAGTTCAATCAGCTTGAGGCCCAACTCGGCACGGTCGAGATCTATTCCAACGTTTTTTATCGGATGAATCACGCTGTCCTTACGTGGAGTCCGTCGGTCACTCTATTCGACAACGCTGTCGTTCAACCCGTGCGTCGCCAACTAAACCCCTACGTCTCAGCGTTCCAATTAGTTGACGCATCAGCCCTCGATGTTTATCGAAACGTCTTCATGAACTCGTTGAGCGACAACCACGGGAAGGACCGTGGAATCTCTATCTGGGGGCACGCCGACTTTGCCTACCATAAGGTTTTCCAAAACAAGTTCTTCAATTTCGTCGGTGAGATTATCTACGGCAAACTAGAGTGGTACGACACCCTCTGGGTCGACGGCCCATTCGGTCCTCGCCAGATCCCCTTCAGCCAGGGCCCCGAGTCGATTACCATCCGTGATAACATCATCATGAGTTCGAATACCCACCAGGCTCTCGTCGAAGTGAACGAGAGAGACCGCGGGATCGATCACATGGTATTTCGAAACAATACGCTGTGGAATCCGTATGCACCGCAAGGGCGCTTATGGGCTACTGAGGAGCACGGTACCATCACGGCTCTGCAAAATGTCTATGAAGACCCCCCCGCGGTATGCGAGGACCCCCTCCACCAGCTTCTCTGCGATGTTAATCCGTTCCACCCGAATTGTGAGCCATGCTTGAATCCGGTGTGCCTCTACAAGGAGGTCACCCGCTCTCCAAACATGCGAATGACCCAGGCGAACTGGTATCCGGGTGTCGGTGCTGGATTAATCGTATCTGGGGGCGCCGGTTACAACATTGTTGGATCGTGGGGACCCAGTCGAATCGGCATTCCGTGTGACAGCCCGGTAACTGTTGGTATGACTCATTACCTCAACACGCTCCTCACGTTGCCTCAGTGGCTTCAGTTTATAAATCGTAACGGACCGAATGAGCTACCGCCTGGAACCGCCAACGGTCTGCGCATCGCGCCGACGAGCTTCAGCGACCCGGAGCGGACTATCGCCACCTTCTTGGCCACCAACAACATCCAGGTCCGGGATGAAAATGGCCTCCGGCCAGCCACCACCTTGGACGACTACGTCGACTACGTCGCTAATTTCTGGCGACACACCCCGAACGAAGAGGTCAGCCTTGACCCCCGCACCTGGGGCAAAAACGTAGAGATCTACTTCGCGGGTGGACTCAACATCCTCGCACCGTAGGTACTTGGGGTGGACTCACACCGATCCTCGAAAGCGCAGGGGAATCCGGCTCTTCGAATTGGTGCCACCCCGCCCGGCCCATCACTCCGGTCGCTGCAGCGCTGCGACGAAGGTGGTGAGGAAACGGTTCGCGGAGAATCCATCAAGGACGCGGTGATCGATCGTGAGGGTAACGTAGCAACGTGAGCGCACCTCAACTTTCTCGCTCGCCCGATCACCTACCGAGACCACCCGACGCTCAAGTTTGCCGATCCCCAAAATCGCCGATTGAGGCTGATTGATAATAATCGGAGTAGCCACGATGCTGCCGCTCACCCCGTGATTCGATATCGTAAAGGTACCCCCCTGCACCTCGTGCGATTCGGTCTTTCCCTCCCGCGCCCGAGCGATCATCCCCTCCAGCGCCTGCGCGGTCTGAAAGAGATCGAGTTTCTGCGCTGATTTCAACACCGGGACGATCAGTCCACCACTACCGAGGGCGGTGGCGACACCGATATTGGCATCTTCGAAAAGCTCAAGTGCATCGTCGTGCCATCGACTATTCACTTCAGGGACCGCGACAAGCGCTTGCGCCGCAGCGTGGACAAAATACGGAGTAAAGGTCAGCTTTACTCCTCGCTGGGCGAACTCAGCCGTATGTCTCTCACGGTGGGCGATAAGCGCCTCAAGATCCGCCTCGAAAACACTCGTCACATGGGGCGCTTGGGTAACGCTCTCCACCATATGGCTCGCGATCATCCGCCGCATCGGGGTATGCGCCACCCGGCGGGACGGTCCACACGCGGCGCTGCACGGCGTACGCCCCGAGGTCGCGGCAGCACCTCCTCCGGCCACAAATCTCAGAACATCAGCGTGGGTAATTCGCCCCCCCGCTCCCGTGCCCGAAATCTGCTCAGCTTTGAGATTATGCTCCTTTAAAAGCCGCTTCACCGCCGGACTAATCTCGAGAGCCTGGGAATGATCGCCTGTAGACGACGGGGTTGGCCGAACAACGGCACGTTCGGAGGTCTCAACGGTTAGAGCTGAACTACCCACTATCTTTGCGGCACCCACCTTAATCCGCCCCAAAATCTCTCCCGGCTTGACCTCCGCATTGACGAGGGCTGCGATCTCGACGAGCTCACCCGCCGCCGGTGCCGCGATCTCCATCATCACCTTATCGGTGCTAATTTCTATCAGGGGCTCATTCACTTCTACCGAATCCCCCACCGCCTTGAACCACTGGGCCACGATCGATTGTGTGCCCTCTTGAGCTTGAGGTAAGACGATATCAATAAGCTCAGCCATCGTTACATCTCCATTAACTGATTCATCCGCGCCGCAATCTCTTCAACGTCGGGCACCACCGCGGCCATAAGATTCACGTTGTGCGGGATCGGCAGATCGGGCACCGCGATACGATCCACCGGCGCGTCGAGAGAGAAGAAGGCTTCCTTCGCAACGACTGCGGCGACCTCAGCACCAAACCCCGCCGTCATCCCGTCCTCGTGGACGATCAGGCACCGGCGGGTCTTTCGCACCGACTCAAGAACAGCGGCGCGATCCCACGGAGCGATGGTGCGCAGATCGAGCACCTCGATACCATCCCCGAGCGTATCACACGCCTCCTCCACCCGCTCCACCATTGCCCCCCACGTGACCACGGTGAGGCGATCTCCAGCCCGAACTATCCGGGCTTGGCCGAACGGCACGACGTAATCATCCCCCGGATAGGGCCGACGGGCCCAGGGGGTGTCGAGCATGTGCCGGTGTTCAAAAAATATGGTGGGATCGTTACTCCGCAGCGCCGATCGCAGGAGTCCCACCGCATCTTCCGCGTTCGACGGCATCGCGACGCGCCATCCGATCGCGTGAGCGAAGACAACCTCACCACTCACCGAGTGCCAGGGGTCGCCGCACTTAAAGAATCCTCCAGGAATACGCACGACGATCGGTGCGGCGAAGCGGTTTGCGGTACGCCACCGAATCGTCCCACAGTTATTAAGCTGCTCGGTCGCGGGGTCAGCGTATTTGCGGAACTGAATCTCCGCCACCGGTAAGAGCCCGGCGAGCGCCATCCCGACCGACCGTCCGATGATGCCCTCCTCTGAGAGGCTCGTATCGAACACCCGTGCTTCGCCAAACATCTCCTGTAGACCAAGAGTCGCCGCATGCACTCCCCCTTTCGGCCCGACATCCTCCCCGAAGACCAGCACTCGCGGATTCGCCCTCAGCTCAACCTCAAGGGTTCGCCGAATCGCCGTAATCATGTTGATGCGGGTCGGCTCAGGACTCGGCGTCGTTGTACTCTTGGGGAAAGCAAATCCGTGCGCGAGCACGCCGCCCGTCTGCTGAAGATCGACCGCGCCATTTCCATCGAGCTCTGAGTACACGTACCGACCTATTTCGGCTGGATCCGGCTCGGGGCGATTTGTTGCACCGAGGAGCGCCGCTTCGATATCGCGCGCCACGACTGCATTCACACCGTCCCATTCATCTTGGGAGAGGAGCTGCGGGACCAGAAATTTTTGAAGCTTTGGCAGCGGATCGCGCGATTCCTCCCCTTTGATAACCTCAGGAGACTTATATGCTTGGGTATCTTGACCGGAGTGACCGGAAAGACGGGGGACAGTCAAGCGAATCAAGGCTGGGCCGTTGCCACTCCGGACATGCGCCACCGTCTCCGCAAAAAGGGCCGCCGCTCCCGCTGGGTCGGTACCGTCACCATCTCTAATAAAGAGATTCTTAAACGCGGCGAGATTCTGCGCGATATTACATCCCGGGGTCTGAAACTCGCCCGGGACCGAGATGCCGTACCCATTGTCCTCGACGTAAAAAAGGAGGGGCAACTTTAACGTCGTCGCCATAGTCAGCGCCGACCAAAAGCCGTTGGTTGCTACGGCTGCATCACCACTCAGCACGCATGCGATCGCCCCTTCGTACGACCGATCTTTGAGCACATCGCGGTGGTAGGTAATCGCTTGGGCCCACCCGGCGCACGGGGTGAACTGGGAGCCGACATCGCCTGACATCGGGAAAACGGTGGGACTGCCGTTCCCCGGCAAGTTACACACCACTCCGATATCGCGCCCATCACTAAAACCACCGGAGCGCGCCATCGGACTTGCAAACGCATCCTCAAGCGACAAGCCGAGGCTGAGCAGCATCGGACGGGAGCGGTAGTAGGCACCCACACCGTCGTGGGGATGATTGAGGAACGAACCGAGGATTATCTGGGCGACGTCGTGCCCCCGCGCCGAGAACTGGTAGAGCACCTTTTTCTCAGGGACGAGCTTTGTCTCCTCGATGTGATCGAGCGCGCGCGAGGCGAGGGTCAGATAGGCAACTCGCCGCCAATCGATTCCCCGAGTTGCCTCCTCCTCCTGCCCTATCTTCGTGGTGCCCATGGCTCTGTACCTTCTTTGTTGGCGCTCCGTTCGTCCATGCCGCGCCCTCGCGGGGGAGTATGCTCCGCCTCTCGCTGGGCTGCAAGAGCTCCCCACGGCAGTTTGTCTGTAGAATCGGGAGCTTGGGTGATCTTCGAACACCCCTCACACCAAAGCCCGGGTCGGTCACGGCGCACTCTCAGAGCAGGCTCCCCTAGTGGCGGATTTCTTTCATTTTTTTCGGAGTTTCGCTAAAGTAGCGCCGCTTTTGTTCCAAGGGCCGGTCTATGTCAGCGAAAACGATCGTTTTTGAAGTCGAGCGGGGCGTTGGTCGGGTCACCCTGAACCGCCCTGAGGTTTTGAATAGCTTCGACCGAGCGATGGCACTGGAGCTTCAAGCCGCGCTCCATGAGGCGGCCAGGAGCGATTCGGTGCGAGCGATTCTTCTTACCGGCAACGGGCGGGCGTTCTGCGCTGGGCAGGATCTCGCTGAGGTGGCACCCCGACCGGACGGCTCGCTTCCCCCACTCGATCCGATCGTCCGTGAGTGTTACAACCCGATCATCGAGTCTATCCGCACCACGGAGAAGCCGTTTATCGCCGCCGTCAACGGCGTTGCCGCCGGAGCTGGGGCCAACCTTGCCCTCGCCTGCGATATCGTCATCGCTGCCAAAGATGCCGCGTTTATCCAGTCTTTTTCAAAGGTCGGGCTCATCCCCGATAGTGGTGGAACCTTCATGTTGCCGCGGCTGATCGGGCTCGCCCGAGCGACCGCGCTCATGTTTCTAGGGGAAAAGATTTCGGCCGAAAAGGCGGTCGAGATGGGGATGATTTACAAAGCGGTGGAGAGCGCGGAGCTCCTCCCCACAGCTCTTGCCCTCGCCGAAGTGCTCGCGACCCAACCGACGCTTGGCCTCGGGCTCACGAAACGCGCACTCAACGCCTCGGCGCATTTGGACCTCAAAGCCCAACTGACTCTCGAGGAGGAGCTGCAAGGGGTAGCGGGACGTTCGGCCGATTATCGTGCCGGAGTCGTGGCGTTCCTTGAAAAAAAGAAGCCTGTATTCGTAGGGAAGTAAGTATGTCAGGTCGCGCTTCACTCGGAGTTATCGGTGTCCTCGGTGCGGGAGCGATGGGCTCCGGTATCGCTCAAGTGGCGGCAACGAGCGGGCACAAAGTCATTCTGTTCGACACCAACGGCGACGCGCTTCTACGCGCCCAAGCGGGTATCACCAAGAATCTCCGCCGTGAAATCGAAAAAGGCCGCCTCGACGAGAAGCAAGCTCAAACGATTCAGGAGCGTATCGTGTTTCTCGATGGAAACCGCGCCGATCCACTCAAACCCCTCGAATCAGCCCATCTCATCATCGAAGCGGTGATTGAAAATCTGGATATCAAACAAGAGCTCTTTCGGCGGCTCGAGGCGGTCGTCTCCGCCGATTGTCTGCTCGCGACCAACACCTCCTCGCTTTCGGTTGCTTCGATCGCTTCCGCATGTAAGATGCCGGAGCGAGTTCTCGGCATTCACTTCTTTAATCCCGTTCCGGCGATGCCGCTGGTTGAAATTATCCCGGGCGTTGCGACGAAGCCGCAGACGCTCGACACCGCCACGGCGCTCATGAAGAGCTGGGGGAAGCTCACCGTCCAAGCGAAAGATACCCCCGGTTTTATCGTGAATCGAATCGCCCGACCGTTTTATGGGGAGTCGATCCGACTTCTCGAAGAGGGTCTCGCCGATGTAGCCACGATCGACTGGGCGCTCAAAGAGATCGGTGGCTTTCGGATGGGACCGTTCGAGCTGATGGATTTCATCGGCAACGACATTAACTACACCGTCACTCAGACGGTGTATGAGGCGTTTTTTTTCGACCCACGTTTCAAGCCCTCGCTCACTCAGAAGCGCCTCGTGGAGGCCCGTTTTCTCGGAAGAAAAACGGGGCGGGGCTACTACGATTATCGCCCCGGGGCGGAAACCCCTGTCCCGGTCAAGGACACCGCTCTGGGAGAAACGATCGTTCGGCGGGTCGTCGCGATGCTCATCAACGAAGCGATCGACGCAGTGTTCATGCGCATCGCCTCGGTCGAAGATATTGAGATAGCGATGACGAAGGGGGTGAACTATCCGCGCGGACTGCTCGCCTGGGGGGAGGAGATCGGACTCGCCAACATTTTAGAGACCCTCGCAGGTCTACAGGCGGAGTACGGCGAAGATCGGTATCGGCCGAATCCCCTCCTCCGGCGGATGGTGCGCTCAAACGAATCGTTTCACTTCAAAAAGTAAGGATTCAGCGAGATGAACGAAGCTTTTATCGTCGATGGAGTGCGGACCCCGATAGGCAATCATTGCGGTGCGCTCGCTCAGGTGCGCCCCGATGACCTTGCGGCCCACGCGATCCGAGCGCTGATGGAGCGCCATCCGGCCGTCCCCAGGGAAGCCATTGAGGAGGTCGTCTTCGGCTCCGCGAATCAAGCGGGGGAAGACAACCGCAACGTCGCGCGGATGGCGGCGCTGCTGGCAGGGCTGCCCCTCACGGTACCAGGAATTACGGTCAACCGCCTCTGTGCTTCGGGATTGAGCGCGATCCTCGACGCGGGACGGCTGGTCAGTTCCGGCGATGCCGAGCTCGCTATCGCTGGTGGCGTTGAGAGCATGACTCGCGCCCCGTTCGTCCTTGCAAAAGCAGCGACCCCATTTTCCCGCACTGCGGATATCTTCGATACAAGCATCGGCTGGCGTTTCGTCAATCCCCACATGAAAGAGCTCTACGGCATCGACTCAATGGGCCAAACCGCTGAGAACGTGGCGGAGAAGTTCTCGATAAACCGGACTGATCAAGATGCCTTCGCCCTCCGCTCTCAACAAAAAGCAGCCGCGGCGCGCGAACGGGGGCGTTTTGCACGCGAGATAGTGCCGGTCGTTATCCCCGGCGCAAAGGGCACGACGACCTCCATTGAGCACGACGAGTTTATCCGGCCAAACACAACCCTCGAAACGCTCCAGAAATTGAAGCCTGCTTTCCGCACCGATGGAAAGGGCTCGGTTACCGCAGGTAACGCTTCAGGGATTAACGACGGGGCGTGTGCGGTGCTGGTTGCGTCAACCACCGGCATGAAGCGACACAATCTCCGCCCACTTGCCCGTATCGTCGCTTCCGCCGCAATCGGGGTGGAACCTCGGTATATGGGAATCGGTCCAGTGCAAGCAACCGAGCGGGCGCTGGCCCGCGCCAAGCTCCGCCTGACCGATATGAATATCATCGAACTCAACGAGGCCTTCGCGGCCCAGAGTCTTGCGTGTACTCGGGCCCTGGGGATCGCAGATGATGACACCCGGGTGAATCCAAACGGGGGGGCTATCGCGCTCGGCCATCCTCTCGGGATGAGCGGTGCCCGTCTGGCTCTCACCGCGGCGCTGGAGCTCCACGAGCGGAGCGAGCGCTACGCACTCTGCACGATGTGTGTCGGGGTAGGTCAAGGGGTCGCGGCGATTATTGAACGGGTATAGAGTAGTAGGACGTTTAAACTGAACGACTCATTCAAATAGCTATGGCGAATATCTTCGAATTTCAGGGGTTCCGTCCGGTCGTTCATCCGAGTGCCTTTGTTCACCCAAACGCGACCGTCACCGGCAACGTCATCATCGGCCGGGATGTGTACGTTGGTCCAGGGGCGGCGATCCGCGGAGACTGGGGTGCCATCGTTATCGAGGACGGATGCAACGTGCAGGAGAACTGCACGATCCACATGTTTCCTGGAGTAACTGTACGCCTCAAGGAGGCGGCTCATATCGGACACGGGGCGATCATTCATGGCGCTACAATCGGTCGAAACACCCTCATCGGCATGAACGCCGTTATCATGGATAACGCCGAGGTGGGTGACGAATGTATCGTCGGGGCGCTGTGTTTTATTCCAGCCGAGGAGAAGATCCCGCATCGAAAGATCGTCGTTGGGAATCCGGCGAAGATCGTCAAGGATGTTACCGATGAGCGACTCGCCTGGAAGACGGAGGGGACGAAGCTCTATCAAGCACTCCCGGCGGAGCTCTCTGCATCTCTGAGGCCGTGCGAGCCACTCCGCGAGGTACCAGCCGAACGCCCAACCCCGATAGCGAGCTATAAAACCTGGCAGGAAACCAAATAGTGTCGCGTACCGCTCAAACCTGTTTGGCCCAACTATCTTTTCATCAAGGGTGAACTATGCGTCTGCAAAGCTTTTCAAATGGCGAATGGGTGAGCGGGATCGGCAAAGGCACCGATCTTTTTCATGCGGTCACCGGCGAAAAAATCGCGGAGGCATCGAGCGACGGGCTCGATTTTAAGGCCATGCTCGCCTACGCACGGAACGTCGGGGGGCCGAATCTTCGACGTCTCACGTTCCATGATCGGGCCCGGATGCTGAAGGCCCTTGCAAAGTATCTGACCGATCGGAAAGAGGAGTTCTACGCCGTCTCAGCCGCTACCGGTGCTACAAAAACCGACTCGTGGATCGACATCGAGGGCGGCATCGGCACCTTCTACGTCTATTCCAGTAAGGGCCGTCGGGAATTCCCGAACGAGACTTTTTACGTCGACGGCGCCGTGGAAAACCTCTCGAAGGGGGGCACCTTTATCGGGCGTCATATCTGTGTCCCGCTCGAGGGGGTCGCGATTCATATCAACGCCTTTAACTTCCCGTGTTGGGGGATGCTTGAGAAGCTCGCCACAAACTTTCTCGCCGGCGTTCCGGCGATCGTCAAACCGGCAACCGTGACCGCATACCTCACCGAGAAAATGGTGCGGGCGATTATCGAATCGCAGATCTTGCCGGCTGGCGCGCTGCAACTTATCTGCGGCAGCGCGGGCGACCTCCTCGACCACGTCATCTGTCAGGATGTGGTTACCTTCACCGGCTCAGCGGCAACCGGAAAGAAACTGAAGAATCATCCGGCGATCATCGAAAATGCGGTTCGGTTCAACATGGAAGCCGATTCGCTTAATTGCTCCATTCTTGGCCCGGATGCCCGCCCCGGGACCGACGAGTTCGACCTTTTCATCAAAGAGGTGGCCCGAGAGATGACCGTCAAGTCGGGTCAGAAATGCACCGCGATCCGCCGAACTATCGTCCCTGCTGATATGGCCAGTGATGTTGTCGCAGCGCTGCGGAAGCGGCTTACCACCATTACCCTCGGCGATCCTGCGGTGGATGGCGTTCGCATGGGACCCCTCGCCGGGCGAAGCCAGGTGGGCGAAGTACGCGCAGCGCTTGCCGAGCTCCGCAAAGGTGCGGAGCTCGTGTACGGCGAGCCAGATAATTTCGAGGTCATCGGCGGAGATAAGGATAAGGGCGCCTTTTTTCCGGCCCTCCTACTCCTGGCGAACAAGCCGCTCCAGAACCGCCAGGTTCACGACATCGAAGTCTTCGGTCCAGTCAGCACGGTGATACCATACCACTCAGTGGAGGAGGCAATGGAATTAGCCCGGCTCGGCAGAGGGAGCCTCGTCGGATCGCTCTTCACGAACGACAACAAGGTAGCCCGCGAGGTTGTCCTGGGCGCTGCACCTTGGCATGGCCGGATGGTCATTCTCAACCGCCATAGTGCCAAGGAATCGACCGGTCACGGCTCGCCGATGCCCCACCTCGTGCACGGTGGTCCCGGTAGAGCTGGCGGTGGGGAGGAGATGGGCGGCATTCGAGGGGTGCTCCATTACATGCAACGAACCGCGCTCCAAGGCTCACCGGAAACCTTGACCGCGATATGCCACGAGTGGATGAAAGGGGCCAATCAGCCAAGTGACCGGATCCATCCGTTTCGTAAGTTCTTCGACGAGCTGGAGATCGGGGAAACCCTCGTCACCCATCGGCGCACCATTACTGAGGCCGATATTGTCAATTTCGCTGGCATCAGCGGCGATCACTTCTATGCCCACATGGATGAAATCGCGGCGCGCGAATCTATCTTCGAGAAACGGGTGGCTCACGGTTACTTCGTCATTGCTGCCGCAGCAGGCCTATTCGTCGATCCCGCCCCTGGCCCGGTGCTAGCGAATTACGGACTTGAAAACCTCCGGTTCGTGAAACCGGTGGGTATAGGCGATACCATCTACGTGAAGCTTACATGCAAGCAAAAGACCGCTAAAGACACCCCCGCCGGCTCGATTCCGCAAGGTGTCGTTGCCTGGGATGTTGAGGTCTTAAACCAGCTCAATGAGGCGGTGGCTCTCTACACGATTTTGACCTTGGTGCGGCGCCAAAGCTAAGCCTCGTCACCCGCGATTCGATGCAAATACACCGATTGTGAGTGCCCCCCCCGGGTGCTACCGTGAGTCCATCGACTCACTCCGGTTTTTTGCGTGCAACGGCAGTTCCAAGAGGCGATCCGCTGGCTGGATGCCCGAAGGTATTGGGCGAGTTTAGGTCGGGGAGCAGGGGCTTGCCACTAAGGGTCTCACATGAAGGTCGTTCAACAGATGTGCTCCGTTCTCTTTTTTACTAACTTTTTCGCTCGTTTTCGTGTCCCCCGTTCTTTGGGATCACGCCTCTCGCTCTCCCTCCGCCGCCCCTTCCCCCGCGCCGTCGGTGCTGACGTGGTATCTGTCGCCCTTCTCGGGATGATGCTTTTAGCCCCCGACTGCCTCAGTCGAGCGCACGCAATAACCCTCGATACCTTCGGCGAGGCGCCGGCGGATGGGGTCCAGCTTTCATCGAATGTTCCGGGCGTGACGCGGAGTCAGCATTTCCCCTCTGTAAATGGGATCGGTGGGGGGCGGTCGCTGTCGGTAATTAAAATCGGCTCTACCTTCGGGTCGACCGAGATCGGCATCTACTCCTCTTTCCTCGGATACACTCAGGGTGCGCACGCCGGTATCGGTACCGTCACCTGGGATGGCGATACGAACCACCAAACGCTTAACCCCGTTGGACTCGGCGAGATAGATCTCCGCGAAGACGGGGGCTCAGCGTTCGTCATGAATCTTCTCTTCTTCGACTCGCCCCTTGCGAATCAACCGATCGAACTCGCCCTACGGGTCTACGACGGTCGTTTTGGAGGGGGTTCACGATTCGCTGAGGTCACGATTACAATCAATCAGGGATGGGCAGGCCCTGATAGCTTTCCCCTCGTTATTCCCTTCACCCTGTTTGAGACCCCCGGGGCCGGCTCAATCGGCGCGCCGAACGGTCTGACCTTTCCCACAACCACCGTCTTCGGGGATGCTGAACCCCCTAGCCTGCGCCACGTAGGTGCGGTGCGACTCGCTTTCAATCCCCGGATTCTCTCGACCCCCGCGCTCGATGTAACGCTCGGCTCTCTGACCACAAACGGCCGGTGCACCGCAATCCCCAGTATTGGCGGCACCGTTGTCGATGAGTGTGGAGTGTGCCTCGATGACCCGGCGGCGAATCAGGGCAAAGACCGCTGCAACGTCTGTCTTGCCGGGCCCCCGGGGTACTCGTACGCAGCGAACAAGGCCTTCGATGGCTGCGATCTGTGCCCAGGAGAGACCGGCTACTCCTTCCCTGCGGGAGTGAAAGACGAGTGTGGCACATGCCTTAATGGACCAGCTCCGTTCAATTACGAGGATCTTCGCGACGTGTGCGGTGTCTGCAACGGAACGGCCACCGACCCCGCCACATGCCAAGATAACTCAACGTGCGTGACCGCCCAGCCAACGACCCAGATCCGATCTTTTGAACGGCGCTTGTTGGAAAAGGCCACGACGTTGCGGGCCCGTTTTCTGGGCGATCTGAATCGATGGAAGCGGAAGAAATGTGGGGTCGGTTTTGGCCCCCTGGAACGACGAGTGCAGCGTTCCTTCGATAAAATTGTGCGCCAAGGCCGATCTATATTCACCCAAGGGATACGGGTGTGTGGTGGTTCGTGTGTCACCGTGTCGTACGCCAACGAGGTGGCAGCGCTGACACCAGAGTTTAAGATGCTCGAGGAGATGACGAGCCGGGGCGCACGCATGGTACAACGGTGCTATCAGCGTCGCGGGATTACCTCGGCCGGAAGCTCCTCCGGTCAGACGACCCGCCAAACTATCGCCGAGGTACGCAAAGGGCTTAGCGTCCTTATCAACGAGTGTAAGTCGAGTCGGGTATGTCGGCCCTAACAGTGGTCTCAAAAATGGGCTCCGGCCTATTTTTGAATTTGCTCGTCGTCCTGGCGTTGGGGAGCACCCTCGTTCCAGCGGCACACGGCCAGCTATACGAATGTGATGGCCGCTGGACCAATAAACCGTGCGCTGGGAAAGTGGCTCGAGAGATCGCCGCGACCTCCCGCCCTGAGAAGCCCGTTGAAAAGTCTACGTCAGCCATAGGGAAAGCACCGGAGCCCCTCGCCCCCCGTTACAGCCTTATCCGTAAGTTAAAAAAGCTCAACGACGAGTACGTGGAACGCGGGATCCCGAGCCTCAACGAAGCGGAACTCGATGGGTTCGAGTCGCTCTGCCTGGACCGGAGCAAACCCTTTGTTGACTGCCAGAGCTCATTCAATGAAATCTCGAATCGGTTACGCGAGTTAGAACTAACCCGCGAAGCTAACGATCTCGCGGCGGAACGCAACGAGATCGAGCAGCAAAAACTGGATCGAAGAACTGGGATCCAACGCTAGGGCTCCACGGAGGAGCCCGTGGGGTAAGCGTCCGGAGCGACGGTAGATTCGCGCGCTCCTCCCCTCAACGCCACCAGCCCGAAAAAAACACCTCGACCCATTTTTTTTTGCCCTCGAATCTCAAGGCCGAAGCAGAAGAGTTCGATGCCAATACTGGCCGTCGGAAGGCCTCGTACCTTCCGCTTTCGACCGTTAATTGAGCCGCTTAGAAACGGCTCAGAGGGAGCTGTGCCCGCGATCCTCGCGCATCGCCGAGATGGCGTCGGTCCGGGCCCTCCCTGCCCTTTTCTCCGCGTCTCTCACGCGCGCCGGCTGTGGTGACCCCTCCTCGGGGCCTGACCCGATAAATACAGACAATCAGGCGACACCGGTGTATCGTCAGCTATGCGGCCTCAATCAAACCAAGAGCGGAGTTACGAGTTCTTCCGCGTCAGTTATCCGGTTGTTTTCTTGTGCTGCCTTGTCGGCGGAGCATTCCTCATCTTTACCGTCTTTCAGCCCCAAAGATTTCTCGGCTGGATCGGTGTCCTCAGCGCCCTTACTATCGCACTCAATTTCTACGCCATTCGAATCTCCGTCGACCGAGAAACCCTCCTCGTTCTCTACGGAATCGGGCTCATCGCGCGGGAATTCGATCGACATGAGATTACCGGATTCTCAATGGTTGAGAATCACTCCTTTCATGCGATCTACTCCGCGGGGGCCGATCAGGTGCCACAGCTTTCGTTACGAGATGGTCGAACTATCGTCCTTCCAGTGACCGACACCCAACGGCTCGCCCAGGTGCTCAGGGTGCGAAACAGGACAAGTCACCGCTAGGTAGCGTTCCCCATACTCAAATGGGTAGTGCGGTTCATAAGCGAGGCGCGGCCAACCCCATGGCGGTGGCGGTCGAGCTTCGAGCGCGTTAAATAAAAGCCAAGAAGCGCTGTTTTTCAAACAAGCATAAGGCAGCCTAAAAAGTCTTCTCACCGCAGAGCCGGTCTGTCGGTCCGGAGCACTATAAGAGCCGAATATCAAAGCGTTACGAGCATGTTCCCGATGCTCGCACGTCCTCCCTCTAAAAGACCGTTTTTATGCAATACACCCCAGCTCCGATCTATTAACATTTTTTAGCCGCACGAACTTCGGGGCTTAAAGGACCTCAAGCGGCAGTCGTGAAGCGATTTTTACCTAAAAAGTTTCGGTAAACGAAGGGATTGCGAACGGGGCTCTTGAACTCTCTTTTCTGAAGGGCTCGGCGCAGACCGGATTCGTAAGCACGACCTTTAACGATATTCTGCTCGATCGTGCCACTATACCGGAGGACTACAACACGTTGACGTCTGCACAATCGACGATCGTGACCGACGCGGCGGCAGCGGTTCTGAAAAACCCCGGTCAAGCGCCGAGGCGGAAAGCTTACAAGGTTGAGTGCAACGTTTCAGCGTATGAGGGATTAAATACCCCGCTGGAATAGTCGTCGCACCGTGAACGCATAGCCCCGACAAGCCATCGTCTCAATGGCTTGTCGGGTTGCTGAGGACTCAATATGCTCCAAGCTGCGCAGAGCTGGATTTTTGAACCTGTCCGTCATTTGGAGCGTGTGTGTCGGAGGCCTGGCCTCGATTCCCCAACTGAGTATGGGCAATTCAGGCTACGCGGCTCCGCGTTTAAGAGTGTACGCCGCTTTCAATTTAAGGACTTTCGCAACGTACTCCCGAGTCTCCCGATACGGAGGAATACCGTTGTAACGCCGCACCGCCCCCTCCCCGGCGTTATAAGCGGCGAGCGCTAGACGGTCATCGCCATTAAATTTCCTACGTAGCTGGGCGAGCAGGCTTGTCCCCCCACGGATATTTTCACGGGGCGCAAACGGATCTTTCACGCCGAGACTTTTCGCTGGAAGGGGCATCAGCTGCATCAGCCCTTTTGCTCCCTTCGGCGATACAGCCAGGGGATTAAACGACGATTCGGCGTGAATGACCGCGGTGACGAGGTCGCTGTCGACGTCGTGTTCCCGAGCTGCCGCGACGATCTCGTCACGATAATGATGCAAAAACAGCTTGGTCGAGCGGGGGGAACGGCGCACCTTGAAGAAGGACCCCCGCGCTGTACCAAAGAGAGCGCCTCCGCGGCTTGCGGCGTCGCTTTTATTGGTGAAAAGGGGAGAACGATCAGTTCGGGCGATGACGTAGATCTGCTCACCCTCAACGGTCGAAGCAGCGCCGAGCGCGAAAGGAAGGATCCAGCGTAATATCGCCTGATTCATGGTAATTCCTCGTTACTTGATTCGCGTGGTGCGCCTAAGGATTGGCTTTACCGCTGAGCAGTTTCGTCAAAGCAAGCGCCTTCTCAGGCTTCATCGTGGCTAAAATCTGGCCGATACGTTTCTCCGGCATTTTTTCAATCAGTCCCAGTGCGATGGTAACATCCAGCTGCTCGATCAATTGAGCCGCTTCTTGGGGATTCATTGAGCCGTAGACGTTCGCGAGCTGTTCAAGTTGCCCGCTCCGTTTGCGTTGATCGCGATCCCGCTCAGTACCAAGCTTCGCCGTCAGATCCCGGAGCTCAGCCAGCCGCGTTACAAATTCCCGATCGCGTCGGTCGAGATCTTCAGAACGTGCTTCGATCTTCTTGCTCCGCTCCTCGAGCTCAGCACGGCGTGTATCAAGGGAGGTGAGTATCTTTATCTCCTCGCGGGAGAATCCATCGGCCGGGAGGCGTGGGGCCGCCGGTGCCACCGCGATACTGGCTTCCGCCGGGGTGACCGTGGCGAATCCGACCGCTTCCATCGCCGAAAGTGCGACCTTAAAAGAAGCCACACAGAGAACAAACGCGATTGCGGAATTACGCCCCCATCCCGGGGTCGGAGAGATGTCTCCGGCGAAGTGAGTCATCGGTGGATTATCATCAACAGGCGGAGAATCGACTAACCCTCGACCGCCCTTAGCCGCGGCGAGATCATCTTTCTTCATCGCTTTCGAGATCTCACGCGCGATCATCTCACCAACGCTGGCGGATTGAGCCCCTTTGCCCTTGGCTTTAGCAGCACCGCCTCCTGAGCGCACCGATGCCATCGCTTTTTGAAGGTCGCGGTATAGCTCCGCCGCCTCTTCACGCGACATGCTCTTGCCGTTCTTGGCCGTCATATCCGATCTCCTTTGCTTGGACCCGCGCCCGTCCCTGGGCTCTCCCCGCTCTCCTTTTGACGCTCCGGCGAGCCCTTCTGGATCGTAAACTCGTCGAGAAACTTCTCGTCTTCTTTGAGGACGTACTCGGCGTACTCCGCCCTTCGCTTTTCCTTCAATACTTCCAGAGACTTACAATCTTTGGACGCCTCAACATACCTCGTCCGAGCTTCAAAAACGGCGTTCTCGGCCGTCTTAATAACCTCGTGTTGGGCGGCGATCTCGCCTTTAAGACGGGCGCCATAAAGACCCTGGATCTGGATCTCGGCAACGCTCATAACCGCCCCTTCCCTCAATCCCAGAGCTCGCTGAGCGCTCTCCAGCTCGGCCAGGTGAGCCTCAGCGGTCTGAAGGGCGTAGTTCGCCTCAAGTAATTCGCGCCGACGCTCACCTCTCACCGTCTCGCGGTAGTGGAGAACTCTTTCTAGTCGGAAGCGAAATTTCTTCACGCCGTGGCTCCCTTAGCTCCCGGTCCCTCGGCGTGAGTAATCCTCTCGACCAGCTCCCAACTCTCCGCCACGGTGACTTTGTCGCTCGAGCGTTGCCGCAGGAAGCCATTCAGGGAATCGATAAGCGATACCGCTCGATCGACCCGCTTATTCTGGCCCGGTTTGTATGCACCGATAGTAATCAGATCCTCCGCCTCACGATACGTTGCGAGGATATCGCGGGCCTCTCCGGCCACATCAAGTACCTTCTGCGGCACGATATCGGACATCACCCGGGATACCGACTCCAAGAGCTCGATCGCTGGGAAATGACCCTTGCCGGCGAGGCGGCGACTGAGAACGATATGACCATCAAGAATACCCCGCGTTGCGTCCGCGATGGGCTCGTTCATATCGTCACCCTCCACAAGGACGGTGTAGAGACCGGTGATCGATCCGGGTCCATCGGACGTTCCCGCACGCTCAAGTAGACGCGGAAGCATCGCAAAAACCGACGGCGTATACCCACGGGTGCTCGGGGGTTCGCCGATCGCGAGCCCGATTTCCCGCTGCGCCATCGCCAGACGGGTAACCGAGTCGAGCATGAGAACGACTTTCTTGCCCTGATCGCGAAAATGCTCTGCGATCGCGGTAGCTAAGAACGCTGCGCGAATCCGCAGGAGCGACGACTCATTACCGGTAGCAACGACAACGATGGAGCGTTTGAGTCCCTCCTCTCCCAGATCACGCTCGATGAACTCACGCACCTCACGACCTCGTTCGCCGACGAGACCGATGACGTTGATATCGCTCTGCGAGTGACGCGCGATCATCCCCAAAAGGGTCGACTTGCCGACGCCGGAGCCCGCCATGATACCTACCCGTTGCCCTGCCCCAACGGTGAGAAGACTATTAATCGCTTTCACGCCGACATCGAAACATTCGTCGATGCGACGACGGGTAACGGGATTTGGGGGCTGCCGATAAAGCGGCACCAGATCCCCTACCATCGAGAGCGGGCGTTGATCGATCGGCTCCCCAAGTCCATTAATGACCCGACCCAAAAGATGCTCTGACACAAGCACTTCAGACTCAGTGCTCGACGCGGTAATCGTCGCACCCGGGGATATTCCATCGAGATCGGAGAACGGCATGAGCAAGATTTTATCACGCCGAAAACCAACCACTTGGGCCGGTATCTCGCGGGTATTCGAGTGAACGGTTACGTGCGCACCCATCGGCACAAACGGCCCGCTCCCTTCGATGACGAGGCCGGTAACATCGGTCACCACGCCACGCAACTCGAATTTTGAGGCGAGTTTCAGCGCTGCATTAGCCCGGTCAAATGAGGAACTCATCGTGCCGCCTTCACTACCGCAGCATTAATACGCTCCCACGCTTTGTCGAGCTGAAAATCGATCTCGCCGGCCGATGTCTCCACGACACACCCCGACTTAATCGTGGGGTCAGACTCGAAGGACCACGTCCCATCGAATCCACGCACAATCTTTGTGACACCAACAACCTCAATAAACTCCATGTCAGCTGGGCTCACCCGCACCTTCCGCACTGCGGCACCTTTCGCCAGAGTCAAAGCTTCGCTGAGGATCGGCACAATATACTCAGGATTAATCTCAACCGCTGTGCCCACCAGCTTCTCGGCCACCTTGATCGCAAGGTCCACCGAACTCTGCTCGAGTGCCATGAGTTCGGCATTTAACTGACCCTGTAGATCCTGCAGGACCGTCTCGACCTGCTTCGCCATGGCACCTATCTTTTCGGCCTGCTCACTCTCGGCTTGCGCTCGCGCTTCCTGCTTTCCCCTTTCGTACGCCTCCGCGCACATCCGCTCAACCTCGCTCTCCGGGACCATCGGTACGACCTCAGCCTGCACCTCCTCGGCGATGCGGCGAGCGCGCTCGGGAGAATGGGCGAGCTCGTCCGGCAAATGCCAACGACGGTCCCGACCAGTTTTATCTACCCCACCGTAGTCCTCAAACATCGGGTCGTTGGCAAGAGCAGCAACCCGGATTGTCGCGAACTCCATCGGCTCGAAATCCTCGCTATGGAGCCTTTCCCCAACGATCTCCCACGATTGGTCCTCGTACGGCGTCTCGACGAAAGAACTAGCGATCGACTTCCCGGTGCTGGTGCCGTCATTTTGTTCCATGCTGGTCTATCCTCTCAGTCTTTCGTTTTCGAAAACTCAGACGTATCTCCAAAAATGAGCTCCGGCCCGTCACGAAACCCACAGCCATTTCCGATATGGCTTCTAGAGCCGCCCGTCGTTTAACCAGTACCGGATGAGGAGCGCTGCCTGCTGCGGATTCTCCTTCACGATGCGGGAATTCTCCGCCATGAGCTCCTCCAGTTGCGCGAGATCCACCGCTGGTTCGTACGACGGAACCGCCGCGCGCGAACGCTCGGTCTCGAGCTCTTGCTCCAGCTCGTTGATACCCGTCGGCAAGAGCCGGGCCAAGTCGACCTCCGCTTCGGTCGGCGTCGTGAGAAACTTCACGAGCGGCTTGACGATGACGAAGAAGAAGAGAAGCACGAACAGTACCGGTCCAGCGCGGAACAGCACGTTGAAGATCATGTCCTGGGTCGCCTTGCTATCCATCTCCGCACGGAACGTCTCCTCGGGGACATGGAAGGGTATGTTCTCAACCGTGAGCGTGTCACCCCGAACCGCGTCGAAACCGACCGCGCTACGCACGACAGCCTCGATACGCGAGATAACATCGGCCTCAAGCGGCTTGAACACCGGCTTCACGGCGGCCCCATCCGCTGCAGCACCGGTGCCTCCGGCCGGTGCGTCGTACGTGCCGTCGACAAGAACCGCGACCGACAGGCGCGTCAGCCGCCCACGCGGGGATGACGAGCGGGTAATCGCCCGAGAGACCTCATAGTTCTTAAGCTCCTCACGGCGCCGCGATTTATCATCGGAGCCCCCTGGAGCTGACAACAAGTTCGGATCGTTCGTCACATTCGACACAACGCCCGGAATGCCACCCCGTTGCGATTGCGCCGAGCCCTCTTCGATATTGCGCTCAGAGCGAATGACCTGACCACCGGGATCGTAGCTCTCCTCTTCCCGCTCGTTCGAGGAAAAATCGAGTTCAGCGGTCACCCGAGCGATGACCTTACCGGGGCCGATGACTTTGGCGAGCATCTGCTCGACCCGTTGAATGTAGCCCTTCTCAATCTCACGCTGGTACTGCAAACGGGTGGCTTCAAGACCAAGAGCCTCCCCCTCTTGCGGCGTATCCGAGAGAAGCGTGCCAAAAGTATCCAGAACAGTCACGTTCTCCGGCTTCAAGCCCTCGACGCTACCAGCGACGAGGTTTGTGATACCGCGGATCTGCTTACGATCAAGTTCCGCACCGGGGCGTAGATTCAAAAGCACTGACGCCGTCGGGTCGGACGCTTTCTTTGCAAAAACGGTCTTCTCTGGTTGGGCGATGTGCACCCGCGCACTCGTCACCGATTCCAAGGAGGAGATCGTCCGTTCAAGCTCGCCCTGAATTGCCCGTTGAAATTTGATCTTCTCCTGGAACGTCGTGGTGCCAAGATTCGTATTCTCAAAGATCTCGAGCCCAACGATGCCGCCCTTCGGAACGCCATCGCCCGCGAGGCCCATTCGCACCTCATGGACCATATCGGGCGGTGAGATCGCTATCGTGCGCCCATCGCCACGAATCTCGTACTTGACCTTCTGCTCTTTTAACCGCTCGACGACCGCTGACGCGTCTTGCGGCTCAAGATCGGAGAATAAGACCGCATAATCGGGACGATTTGCCCATTTCGAGACGAAGATGATTCCCGCTATCGAGGCGATGATGAGGAGCGGAAAGAGGATCTTTTGCGACAGCGGTAACTTTACGAAACCAGCAGTGAGCTGCCCCAGGATCGCACTCGGATCAAGATTGTTTGCCACGTCAAATCTCCTCGGCTTAAAATCGGTGTTCTATCTTCGTTCGTAATTAGACCTGCGTCCGCATCACTTCTTCGTAGGCGCGGATGATCTTGGATTTAATACTGGTCATTAATTGAAAAGCGATATCCGCTTTCTCCAAAGCGATCATCGCTTCGTGCGGAGTAACTCCGTCCTTCTTCATCGTGAGGTCCTCGATTTTCTTATCAGCAGAGAGCTGCATCTTATCGACCTCTTTCACCGCACTCATGAACTCGTCGGCGAAGCTCTTTGAACCGGATGCCGGAGCGGTTTGCCCCACGCCAGGGGTAGCCGGTTTAATCGGGGCGATCGAACTTAACTGGGTTTTAATAGCGTCGAGTGCCATAGTCAGATACTCCCTCTACCGATTAGGCCCTGGTCAAAATTTCGCGCGCGTCGGTGGACATCTTCCGAGCGGTTTCGATGGCGGTGATATTCGCCTGATACAAGCGACTCGCTGACATCAGGTCGGTCATCGTCGAAACCACATTGATATTCGGATAGGCGACGAATCCCTCCTTGTCAGCGTCAGGATGGCCCGGCTCGTACACCTTCTTTGGTGGGCTCTGATCCTCGACAACCGCGGCGATCGATGGTCGGGCGAGGCTCATCCGATCGAGTACCGAACTAAAGGTACCTGGCGTGCTTTGAGCGATCTGAATGACGTCCTTACGCTTGTACGGGCCACCTTCAGCGGTCCGCGTGGTCTCAGCGTTGGCAACGTTCGAGGCAAGAACGTTGACCCGCATCCTCGCGGCGCTCAATCCGGCAGAAAGAACCTCAAGTGCGTCGAATCCCATACGTATTACCTTCCGGCTTCACGAATTGCGTTACGAATCAACCCTAGCTTCTTCTTCACGAGATTGGCCGCGTTTCCGTACGCGCTACTATTGGAGGCGAGACGCCCCATCTGTAGATCAATATCAACGTTGTTGCCGTCGGGTTTGGTGAGTCCGGAGTTGTCAGCGACCGTGAATGACCCCTGCTCCGCCGAGAGATCGAGATGCTGGCCGTTGGTTTTTGCCATCGGCGAAGCCTGTCGGTCGAAGGCGCGAGCAAGCTCATTGCCAAAGTTCACGTCAACCGCGCGATACTGCGGGGTCTCCGCGTTGGCGATATTGCTTGTCAGCGCTTGGTTTCGATGCCACGTAAGATCGAGCTGTCGCTGCAGCCCGTTGAGGGTTCGGTCGAAGATATTATCGATAAATCGAGCCATCTTTCTCTCCGTACTAACCTTTCCATTCCATGGAGCTCCCTTCGCTACCCATGAAACCGCGTTACGAAATAGCCGTCCGAAGCTAATTCTATCCGCGAGCCCGTTTTGGTTGGGTACGTTGGTTCCCACACACAACGTCTCCTCCAAATCCGTCGCCTTCACGTTGCACACTCGTGCCACATTCCGACTAACCCACCGTTCTCAACGTCATCGCTACGACACGGTTGTGGGCTTATGGGGTGCAATGCAAAGGCCGTGCATGGTGACGCCCCAATGAGATTAATAGGTTACCGCCCCAAAGCCGTTAAAACTTTGGCGGTTGTCAATAAGTTGACGCCGGAGTTCGCCGATTCGATTCATCCTCGGCGACGTATCTCGACCGAGCCGAGCGGCGCTAACGAGACAGATCGAGGGTAAAGAACAGACGCGCCCACTGCAGCGCCTCAATACCATCCCGCGGCTGCGGGGCTGAATGAACGAGGGGATGGGAGGTTCTCGCGGTTGAACCGTAAAAGACGATGCCGAATCCATCGGGGGCGCGATGAATCAAGCTATCAGTTCCCTCTCCAGCGGCCCTTATCGTCTGCCGGTACGCTGCTTGAACTAATGTATCAAAGTCGAACGGACCGGATATCTCCGGGGCGCCGTACCCCGATCGCCGCACTTTCGCCGCGAAGTGGCTTTCAGCCTCACGACCGAGCAGAAAAATCGTCTGAGGCCCGAGGAGTGGTGCGACCACACGGGCCGCGGATGCGTCCACATGAAAGGTAGTGGAGCCGGGGCCACGCTCCAACTCGAGCCGCCGAGGTCCACGTTCACTCACGATCGTGAGCGCGAGACCGGTCGCGCCGGTGAGCGCTGCAAAACCATCGACAAAACGGTCGATACGACTGCAGAGGAGACGAATGAAATCACGCGAAGCGACAAGGCTCCGCCGTAAAATCGGGGCTACCCTCTGCTCCGTCGGTTCATCGGCTGAAATCGTCCCGACAAAGTGCTCGACTCGAAGATGCAGTTGGAGAGCGATCGCCTCACCCACCCGTGCCGCTTCGTGATGGAGGCGGAGCTCTCGTGCAGAGTCGCCAAGACACAAGACCTGGAAATGGGGAGCCCTCAACAACGGAGCGAAAGAGCCACACTCAGCGAAGGAAGCAACCACAACACCACGTTGAAGATCGGAGCGCTCAACGAGAGTGACCTGTGGACTCAGATTTTCGAGCGGCGACGCTCCACGGCGAGGCGGGAAAGACGCGTCGGCAAGGGCGCCCTCTTTCTCGGGCGGCGTAACCCCGAGGGTTTGGTCTGGGTGTTGCGGCTCCATCTCGAGCTCCCCTCACCTTGACGATTCGTTCAACGTGTTTGCCATCGGTGTCCTCACACCCCTCTCCATTGATGCGGCTTCTCTTTATTCCATCAGAGCATCCCCTTTCTGGGCGGGGACTCTTCATACCGCAGCCGCTACCGTTATATCCGCATAAACCCGGTTTTGTCCTTCCCTCCCCTTGCCTCGTTGATTACACTGGTCCGGCATTACACGCTCGCCACGTGAAGCGGCGGCGGTCTTGTTTCGTAGCTGGGCTGAATCAAATCACCCGATTCCACTTTCAGTTCTCACGGAGTTTGTGAACACCCGAGAGCATTCCCGACTGAGCGAAAAGCTGGAGGGCCACTCAACGTGGAAGCGCTGGGGGCCCTACGTGGCGGAGCGATCGTGGGGAACCGTTCGTGAGGACTATAGCGCTCAGGGAGACGCCTGGGGCCACCTGCCGCACGATCACGCCCGGAGCAAAGCTTACCGATGGGGCGAAGATGGGCTCGCCGCGATCTGCGACCGTTTCCAACTCCTCGTCTTCTCTTTGGCTTTTTGGAACGAACGCGATCCGATTTTGAAGGAACGGCTCTTCGGCCTCGTCCCCGCCGAGGGTAACCACGGAGAAGACGTCAAGGAGTACTATTTTTACCTCGATAGTACGCCGACCCACTCGTACATGAAGTACCTCTATAAGTATCCTCAGCGGGAGTACCCTTATGCCCAACTTATCGCTGAGAATCGCGCCCGCAACGGTCGAGGTTTCGAGTATGAGCTCCTCGACACCGGCGTTTTCGATGAGGACCGCTATTTCGATATATTTGTTGAGTATACGAAGAACTCACCTGAGGATATCGGGATTCGGATCCATGTCTGTAACCGCGGACCTGAGGAAGCCCCCCTTCATCTCATCCCCCAACTTACCTTTCGTAATACCTGGGCATGGACCGAGCCGCGCGGTCCGGAACCAAAGATAGAAGCGGGGCCGCCATGCCATGGCGGCGTCTCGGTCGTGGCGGACGATTCGGGGGCCCACCTGCTGCCAAATTTACCAACCCCCTACTCCCTTGGCCGGAGGTTTCTCTACGCCGCCACGACCCACGCAGGCAAGGCACCCCGCACCCTCTTTACCGATAACGAAACCAACACCGTGCGACTCTACGGAGCCGATCCGGCGAAAGCGCGCCGCTTCCACAAAGATGGGTTCCAGCGCCATATCGTTCAAGGGGAGGAGTGCCTTCATCCAACGAGCGGCACCAAAGCGGGGCTTCATTACCAGGTCTCCGTCCCACCTCACGGCACGGTAACGGTGGATCTCCGTCTCTCACCGAACGAACTGGCGCGCCCATTTGAGGACCTCGAGCAACTCTTCACTCAACGCCGCCATGAGGCCGACGAGTTCTACAGCGCCATCCACCCACCCAAAGCGACCCCCGATGAGCGGTTAGTGCAACGCCAGGCGCTCGCGGGGATGTTATGGACCAAACAGATCTATCTGTACGACGTTGATCGATGGCTCCAGGGAGACCCGAGTAGCCCCCCACCCTCCTCAACGCGACACCACGTACGGAACGGGCATTGGCGCCATCTCAATTCGATGCGCATCATGTCGATGCCCGATAAGTGGGAGTATCCCTGGTTCGCCTCGTGGGATCTCGCGTTTCATTGCGTTGCGTTAGCCCTCGTCGATCTTGACTTCGCCAAAGAGCAGCTATGGTTGATGCTCTTCGAACAGTTTCAACACCCTAACGGCCAGATTCCAGCGTACGAATGGGAGTTCTCCGATCTCAATCCTCCGGTGCAAGCGTGGGCCGCGTGGCGGGTGTACTCGTGGGAAAAACGAAGACACGGGCGGAGTGACCGCGAATTTCTCGAGCGGTGTTTCCATAAATTACTGCTCAACTTTACGTGGTGGATTAATCGAGTCGACTCGGAGGGAAACAATCTCTTCGAGGGGGGATTTCTGGGGCTCGACAACATCACCGTCGTTGACCGGAGCACCAAACTACTCAATGGGGTCAAATTAGAGCAGTCAGATGCGACCGGATGGATGGGATTTTTCTGTCTCACCATGATGCGCATCGCCCTCGAACTCGGCGTCGAAAACAAGGTGTACGAGGGACTCGCGACGAAGTTCTTCGAGCATTACGTCTACGTGGGCGCCGCGATGAAGCACATGGGAGGACGCGAATACTCACTCTGGGACGAGACGGACGGCTTCTTCTACGACGTCCTGCGTTACCCCAACGGTGCTTTCGAGAAGTTTCGCGTTCGCTCGCTCGTAGGCGTCATCCCGATCTATGCCATCGAACGTCTTGTTCCTGACTGGCTTGAACCGTTTCCAGAGTTTCGCCGCAACGTGGAATGGTTCTATCGGAATCGACCTGAACTCGTCCAGCGGTGTTGCTACCTCGTGGAGAATCACGGCCAGAGATCGTTAGTCCTCGGGGTGGTCGATGAGACTCAGCTACGTCGAATCATCGACCGCATCCTTGACCCCGCCGAGTTCCTATCCGACTGGGGCATTCGTAGTCTTTCGAAGTTTCATGCTGATAATCCGTTTCGCTTCGGCGAGAGCGAAGTGCGCTACGAACCCGCAGAGTCGGACTGCAAGATCAAGGGGGGAAACTCGAATTGGCGTGGCCCCATTTGGTTCCCTACCTCATTGCTACTGATCGAATCGCTCCGCAAACTGGGCCAGGCTTTCGGCGATTCATTTACGGTTAAAACCGTCAGCGGAGAAGAGGTCCCGCTCAACGCCATGGCCGAAGACATCGCCAACCGAATGATCCGCATATTTTGCCGCGACAAGGATGGGCGCCGGGCGGTCTACGGAGGATCGGCTCGTTTTCAAGAAGACCCTTACTGGCGTGACCACATCCTTTTTTACGAGTATTTCCATGGCGACAACGGCGCAGGACTCGGAGCCTCCCACCAAACCGGGTGGACCGGGCTGGTGGCGGCACTTATCGATGAATGGCGGCGGTAATTTCGAGCTGCATATGCCCCCAAGCCGACCGGAGGCCGAGGGCGAGCCAAACAGACAAAGCTCGCCCTCCGCCCCCGGACTGCTCTGAGGTGTGAAGGAACTTATCGAAAGGAGCGTTAGACCTGCCGCTCGAACTTCCGCAGGAAGTCCTCAAGCTTATCAAGCTTCGGCTCAAGCTCCTTTTCGAGCGTCTCACCAAGCGCCCACCACGACTGGTAAAGCTGCTGCTGACAGATTCGCTTACAGATAGTCGAGATCTCGATCACCTGGGTTGAGATATCATAGTTCACCCGTTTCTCTGGGGTGACTAACTCAAAGATAACTCCGTACCATTCAAAGAAAGCCTGAGCCGTTTTCACTGCGGTCATCAATTGCTGATTACCCCGCTGCATATCACCGGCTTGGAAGGACTTCCGGGAGTCGCGAAACTCCATATAGCAGGCTTGGATGACCGCGCTCGCTTTCGAAAGACGGTCCTCGACAAACCTCTCAGGCGTATCGGTTTCCACCTCAACGATCGCCGTCTCAAAAGCGCCACATGGCGCGCTCCAATCGTTATCGCCAAGCTCTTTCCCATCCAAAAGCAAGTGGGTGATCATATGCTCGGGATCGATCGACGCTTTAATCAATTCGACCATATCCGCCATCTTGGGGAGGCCGGTTCCGCTGATTGAAGACTCGCTACCGTTGATGATGACTCGCATCGCTATTCTCTCCTAAAAAACCGCGCCGCTGTTGTTATCGAGCGCTCCGTCGCCTAGTTCCCGTAGTACGCGGCCAACTTATTGCCACGTCGAATCAGATCGCCATAAATCGTTCCCATATTCGATGCCAGTGCCATCGGATCGGATCCTGAAAGATTCTCCTTGGCGAAGATGAACATGCGGGTGAGTGGACCTAATGGACCGAAATTAAACCCGATCTCCTCGATTCGACGATCAAGCGCCGAAAGCTGTTCATTCACTCCGACGAGCGCCCGACCGGACGATCTGACGTCCCGAATGAGTTTCTTGAGCTCCTCAATGAGCACTTCGCCCCGGCTCCCCAGTTCGACAACCTGGCGTAATCCCTCGATCGAATCGGGGAGCACCGTTAGGCTGCCACGCTCGCGATGCTCGCGGGTGGCGTCCAATTCGAATCCTCCGATATCCTCAAGCCACACCTTGCGGTAAGCATCACGATATCTCGCGAGCGGATCCATCGCATTGGAACTGAGCGGTCGGAGGTCGCAGAAGCCGTATCTATCGAACTCGGAGCGGTAGACGATAACCTGACGTGGGTCGACGAACCCCTCCGGCAGCGTTCGAAAATCCTCCTGGAGCCGCATCATCGTCAACTTCGCCACGAGCTCGGGACTAATCGTGTCGTGACAATCGGTTTGGGAGCACGGCTTATTCGGGTTACACGGACCACAACCGATCACCGGTTGGAGGACAATATTACCCTCGCTATACGGGCCAGTCTCATACCCGTACGCCGACGCCAGGAACATGGCGACGACCGGAGTTCCGGTTGCGACACAAACGTGCATCGGCCCGGTATCACCGGTAACTAGTATATCGCTCTGCTCTAATACAGCAGCAAGCTGAGGAATTGTTGTCTTCCCCGCAAAAACCGCCACGTTCGGAGAGTCGCATCCGGCCTTAATCGGATCGATGATGGCGAGCTCCTTCTTCGTGCCCACTAATACGACACGGGCGTTGTGCTGCTGCACAAGGATGTTCACCAGTTTAATAAAATGTGCCGGTGCCCATTGACGCTTTTCCTGACTCGCGCCCGCCTGAATAGCGATAAGCGGTCCGGTATTCGTAAATCCCGCCTCCCGAATCAACTGTTCGGCATGCGCCTCGGCATCATCCGGAATCGTCAGCAAGAGCCGGTTCGGATGCTTATCGACATCGGCCGAGCAACGAAAAACGTCAACAAGGTTCAGAGAATTATACTGGCGATTCTGATGGAACACCGATGTCGCAAACAAGCGGGCCCAATCAGACTCAATGACCCGATGCCCCTCATCATCCGCAGTCCATCCCCCGTTCCGTTCGATGCCCACGAGTTTGAGCAGCAGGGCGGTATACCCCGACGACGACATATTCAGACAATAGTCGAATTGCCGTCCGCGCAGATCGGTAACGACTTCGGAGACGTACTCATACGCATCGATAATGCCATCTTGCTCACGCGACAGGGACCGCACCGTCATCCCGAGATCAACGCTGACAACCTCATCGACGTTCGGAATGCTGTGGCAGACCTCTTCGAATTGCTTCTCCACTAAGACCGTCACTCGGCTATCCGGATTCTCCGCTTTCATCCCCGCGATCGTCGGAGTTGCCTGAAGCATATCTCCGAGCCGGGTGATATTCACGAGGAGGATATTGGTCTTGTCAGGATATCGTTTCTTCATTTGTTCTGCCCCGTTTCTTCGGCGCGCATGCGGATGATCTGTTTACGTACGTGATAGAGAAAGAGAAGCTTTTGCTCGGTCTCGGTAAGTTTCCCCTTCCCGGAGACGATGTCGGCGACCAGCCCGTCGAGATTTGGCTCTTCCCCCCGCTCGAACGCCGCTTTACAACGGCCCGCGAGCTCAACGTGAGGCGTGGCACGGTCCAACATCTTCCGCCAACCACCAGCTTCCTCCCGCCGCCGTAGGTGTTCGAAACGGCTGCTGTAGATTACCGATAACATCTGCCGAATGCGCTGGTCGTACGTATGGTCGCGCAGAACCCGCGCCCGGGCGCGATCGGCGATCGCCTGCCTTTCGGTGGGACGATCCATGTAGTAGCCGATCTTCTCCTTAAGCTCACGGGTGTTACGGAACGTCACGACTTCGTGCCCTGCTTCGAAACACTCGCCCAGGAGACTCCGCTCATCAACTAATTGGAATGCTCCAGCGGCAGCGAGTTCGAAGGTCCGCGGATTCACGAAGTCACCGGTCGGATCGACACCGTCGCGCTCACTCGACGAATGGAGATTGATATTAATCGAGGTTGCATTAAAGATCTTATTGTACTCGAGTGGAGTGAGCCGCCGCCCCCCCTCCTGGACAAGGCGATCGAACGGTTTACATTCGGGCCACTCCGTCCCCCAAATCTTAAACGGCATGTCGGCGAACGAGGCGAAGACCTGCTGGCGATTGTGATAGCCCGCGCCAACAAAGGAGATCGGTGCGCCCCACTGAGCCCGCTCATCCGCTGAGAGGCCTACCGGCCGGTGAATCCCCGGATCGCATGCCATCGGGAGGTAGTGAACCTCCCCCGCGCCCGCCGCTTTGATGAGCTCCATGCATCGACCACGTTGAATGGTGAAGACGAAGTCGTAGTAGCGCGCCAGCTCCTTCCAGTAGCCGAATCGCAGGTAGTCTTCCATGAACCAGAGCACCGTCGTCACCCCCCGATTACGGAGTTCAGTGAGGACCCGACCAGACACGGGGGCCTGGGCCATACAGATCAGCACATCGATACCCTTCTCGTTCACCGATTCGAGGAGAACCTGCGAAACGGTCTCGAGATAGGCGTTTTGTGCCCCGTGCGCGCGCATCTTGTCGAAGAAGAATTTATCGATGGCGTGAAAGCTTGGGGCAAAGCCACTGACGTCCCATTCACGGACCCGCTGCTTGAGGGACTGGAGCGAACGTAACGTATATCCCATGATCGGCAGCGAGCCACCCTGCAGCGGACCCAGTACGGCTACCGTTGGGTGCAACGAGGTAAGCCCACGCACGCCGTAGAAGGCCGCCTTGAGTTCCTGGCAGAAATCGGAATAGAGCGCCTGAGTTTGAGGGCGTAAACACAGTTCGGCGTTATCTCCGAATAAACCGTTGTGGCACTCCGTTCCAACCGTGAGCGACTTCAACCGGTTCAAACAACCCTCAAGGTCACGGCTCTCCAACGCTGTCGCGATGACCGCGGGATTCGGCTCGATGACCGAGATAGCTCGGTCGGTGAGCCGGCCCAACGCCTCCAGGTGATAGCCACTCCCGAAGCCGAAGACCACGATCTCCTGAGCCTCTTTGACGCGCCCCTCTTGGAGTACTCTCTTCGCCCACGCCTCACCGGCAGCAGCCGGCTTCTCAGGGTGGTCAAGACATTGCTCCCGCTCGAAAATCACCGGTCCATCGGTGGTTGAACTGACCCGCAGCTCCGCGGCTCGTGCAGCCAGAGGCACCTTTTGGAGGGTGTGCTCGAGCCCGGGAAAACGTGCGAGGAGCGTCGCACGGTTTCGCGCACCGACGCTGCTATCGGCTAGACCGTGCTGCGGCTTCTCCAGTAAAGCGACGATGCGCTCAAGCAGATCGCGCACATCGATCGTCGCCGTGCGCTGGAAAGACGTCGCATACTCCAAAGCTGCGCGGGCGCGCTCGATCTCAC
>JBILDU010000069.1:0-16789 GCA_044352465.1 Bdellovibrionota bacterium
CTCGGTCTTCCGGTCTATCCCGAGGAGCGGGTGTTTCAAGAGATCGGACGTGAGCTTTGTAGGCGGTATGCCCTCTCAAACAAAACTGCGACGGTCGTCTATGGAAAGCCCGACCGTCGCAGTGGTGTGACCTCTACCGTGACACTTCGATGTCTGGGAATGTAGTCAATTTGAAGCTATTTTAGACATAGCTTTTAGCATCAGCATGGACGGTGAGCATGAACGGCGGTGCCATTTGCGGTAACTTTTTGGCTGAGGAGCTCCCAGGCTTCAAGCAAAAAAGTTGTGCGCCTCGAACAGGGGGCGGTGCCCATGTTCGAGGCCACCCTTAGCTAAGGTTCGACCCTCAGGAGCTCGGTTGAAAATAGATCGTAGAGATCCGCCATATCGCCACTGGAGAGCGTAACTCCCTCGAGCCTGATATCCGCCTCGTTAACACCTGTTGTCGTCTGTTTGTCGCACTTGCAACTAAAGTTAATGTCGGTACATACCGACGCAGGCGTGTCACCCGGATTATTGCCCCGACAGCGGAGAAGATAGTGTGAGCGGGGGAACGAGATGTCTCCGTCGACTTTACAGTTCTTGAGCTCGGCTGTCTCCTTCGCTTTGCAGAATGCCTCAGCTTTTTCTTTTAATTCATTTTTTGTTCCAGCAGTCATTGCTGGATTACGAATACTTCCATCCTGATTAATGCATCGATAATCATTACCATGCTTGTCTTTTGCAGTGACACAAACGTCTATCATTTCGTAAGGGCCGATTATAACTGATACCACCGCATCAGCTCCACTGTTGCTTGAGCCTGTTGCGGCTAAGGCCTCCTGATTCGTCAATGTCGCGCAAGTCATTGCGCCGAGTACAAGAGATAGAAATCGGACTCGACGAGCGGCGGGTGAAATCAATAACAACATACAACCTCCAATATCCATGAGAGAGTCGTCTTTTTGCCTAATCGAAACTGACAGGCTTTTCCTGACTCCAATACAAGTATTATGGAGCGGTCTGTGCGAAGGATTCCTAACTAGAGCTAATCACCAGAGAAGTTCTGAAAAACTCACCGCTTCGAGCGTTGATCCACGAAGGCTCTCATTGCTGAGGTCTTGTAAGATACCGAAAACTGGACAAGAAATTGGCGCGGGGCGGCGCTGCGTAACCGTGGTCTGATTCCTCTGCCTCTGATAGGAGAGGGCTGATCAGAGTCTCCCTGCCCCCCATTTAAGCGTCTAAAAAGAGCTCATAAGAGCCCATCGCAAGCGGACCGGTGACCTCCTCGGGGAAAGCTTTTCTGTAGTCGATACCCAAAAATTGATCGAGGATCGTAGCGATAATCGCGCGATTATCGATCCGGGCGGGTGCTGACTCGAGAGTTCCAAACTCAGCAGCAGTAAGGATGTCGCCGTAGACCGCGTTTGCGCCCCCGTTGACCGCGCCACCCATAACCAGGGTGGTACTCCCGACACCATGATCGGTGCCGCTTCCGTTAGACGCGATCTGCCGCCCAAATTCAGTCCCCGCAACAACGAGGACGTTCTTCTCCGCCCCCATCAACTTCAGGTCGCTCATGAAAGTGGCGAGGGAGCTCCCGAGGTCGCTCATGAGTGTTTGCGTGACGGTGCTCCAATCGCGGTGAACATCGAAGCCTCCGATGCCAAGAGTGAAGATATAGCGCTCATTCGAATTTAGGGTGAGGAGCTCTTTGACTTTCATGGCGATGTTCCGTAGCTGTCGGGAGAGGCGGGAGGAGCCGTAGCTATTTGAGAGCGGGGTCGAGTAGCCTGCCGTAGTCTGAATATCGGCGACAGCGGGAAAGACACCGCGCGCCGCAGCGTTGAATTTGCGCTCGACGATCGATTTGCTCGGATGAGCGGAGCCCGCTTCGGCGAGGCGCTGGATGACATCGGCGACATACGCCGAATTATTCGCTCCACCGAGGTTTGCCGAGAACGAGGTGCCGTCGAACTTAAACGTCTCGAAGGTATCGATGGTCGGTGGTGGAGCGGAGCTACAGCGGGGATTGACGGGATCGCAACCGGTATTGAGCCCCCTTGCGCCGACGAAGCCGATCAGGTGAGACGACGGCTCGTTATCAAAGAGCGTCGCGGTCCATCCCCGAAATTGCCCCCCACGGGGTTGCCCCCCGATCGACATTATATTCTGAGCGTTTTCGTGAGATCCGCTCTGACCGTTGACGAGGTCATTGGAGGTATCAAGGAAAAGTTTTGTCTCGTTGATGTGAGGGAGGAGGGGCGCGAGGGCGGGATTGAGGCCAATGCCATGGTTTCCGCCGATATCGATCGCCTGGTCGGGACGGCTTGCGAAGAGTGCGTGGGGTCGTCGGGCGGCGAGGGCGCCGAAGCGGTTCCCCTCGAGAGGCAGCCAGATACCGTATTGGTCGCATCCACCAAGAAGCTCAATGCGAACGAGGACCCGACACCCGTTGATAGCGAGGGGAGCTGGAAGCGCCGCCGCAACGCGCGGGCGCATCAGGAGACCGGACACTCCGATCCCAGCGAACATTAGATGCCGCAGGAAATCTCGTCGGCTGACCGCTGATTTCAATCGCTGTGTCATCGTGCTCCTTTCTCTATTGTCAGTGTGTCGCCGATTGATCAAAAGTTGCAAGAATCACCATGAGCCCCGCTATCTTTTCCCGCATCAGTGGACCGTCGCTCGTTGCCCAGGTAACGGGCTGCAAGCTTCCACGCCCGGTTCGCCGATGGGTCAGATATTCACGTAGAATCTCGCGCTCGCTCGCGTCGAATGAGATGTCGAACCGACGAGCGAAAAAGTCGATGACGCTCTCCGGAGAGCCATCAGCGAATTCCGGCTCAGCCATAATCACGTCGATTGCCCTACGGAGATCGTACTGCGGCTGGATCGTGGCCATATATGCGTTGAGGAAGCGGGTGAAGTTCGTGACACGAGCGATGAGAAGGTGAGAGAAGAGCCACGCTGAGGAGCCATCGATCCCGGGTGCTCGACCGCAATAGTCGTATCCGAAAACGGTGGGATAACCCAGGATGTTTTCCCCCGCACCGTTCAGGTTATCATCAATGGTATAGAGATACGTCGACACCGCATCAGGGGCGTTTTGGAGCGGAATCATCGGTAGTCCAACGGTATTGATGATCCGACTATAGACCTCGAGTGGACTACTCACGCAGTTCTTGCCTGCGGCGCGGGGACTGAACATCGCCTCCGAGGTGAGGATCAATTCAAGAAATGCACGCAGGTCGAAGTCGAGTCGTTTAAGCTCAGCGCCGAGCTCCGCAACGAGAGCTTCGGAGGGATCGGGGTAGACGAAAGTGGCGAAGAGCTTTGCGGCGATGAAGCGGGGGAGCGCTGGATCGTGGTCGAACAGGTGGCGCACAAGGTCTCCCGGTTCGAGGGACACGTTTTCAAGGGTCCGCTCAGAGGTGAGCATAGCTGCTCCCTGGAACATCGAGCCCGGTGTGGTGTCATGCTTGGCGGGATCGTACACCGGAGCGTAGACCGGCGCTTGACCCGGTGCGAGAGCTTTAACCTGATTGACGCGAATTCCGGAGACGAAACGCGCTCCTGCGATGATGTCGAGGTCGTCTGAATAGTTAGCCGAATTGGTAAATTCGTCGATCGGACTTAAAAGATACAGTTCGAGGAGCTCGCGGGCGAAATCCTGATTTTTACCCTCGTTCACATTGTTACTGAGCCACATGTTTGAAGCTGCATCGCACAAGATACTGCCGTGATTCGGGTTCCATGGGGTAAGTGGAGCGCAGCCGTTTGAGTCAGCGCCCCCCTCTCGGCCGAGCATCATCGCGCGAAAATTGCCGAATGCCTCACGTTCGATTGTGCCGATATAGTATCCGACGAGGTTCTCCTGGAAGCCGTTAATGATCTGGGTGTTCGTCCCGAAATGCCCTGACCAGAAGTGCCACATCTTTGTGTGCAGGGGGGAGAGATATCGCGCCCGTTTGAGGTACCGCGAGGTCGTCAGATGATACCCCCAGTGGTAGCGAAAGTTATCGCCGTGCCAGCTTCGGTCGGTCGTCATCATCCACCGTTCAATGGCGAAGCTACGAGCGCTTGGATCGTTGAGATCGAGAGTGGGTGGAATGACAGGTTGGAAGCACGCACCTGGCTCTGGCGCGCCCCGTTGGCTCGATGGCGGGCAAGCTGTTTGGGGGTTAAAATCGGTTTTCCACGCGGGGATAAACTCCTCGGTGGGAATTGGTCGACCGTAAAGGAGCCGTTTTGATTGAACTGCGGTGAGGATCGGCACCAGATCGGGGGATACAAGTGTCTCATCGAGGAACCGTTCGCGGATGAGGTCCATAAGGGGCAGGCTCATGCCGGCTCCTTTGATGAGGTCAAAGCGGTTGTTCGCGAGCTTTCGCACCAGGTGCTCTCGCTCGGCGCCAGAGATATGAGCGCGGTACGGAGCGAGTGACTCCTCTCGGCCGAGGAAGTCAGGTCCGGGCAGGATCGTAACGGTGACGGTGCTCGGAGGGGCGCATCCCGCCCCGTCGGGATCGCAAGCGCGAATAGCGAAAGAGTCGGTGCCTTGAGCGAAGCCGACCGTGTAGGAGACCGCTGCTGCCGAGAGATTCGAGACTCCGCCGATAGTGGGTAGCGTGACTAATTCAACGCTTCGTGATGATCCGCACGAGGTTTTGATCCGCAGCGGGATCGATGAGGTCTCGTTTTCCCTCACGGTCGCGAGCACTGGCGGGACCTGGATATCACACCGCCTGATAGCTATGGTCGTTTCCTTAGAGCAGACCTTGTCTCCGTGTGTCGTCTTCGGTGCGCATGCCACGATCGTTACGCTATCGTCGCCAGTACCATCGCTTGGGTGAGTCGAGTAGGTAAGTGTCCTCCCCGTGATGGTGGCGATTCCCCCGGCGGGGTAGCCTGAGATCTGCACATCAGCCGAGGAGGAGCAGGTCGTCGATACACGAAAGCCTACCGCGCGGCTGTGTCCCGGCATCACGGCGATCGAATCGGGAGCGGCGAGGGAGATAGTGCACGGTGTAGGCGGAGTGGGGGGCTGTACCGTTTCGTTACGGAAGCAGCTCTCGAGCGCCCTTCTTTTCGAAGCAGGGAGATTTCGGAGGGGGGGCGGTGCCTTTGTCCTATCGCTCTTGGCCCGGAGAAAGGCGGTCCGCTTCACCACAATCGGAGCGCCCTGCCTCTGGCGTATCAACGCGCGCTGACTTGGTTGGCGACTTTCGCACGAGACATCTCGTGCGATGACGGAGAACCCGCGGGGGGGCCAATAGTTCTTGGCCGATTGGCTGTGGGCATCGCCCACCGTGGTCCCGAAGGTCAGGTATACCACTGAGAAAAAAGCGATAAAGCGACCTTCGATCACCCGTGATACCAACCCGATTTAACCCTCAAACTGGCCACTAGTATCTCAACGAGACGCTCGATGAGTGTCACCTCTAGGAAAACCTCGCAGGAGTGGTAACGTTTTTTAGCGGCTACGCTCCCATTGCAAGAGGTGTTCCCAGCGATGAACCCGCATCTGTTCGCGTTCAACTGGCTCATTCGGTAGGGCGATGCCAAACGCCCCGTTGAAAATTGCGTAGTCGCACGGCGCTCGATACGACTCCGGATGGTCGCTTGCAGTGCGCTTCGGGCAAAAGGTTCGGAAGCGCGGGCGCGGGCTGCTGCAGCGCCTCGTTATCGCTTTTGTGGCCCGGTATTATTTCGAGGCAAGTCTATTTTTCCCTTTCTCTTTGCACCGCTTTACGATGCTTCCACGGATGGATGTTCCAGCACGGTTTTACCTTTTTTTCTCTCAAGGAGTGAGCGATGAAGATGTACGAGACCTCGCGGAGGGATCGTCTTAGGTTGTGGCTTTTCCTCTCGGTGGCGCACCTAGGGGTGATGCTTTTGGTAGGGCCCGACCTCGTCCGAAGCGAGGAGCCGTCCCTGATTGCGGTTTATCTCGTGGGGCTGCTTGTGGCGCTCAACGGGAGCAAGCCGATGATGTTGACTGAGTCGCGGGTGAAGATCGGTAAGTTCGGAGGTCTTACCGGCACGCTCGATGACTTGGTGTAGGGGCCGCTGCAAAAGCCTCGGACTCTTGGGCCGCGGCAAAGGTTTTTGATCGAACATCCATCCTCCATCGTGCGGGTGTTCTCCTTGAATACCGGTGCCGTCAGATCAAAAAAAAAGCCCCGTGAGGGGCTTTTTTATCGCGGAGAGCTATTCCGCTCGGCTCAGATACTTGGACTCGGCCGTGTTGACGAGGATCTTATCACCGACTTTCACGAACGGTGGCACCGAAACGGTGAGGCCGGTGTCGGTCGTTGCTGGTTTCGGGGAGTTACTCGCAGTTGCACCTCTTAGTTCCGGTTCGGTTTCGACCACGGTAAGGACAACGGTCTGGGGCAGGTTGATTCCGATGGGTTCACCATTGAAGGTGGTGATCTCGACAGCCATCTGATCCTGGAGGAAGTACTTGCCATCTCCCAAGATCTGCTCTGAAATCGTGACCTCCTCAAACGAGTCGGAATTCATGAAGTGATAACCGTCTCCATCGGCATAGAGATAGGTGGCGGGGGAGGTCATGACGTCAGCTTCTTCGATATTTTCAGTTGAGCTGTAGCGAACCTCGGTCTGATTGCCGGTGAGCAGATTTCGAAGTTTCGTCTGAACCATCGCGCGAAGGTTGCCGGGGGTGTGGTGATAGAAATCGATCACGCGGTGGGGCACGTTATTGTGCATAATCACTACACCACGGCGGATATCGTTTGCCTTCATAGGACCTATCTTTACGCTTACAGTTATTTGGGTGTTGGAGCCGAGTCTCCGGCCCGAAAAACGGAGATATTGTAGCTGTTAATAGGCCCTAATGCAAAATCCCCTGGATGGGGTTGCAATCCCTCAAAAGCTCAATTACATTGCCACTCTACGGGCCCATAGCTCAGCTGGTAGAGCGCGTCGTTCGCAATGACGAGGCCGGCGGTTCGATCCCGCCTGGGTCCACTCGACTCGCTTCGCTCGCTCGTGGCAGGCCACTCGTTTAAAGCGAGTTGAGTGCCTTGAGCGAGCGAGAGCCAGTCGAAACGGTAACTGCGGTGCGGGACCGGTTTGAATTGGTTCCGCAGAGGGGGCGGTTGTCCGATTCGAACTTGGCTTTCGCCAAGATTCGAATGATGGCCAAGGGCTGCGTCCTTGGCCGCCGTGTTTGGTTCGATTAGCTTCCCACCCTCGCCACCACCCTCGCCACCATTCACCCCGCCTCGCGGGCGCCATTTGTGACAAGCCGCTCGGAGTCTCTTTTATACGAATCATCATCGATTGCTTCACTCAGGTTTTAGTCCCGACCAACCCCCGAGCTCAATCACTGCGGGGAAAAACTATCGGTGGGTGTTGAAGGCGCGGCGGAACTTTCGTGCCTCCGGTACCGCTCCGTTTTAGACGGCTAAAGCCTGTCAGGCTAAAGACTTACGACAGGCTGTTCGAGTCAGTACGAACGCTCTAACGGTGCTCATTACATCCCGTCTCCCCCTCATCTTGGTGATGAGGTCCTTCGCTCAGGCTTCGGCACGGGAAAAAATCTTGCCTCACCTGTGTAAGGTTCGGTGGGGCAATGACGTCAGGTGGGATGAAGTCGTCCTCCGTATGGCTCAGAACGTGAGCCATCGGACGCAAGCGCAGTCCACTCCGGTAAAGCGAGCGTTGCGGATGATAGTGAAATGTCTATGGAGAAAAAATGAATATTAAATCGAGATATCTCGCGGCGTTGTTGGGCGTGGCGAGCGCTCTTTGCGCTGATCGTGTCATGGCAGCACCAACGGTCGATTTTAAAGCGGTGCGCACCGAGGTTGTGCTCAGCTCCACCTTCCTTGAGGCCGCCACGGCGCTCGGCTTGAACCTCCAACCGGTACGACCTGGGCGGATTAGTAAGACGAAGGCCCGATTTCCTGTTATCGCCGCTGAGCTCGATCTCGCTAACGCCAAAGGTGAGATACAGCACTCCGGTGGACTGCGCTTCTCGAAAAACGGCACGGTGGTTGAGCTCACCCTCTTCATCATCGATACGACCGGTGCGCCGGTGCTCACCGGGATTGTCAAAGCGAACGGCTCAGTCGTTGGAAGGATTCCGTTATTCGACCTCGAATTGCCTGAGCTCGCCTTGCCGATTCCACAACAGAGTCGACTCACGGTGCCGGGCGTCGCCGTGAAATTGAGCGATGAAGCTGCCACGGCTTTAAATGGGGCGTTCAGCGTCAGCGCTTTTACCGAGGGGCTCTCTATCGGAACAGCCAAGGTTATCTTGAAGCGGTAGGTGTGGGGAGAAAACCACTCTCGCAGGCGAGAGTGGTTTTCCTCAGGTCGCGACGCGGATCCTCGCGCGTCGCCTCTTGCTGCAAACTGCATAACGGAGACTCGATATGAGTGGGGGTTGCGCCAGCGGTGAGCTCGCCATACATTTCGTGGGTAAGCTCGGTGGAGGCGGGGGCGTTGTCACGGTTAAACCGGGGAAAACCATGAGGTCTCGACAGGAGGCGACTCCAAAGACCAAGCCTGACCTCTCAGCCTGGGTCGATGACTATAGCGACTATCTGCTTCGCTATGCAGTAGTTCGCCTCGGTGCACACCACCGAGCCGAAGATCTGGTGCAGGAGACCTTTCTCTCGGCTCACGAGAAATTGAGCTCCTACCGGGGCGACGCTCCCCCTCAGGCGTGGCTCTTGAGCATTCTCAAAAATAAAATCGCGGATCATTTTCGGCGTGGAAGCCGGGAAGCTCCTTTGAGTGCTACCTTCGCTGATGATAGCGACCTCGACCGATACTTTAACCGGTGTGGTGCGTGGCGGAACTGGTTCTTTCGCCATTGGCGGGGCTCACCCGATGAGGTTGCCGAGAGTAAGGAGTTCTTAGCGGTGCTTCACCGTTGTCTCGACAAGCTCCCGCCGCGGATGCGGCAGATCCTCGTAGGGCGGAGCATCGATAAGCTCGATCACGCTACAGCGTGTGAGCTTTTCGGAGTTTCGCCGGGGAATCTCGATGTATTGATGTTTCGATCACGGATGCACCTCCGGGGTTGTCTTGAAGAGCATTGGTTCAAACCCCAACGGCAGGGCGGGAGGTCGTAACACTATGATGCGGCGGATAACGGCGTGGGTCTCGCGCTCGTGGTTCTCATGTAAAAGGTACTGTGAGCGGGCGAGTCGGAGTTGGGAGAAGCCTCTGACTGGATGGGATAAGGCGGGATTTCTAATCCACCACTATACCTGTCGCCGGTGCCGCGTAGCCCATCATCACTTGAAGTTTTTGGACCGTGTGCTTGGTAAGGTAACCTCTGATATCGAGGCGGGGAGCGGGTCGCAGACCGCTCCATCGGCGAATGATTCTACGGAGCTTCGTGAGCGGATTAAGAAAGCGCTCGCAAAGTCCGACCCCGGTTGAGTGAGAAGTCGAACGGAGCTTAGAAAAAAAGCCGCCTCGGGAGGAGGCGGCGGATACGCTAGGTTTCTTTCTGCTGAAAAATAAATCCGATTACGTCATCTCTATATTGAAGCTTCGCGCCAAATACGCCGCTGAGGCGGTGCTTCTCCGGTCGGTCCGGCTCGAAAGCTCATCAACTTTTGCTCCGACGAGTTCCTGAACTTGCTTCTCCGGGATTCGCGCCCTCTCTTGAATCTTGCGGATCTCACCGATGCGCGTCTCTATCGGCTGATTCTCGTCTCCGAGAACCTTTTTAATATCCTCTAAGGCATTGTTACGCGCCGCCTCCGCTGCTACGCGCGCCTTCTCCCGAGCTGCCTCCTGCATCGCCTCAAGCTTTCGGTCGAGATCTTGATCGAGCGCTACGAGCCGTTCGGTGGCATCTTTTCGGAGCGCCGACGCAGAGTCACGGATATCTTTCGGGCGAAGATACGATTCCTCCATCAGTTCATAGAGCTCATTCTTCATCTGTGCGATATCCTGCTCATTCTCCGGCTCTCGGCGGAACCGCTTCTCGCCGACATTCGCCACCATCTGAGCAGCTTCATCTTTTATCCCGAGGTAGTGTGCGAGATCCTCCGCCTCATCGGCGCGGGTCTCGAAATCCGGCTTGCCCTTTATCCCGCCGTCGAGGATCCTCTCGACCGCTTGGGTACCGAGTCGAACCTTGATTTCATGGGCGAGTCTCTCGTCACCGATCTTCGCTACCTCGGCGATATAGGTTCGGGCCTCGCGCTCTTTACCGTCGAGAGAGAGCCCATCCTTGTCGGAAAGCAGTATCTCGTCGACCCTTTTCAGCTCTTCCGCGAGGATTTCCTCGAGGCGGTTCTCTACATCGCCTCGGACTGAAGCCTTCATCGCCTCGATTGCGGCGTCGGAGAGTCCGAGCTGTCGATCCATTTCATTGATCGCACCGATGAGCTCATGCGCGTGAGCGAGAGTCTGCACCTCACGCTCGGTCATATACGCTTGAAGCCTCTCTTCAATGACTCGATTCGCTTCCTTCTGGTCGACACCGCTCAAGTCGATCGCTTGCTCTCTGAGCTCTTTAAGCCCCTCGGCGGTTCGGCTCCACGAAAGCTTCTTGTCGTTGAGAAGCTCCTCGATGCCCTTATCGAGCAACGATGCTGAGATCTCAAGTTTCATCGCTTCGAGCGATGCTTTTACCGCAGGGTCGTTGTCGACATCAAAGGTGTTGGCGAGGTCGGTGAGCTCGTTCAGGCGAGCCCGACGCTTTTTGACCTCCTCACCTCGAGAGCTCTCTAACTCTTCGTTGATGTGCTTAGCGAAGATCGGTGCAAGGTCCTGCTCTGAGAGGAGGTCCTTCGAGAAGAGATCAATTCCCTTATTTGCCTTGTCGACGATCGTTTTGAGGAGCCGTTCCCTCTGCGCGGCATCTATATCTGCACTGAGTACCGCTCCAAACTCCTCTAGGGCACTTTCTCGCACCTCTTGCCGTTCATTCTTGAGCGATTCGACCGGCGTCTCTACCTTGAAGCGCTTCGCGAGCCCTTCTACGGTCTTGATGCGGTCCGGCCCATCTTTGTAGGTGCTCTTCTCCGCGAGGAGCTCGTTCATTCGCTCGCTCGCGAGCGCTCTTAGGATCTCTCCCGCCTGTTTGTTTCCTTTTTCGGCATCTCCCCCCCCAAGGATACGCCCCATCACCGTATACCGCATGCTGCGCTCAATTTCCGATCCGCTGCTCCGCTCACTAAAGTCGGCGAGCTTATGCTCGTTTTCACGGAGCGTCTTTTCGGCGAAGGTGCGTGCGATAATTTCATTGAAGAGTTTGCGAGTCTCGGGGTCCATCGAAACCTTCGCCGCCTCGAGCTCCGCCTTCTGGGTGATCTTTCGGTAGTCGATCGAGGTGATCGAATAGTCGTTTGCAAGGGTCGTCCCGATCGCCTGCGCTTTCGCCGCGAGCTCAGGGGTGAGGGTGGCTTGGGTGGCCGGAGCTGGCTTCGGTTCGACCTTCGGTGTTGCTGCTACCTCCGGAGACTTCACCTCGGCCACCGCTGGGGCAACGGGGGCGTTTGCCACGGTAGGCTTTGAATCGGTCTTCAGCGGGCTCGCCTCTGGAAGGCTCTTGGTGGGGTCGATTGCAACCTGGGCGGCGTTAGGTTTCGCCGGTGAGGGCTGCGCTACTGCGGCAACTCCATCAAGTGCAGCGGTTGGATCGGCCGCCGGAGAGGACATCTTTGCGACTGCTTTCTTCGCGATTCCCACGAGATCAAGGGCCGCTAGTGGATCGGTGTCCAAAAGGGGCGTCTGGGCGGTTACTGGTTTAGGCTCCGGTTTTACTTCCTCGGCAGGAGCAGGAGCCGACTGAGTGGCCCCGGGGGCGGCCGCTTGAGCTGGGGCGGCTGGGGCGGCCGCCGGTTGGGCGGTTACCGCCGCGCGAATGGCCTGGAGTCGGACATCGGGAGGAAGCGAGTCGTTGTTAGCTATGGACTCGATCACAGCTTTGAGGCCGGCCACCTCGCTTCGTAGATCGGCGAGTTGAGCTTCAACCGATTGTTTCGATGGATCTTGGGTTGGCGCGGGGTCTTGTAAGTCCGTAAGTGGAGCCGGGGTCTGGGCTTGTTGTCCCGCAGATATTGCGGCCGCCGATTGGGGGCCCGAGTCGATCGATTTTGGGGTGTTTTCAAGCGACTGAGACTGAGCAGCAACGACCATCGACATAGGGGCTCCTTCAGGTACCTTATTAAAACCGCCGTTCTTGCCTCGCCGCATCGCCAGAGGGGGGCGGGTTCGGAAGTTCGGCCTCGATTTACCTAGCGTGAGGGCTCTTAAGCCCCCGAGGCCCGGGTGGCATGTGTTCCACCTCGTTTCCTCAATAAACGTATCGAGGACCGATGCGGAAATGCTTCAGGTCGAACTTCGGGGGATATGTGCTCAGTGTCTCTTATATTCGTTTATAGGGCACGATTCATCGAAAGAGTGAAAATACGGATTGTTCGGGCGGAATATCTGCTTTTTACCTACTCCGCTGGCTTAGAGGAATTCCCTACGAGGGCGGGGATTTTCGGGCGCTGCCCTGCCATGGCGGGCCCTGGATGGCCCGCGAAACCTCTGTGAGGAGAACCCTGACGGGCGGAGAGGATTACGAGCGCTGCGGGCCGATTTCAAGCATTCGATCGAGCGAACGCTTCGCTCTCACCCGAATATCCTCCGGAACCGTGATTTCGTAGCGGTCGAATTTAAGCGCAGCGAGGGTGTCCTCAAGGGTAATTTCGTTCATATGGGGACAGCGCACGTTACAGAGCCGCAAGATATCCTTGTCCGGATTCTCGGCGATAATGTTATCCCCCATGCTGCACTCGGTAAGGATTAAAAAGTGGGGCGCTGAGGTTCTCTTCACGAAATCCACCATCTTGGTGGTGCTGTTCGCGTAGTCGGAAGCGGCGACCACCTCGGGGCTACACTCGGGGTGGGAGACAACGACGACCCCCGGAAATTGTTTCCGGGCGTTGGTGATATCCTCGACGGTGAACTTTTCGTGCACTTCGCACCGGCCACGCCAACCGATCATGACTGGGGTGTTATCAGCAGGGCGTTTATCTTTACCAAAGGGGAAAATTATCTTCTTTCCGGTTTCGGCCGCCACATTACGGGCGAGATACTCGTCGGGAAGAAATATAACCGTATCGCTATCGAGGCTCTCCACGACCCGAGCAGCGTTACTCGAGGTGCAACAGACATCGACCTCAGCCTTCACGTCGGCATAGGTATTGATATAGGTGACGATCGGGACCCCCGGATACTCGGCGCGAAGCTTGCGGACGTCCTCAGCGGTGATGCTCTCAGCCAGGGAGCATCCCGCGACCTTTGCAGGTAGGAGCACCAGTTTATCTGGATTTAGGATCTTTGCGGTCTCGGCCATGAAGCGTACCCCACAAAATATGATCGGGTTTTTCGTGGTTCGCGCCGCTTCGGCCGAGAGTTGGAGACTGTCACCGACGATGTCGGGGACGGTATGAAAAAGCGCCGGCTCCATGTAGTTGTGACCGAGAATAATGGCGCCTCGTTCAGCTTTCAGACGGTTTATTTCGTAGACAAGCTCCGCTTTGATGTGGATCTCAGCCGCCGGAACTATTCGCCCGAGGAGTTCCTCCATCTTCCGCCGGGTCGACTCTACGGTGTTTTCGTTTATTGCCATAGTTTTTCACTCTTGGAAGGGAGTAAATCACGGAACTAAGGGCGATTCAAATGGGGGGGCTCTCGGCGCCTCCCTTTACTCCCGCGGGATCGCCCTACGGAGCGCCAGGGCACGCTCCCGAAGCCCCTCGAGAGCATCCCCACTGCCGCTACCGCCGTACGAAATAGCGTCAAGTGCGTCAAATAGGGTTTGCACCGCAAAATCGGTATCGGGAGACGCGTGCCGGCGAGCCAACTCAGCGCGAAGCTCCTTCACCGAGGAGTCCCCGTCGAGATGGAGTTCCAGGGCGAGTGCGCGGCGTAGGTTGCGGTGGAGCGCCTCGATGCTCGCCCCCGTTCTGACCGCACCCCACGCAATCTCGCGCGGCCGCTCGCGCTCAGCTCTCCAGTGGCGCAGGTAGATCAGGCCACCGATCACTAAAACAACGGTGAAGATTAAAAGAGCGAGCGATAGGCTGATATGCCGGCCGATGCGGGCACCGATGCCAAGCGGTTCATAGAATCCCTGGTTCTCAAGCCCCGCAGCCTCCGTGGGCGATGGGAGGGGAATGGACCCCGGCGTACTCTGTGTCGGCCCCCCCACGACCTCAAGGGCGTACTCCTGCGAGCCGGTGGTCTTATAAACTTCAGCTCCGGGGTCGAAATAAGAGAGCTGAAGGGGAGGCAATTTCACCGTGCCGCCCTTGAGTGGTACCAGCGAGGCTTTGAAGGTTCGACGGGTTACGATCGTCCCCTCGGCATCAAACACCTTTGTCTCGGGTGGTTCTTGGTAAATTCGATACTCGCTTGAATTCTCGAACGGCACCGTCGTGATCGGCGCAATATTACCCTCACTGGTCAATTCGACCTCGAATGAGCGGGATTCGCCGAAGGCGAGCGGTGCGGTGCTGAGTCGAATGTTAATACCGGTATGGCCAACAAGCGGGGGGTGCGAGCCCCAGGTTGCAAGTTGGTGAGGGGTGGGGGGGAGCGGCTTGACGGAAATCGTGATCGGCTCTGCGGAGAAACTTACCTCTTTAAGCGCTCCGCCTCCGAAAAATTCGTCGAAGAAACCCCCGCCGAAAGGATCGGAGAGGTCGAAGGGAAAGCTGCCCCGGTGGGGCGGTTGAACCCGCATCTTCGCGCGCAACTCTCGTCGTTGAATGACGAGCTCGCCGGTACGGATCGGGTAGAGCGCCTTTTTAAGGGTGATAACGGTGGTCGGGCGCCCCGCCACAATACGGGTCGAGCGTTGATCGTCCCCTATATCGAGATGACGAAATCCATCAAAGGTGAGGTCACCGAACTGGGGTTCGATAAGTTGGGTGCGGGTGAGTATCTCAATCGTGTTGGTGAGTTGTTGCCCCAGGAAAACGGTTGAACGATCGACCGACTGGGTAACCGCCACGCCGTGAATCTCTGCTTTTCCGCTCGCCGAACCTCCTGGAGCGATCTCGACCTCCAGGGGAGCCACGTCGTAGGTCCGTCCGGCAGCTACCACAGTTGCATGAGGGGTCCGCAAGTGGCCCTCGCGGCGGGGGATCAGGTGATAGACGTAGCGAAGTTGTCGGTGGACCTCGCCGTTGAGGATTTGCACGGAGCTTTGAGGTCCGCGATAGCGGACCTCAAAGTCAGGTGACTCTCCGATCGTCGGCACCGGCACGTCGCTCGTGTCGTGGGCGATAATCGACCAGGTAAAAACATCGGCTGTGGTTCCACGCCGGGCCGACAGCTCGGCGGTAACGCGCGGAGTCGGGGCGGTGTTTCCGACTGAAGGGAGAAGCGCGATGAGAAAGAACACCATCGCGAGGGGAAAAAAAACAGTTCCGTGCCTTACCATATCTGCTCACCTCGGGAATGACGTTTGCGCGGACGTTGTTGGAGAAGTACCGGAGCTTCGTCGAGTGATTGAAGCCAACTCTTGGCGTCATCCTGAGAGAGCTGGTGGTCCATCGGTCGGGGCACGTCCTTATCTGATTCCGCCGCCGCATCCTCACTCCCCGTCGCCGCGCGTTCCGGTCCCGCCTGCGCCGTCGATGTCTCCGATGACGGTGGGGGCTCCGCCGCCGCACCGTCATCCGGCGACGGCGTGGCTTCCTCTTCGCTCGGCCTGTCTGCTGGTAACTCTTTTGGGGAGGAATCGGTAGTTTGAGGTTTGTCACCCTTTGGCTGGGGGGTGTTCCCCTCTGGCGGCGTCTCCTCACTATCGCTCCCTTCGGGGGCATCTTGATGAGAGGGAGCTTCGTCAGCTTCGGCTCCCTGATCCTGGTCGGGGCTCTCCCCGGGTTCGGATTTCTGGCCCTGTTGTTGTTGTTGTTGTTGTTGTTGTTGTTGTTGTTGTTCGCGTGAGGGCGGAGGCTCTTGTTTTGACTGACTCTCCTGTAAAAGCTCCTCCGCCAGTCGCTTGTTATGAAGCGTCGATTCGTCGTTCGGCTTAATCCTTAACGCCTCCGCGTAGTCAGTTATCGCCTCCTTAAATCGGCCCGCCATAACACCGGCATTTCCTCGGGCATAGAGCGATTCGAACCGCTCCCGGCCGTTTGTGGCCCGCCGAAGCGCCTGATCAAAAGCTTCACGCGCTCCCGCAAAATCCCCCTTTTTATATTGCGCGGCGCCGAGAGCTTGGTGAAGTTCCCATCGCTCCGGTGCGGCGACAAGACCTTCAGCGAAGGCTTGCGCCGCGTCACTGTATTTACCTTCAGCGTATGACCGCGCTCCCTCAAATGGAGTGCTGCGCCTCTGGGGAGGCTCGTCGGCTGCGGCTCTCGTAACGAGGCTCACGCTGAGGACGAGGATCGCCGCGAGTCCACGGGTCCTGAATCGACCAAACATCGGCGCGACGATGAGGGCGAGGGCGAGAGCTGCAAAGAGAGCGCCGTACTCGTTGTAACTTCGAATCGTTGTCTTTCCGGTGGAGACCCGTGCCCCGCCAAACTCCACAAAGCGGCTGATATCCTCGTCCGCTAGGGTGGCGCGTGTATACGTGCCGTTCGTCGCACGGGCGATTTCTTGGAGCACCTCCTCGTGAAGGCGCGATACCACGATCGCACCGTTGGTATCTTTCAGAAGTTCACCACCCCCGATATCGATCGGGTGCCCCTCAACCGAGCCGATACCGATAGCAAATACTGCGATACCCTGCTTCTTGAGTTCAGCGCTCACACCCGTGGGGCTTAGCGATCGCTCTTCGCCGTCGGAGAGTAGC
>JBILDU010000070.1:0-16614 GCA_044352465.1 Bdellovibrionota bacterium
CCGCCCCCCGCAAAGAACGCCCAGAGGAGCGCCCCCAAAAAAAATCCCCCCCGCTCAAACACCTCGCACTCGATCCCGCGACGGTGATCCGTGAGTTTTCGCACCCACCGACCGGAGAGACGCGCGATGACGATCCACTCGCCGCACCGGTCGGCGACTACAAAGCTTTCTCTCGCCCCGCCGGCTCGGGCGCCGCTATCGTCGGGCTCCGTGGCTCGAACGACTACCTCCCCCACCTACCGGACGGGGACCTCACCCTCTTAAACACCAAGGCGAATCGGTTCGCGGTCTTCGTCCGCCGAGTAGCCACTCAGGTCTTTGGGCAACTTCGAGTATCGGGGTGGGAATATCTCAACGCAGGAGATATCAACCGGATCGACGACCACGCCACCGTCGTTGCTACCCTTACTCCTGCCGGGGAACTCCTCGAGGCTCGCCTGATCGCCTCTTCGGGCAGTCGGCGATTCGACGAGGTCGTTCTCGCTGCGGTCAAAAAAGGTGCTCGAGATCCCCACCCCCCATCCGGTGCTGAAAGTCCGGATGGCATGATCCGATTTATCTTTAAATCAAAAAGTTGGGTGCGACTCTCGGCCGATCCCCGCGGACCCGGGTTCGGCGAAAGACGGTGGATATTACTGGGGACGGGGCTCGAGTGAGTATGCGCGAACGGTCAGCCCAGATATGGGTAGTTTTTGGGGGTGGTCCCTCGAAAAATCGGGTAGCTATTTAACGCTCCCAGCGCACCTGCCTTACAGCGTGCGTCCCAACCAAACCGCTCGTGAAAGTCAACAAAACGCGACGCGAAGGTGAGAAGACCTCAGTCAGACGGAGCCCAAAGGCGGACCAGACAAAGAAACGAGTACTTCGACCGAAGGACAAGCTCTCAGGAGAAAAAATTTACATTCGGCGCACTAGTTCCCACCCGGCGCATCGTTCGCGCCCGACGACCTCATCCGACTTAACCCGCTATTGGGACCAGCCTGCACTTGGGGGCTGCTATTTAATAGTTGGTGATCTTGCGCTTGATGCGCTGGTTTGGTTACAAAATCAGGCGCAAGCGCTGCGGTAGCATCCGGTGGAGTCCACGAATGATACGCACCCTTCACCGCGCTTGCGCCGTAGTTGGCGTTCAAGCCACCGTGAATAGAGTTGGTACCGCCGCGATGCCCACCGGACTCTCCACTCTTATTCCAATCGAGGTGCCATGCGCTGCTTCCCGCGGCATCTCTTCCATCCGCCGTGCGGAGCTGACCAGACATTGCAAAACCGACCATATCGCTCGGCTTCGAGCCGGGGTCAACGTTACCGGTCTGAATACCGAGGGCAGCCGACCAGCCACCCACCTGATTCGCAAACGCATTCCGCTCGTGCCACGCCTCTTGCTTGGCCGAGAAATCAGCGTAGCTCCGCATATTCCCCTGGGCAGCGCCGAGCTGGGATGAGTTTGCATTCGCCTGAAAGGCGCGCATATCGAGCCCCGCCTGCTGCTGCGCATACTGATTCGACGCGCCGTAGAAATCGGTGGCGCCTTGAAAATTACTCTCAGCCATCCCCAGCTGCAACCCGGCGTCGGTTAACGCTCCACCGGTCTTCGAGGCCCCAGTGCCAAAAGTTGACCCACCACCTTGGCCCCCCCCCTTCGCTCCTGACGGCGGTGTGGGATCAAATGCTCGGCGAACACCCTCTCCAGCGAGCGGAGACGCCACATTTGCGCCGCCCTGCCCACCCGCCAACGCCCACCGCCCTGCGGCTTCTCGCATCGCCATGGCGTTCTGGCTTTGCCCCATGATCCGACCGATCGCACCACTCGCGGCCTGCGCCTCGCTCCCCGCTCGGCCCTCCTCAAGTTGCTTCACTGAATAGCCGAGCGCTTGCGCCGCGAACCCTTGCTTCGCCATCGCTTTCGCTTCGCTCGACTGACCGATCGTGGCGGCATTCGAGCGGAGCTTCATCGACAGGTCGCCTTGGTAACCCGACGACGCCGCCCGACCCGCGTCCGAGGCCACTCCACCGATCATCGAATTCACCATGCTCGATGCACCGGACCGGGCACCCAAGACGAGCTGACCCGTCACCGCCGGGATCGCCATATAGAGCGCCGCCATGATGTAGATGTAGTAAGAGTTCGCTAAGTCGAGGTTAAGCGCCTTACTCATCAGGAGCGATTGGTCGAAAAGCTGCCACGCCTCGTTGACCGAAGCTTGGAAAGCGATCGTTTGGTTATCAAAATTGACCGCACCGCTCGGTCCGTTTAATGAGAAGATCGGTATCGGACACAGCGCATCGCCGCTACACGCTACCCAATCTGCTTCACCAACGAGCTCATCGACCCGAACGATTCGATCGGAAAGGAACTTCACGTTCCCCCCCTGACTCGTCATCGCCCAGATACTTCGCTCGAGCGCTTTAACGATGGCGAAACCGAGGTCCCACATCTTTGCCCACGCCCAGAACGACATCCAGGTGAACACCGCCTTGTGCCAACCCGGCACAACAACGAGGACACACGCGAAGGGATAGGCGACTGCGAGAAAATAGAGCAGCGTACCCTGGATATAAGGGAGGAGGAGCGACCAAGTGTATAGCTCGCTAAATTTGCTCTTGGCGGAGGTCGTCTTGAGCGCTAGCTCAACGTTCTGCTGGGTTCGCTCCTCATTGGTCTGGCGAATCGGGGTGATCTCCTTCGTGATCATGTACTCGTTTCGAAAGAGATGGAGGAGGATCAGATTGTAGGCGAATCGTTGCCGCTCCGGCAGGGTCAAGAGCTCCCCCTCCGTGCCCACGGTGAATGCACTCGTCCACTCCCGGTCCCTACGGATATCCCAGCCGTAGAAAAGGCTCGAGATAAGCATCTCTTCCCGCTCGTTATCCTCCGGAACAACGCCCGTCTCAGGGATAAACTCAGGTCCAACCGAGTTCCAAAGACCGTGATACTTAAACGCCGCCTCAAGACGGAGCGCCTGCATCAACAGAAAAAGGTAATGCTCACAATCGATCGTGGTCAAATTAAGGGTAGATTCGAGTGAATTGCCTGGCCAGTTCTGCATCAAACTCCCCAAGCCGGTCCTTACGACGTTACCGAGACTGGAGGGCACGGAGACGATGGTATTCCTTAAATTCCGTCCCGAGCCGTTGTACGTGCGGTTAACTTGGTTACAGGTATCATCGCTTGCGCAGGTGATAACCGAGGGGGGAAGCCGCCGCCCCCCAGAGGCCATCGCCGCCATCATCGCCTGGGTATTAAAACTCTTCCGCAGCGCATCGCCGCACATCACGAAGAAGTTCGAGAACGCATCCCGAAAGTCCGGGTTATCGACGCTCGCCGAGGTGATCTCCTCGAGAGCCTGCCACTTGACATCGGCATAGAGGCTCCACAAGACTCCCACCGGCAGGTTCTGCGTTCCGATGTTCGGGAGCTCAGGGAGATTGGTATCACCAGCCCCTTGACCAGCCTCAAGGTTATAGAGCCCGGTCCACCGCATCATGTTGATCATCGTTGAGCTTATGAGCTCATCGAACCACAGAAACGCTGCAGAAACTGAAACCCACGCACGCGGCTCAGCGTTCTTCGAGATACCCGCTGCGGTTGGACCGAGTATCCGGGCCGTATTCGAATTCGCAAGCCCGACCTCGGAGAGCTCCCACACCTTGCGTTGGAAATTCGTGAGCACCTGGGCATTTCCTACACACGGCATCGCCCACCGCACCCCCTTGACCTCTATCTGGGTGCCGATGAGCCATGAGTAGATGGCCGGCCCCATGAAGAACCACATATAGGTCTTCGGTGGGGCACCCAGCGCTACCCCTACGAGGCCGCCGATGACCGCTAAAACGTAGAGGAGCGGGGCCCACAGTTGCAGGTCCGAGAACATAAGCTTATTAAGGACATCCGCCTGCACCCAGTAACCTTGGGTGGCAAAAGCGGCGGTGATCGCCGAGAACGTACTCGCTCGAAGCGGCGATTCCGGGCCATCATCGGGAGCCGCGGCGCACTGGAGGTCAACAAGACCTTGAACGATATCGATGATAATCGAATCCATACCTCAATTCCTTAGCGCAACCGCCCCGAATCCTGATTCTCAGAGACGAGAATCTGAGCGAACTCCCGCACCTTCGCTAGAACGCTCTCGTACTCACGCTGAATATCCCGTGTCCCCGCAACGCCGTACACCATGTCGAGGGCGAGGCTCCGCGTAGCACCATCGAACGCGCCCGCTGAGAGACCTTTGATAAGCTGCTCAGCCGCGATGTAGGTGTTGAGGGTCTTGAGCCGCCCAAGCATCAGCGCGTACGAAAATATAATCCGCGATAGCCGCGTTGCATTGGAGCCCCACTGCCCACCGCTCGCGATATTCTCGATATTCGTCGGGCGGTCTTCCCACGACCGCAACTCGTCGCACGCGGGCTCCCCGCGAGTTCGCCCGAGCGATTCCTCGAACTCCCGATAGAACGCCTGAACCTCCGGCATACCGGTCATATGCCCGACCACCGCCAATCGACCCATCAACTCCTGCGTCCTCTCCTGCCGATAGTAGCTCGTGCGAAACGGGCTCGGCGGGCCCACGACCTGGCCCGGATTAAGTTCAGTACACAGCCCCTGGAGCAAGTCGTGAATCACGTTGTACGCCACCGTGGTATGCCGCCGGTGAAGCTCCTCGGGAAGAATCGTCGGTCTGATTTTCGTGTGATTGAATTGGCGCGCCCCCGTATTTCCCGGAGTGATGGAGAATACGATGTCGCCGATCGTCTCGAGGAACGTCCCGCGAATAGCATTTAACGCTTGGGGGTCCCCCGGGTTGGTCTCCGAGTTAAAGAGATAGTCGGTTAACTTCATCTCGTTGGGGTTACCGTTCGGGACACCGATATTATTGAAGCTACTCGGGTGATCAGCATCGTCCTGCAAATTGAATCCGACTGGGCTCACCGACGAGAACGGAGTCACACCCGACGTATTCGTAATCGCCTCGCCGCCCTGACACTCTGCATCAGCCTGCGGCCATGTTTTCCGGTCGGTTGAAGCGCTCATCTTCCGATACATACAGTCTTGGTAGGCCCGCAAAGCCAAGATCCCCTCGGGAGATACGTTGGCATTCGCGATAAACGCTTGATTAGCGAGAAAGCGACTCTGGAGCGCCTGATTGACGTTACTAAGCGCGATGCTCATTCCGGCTGAAATCCCCGGTTCGGTAAGCTGCATCGCCACGTTCATAAGCGTCATCGGTGCGACAAGAGCATTGGCCGCCTGATTCGAATACGCCATTGAGTTGACGATCGACTGAAAACCACTCATCGGGGAGAGGGAGTTAAGCGACCTCTGTCGTCTTCCCGGTTCAGGCTGTGGGGGTGGTGTGTTTCCTACCTCGTTGCAGTTCCCGTTGGCACACCAAATGTTGGGATTCGATGAGCGACCGACTAAGCTGTTTGCCAATGCCTCAAGACGTGAGGCTGAGGTGAGTGAGTTAGCGGGATTAGAGAGCTGAGCGACCTCCTCGTTTCGCCCCATCGCGTAGAGACCGGTGGCCGAATCCCCACTTGGGTCTTCCACACCCGGATACGGATACCCGAGCGCAATCTGGGGAAGGATCCACCAGACCCCCAGAACGACAATAAACCCCGGTATATATCCACGCCGCATAAGCTACCTATCTCCCCGTATCCATGGATTTGAGAATTTGCTCCAGCTCACTAAAACGAACGATCCCCTCCCGCGACACGGTCTTTCCCGTACGCGGATCCGTGATAACCAACGTCGGAGATTTTGTGAGCTGCATCGACTGGGCGAGCCGCGAACCGTCTCGGATCAAGAACGTCGTCCGGGTAACCGACTTAAATCGTTGAGCTTCGCCTTGATTGAAGTTACTGGCTACGAATCCCACCACGTTAACCTTACGACCGGAACGGTGGAGCGACTCGATCTCCGGAGCCATCTCAAGCGCTCCACGATCGTTCGGTGAGAAGAAGAAGAAGACATCCACCGGCTGAGCGGCGGGGGCCGTGCCGTTCACACGACCAGCAGCTCCCCCCTCGTTGTTGATAAACGCTTGGGCCGCAGAGTCGTCGCTCATCGAGGGGACGATACTGTTCTCTCCACCCGGAGCGTTGCGCTCATCCGCACGCCTCTCCGCGGCTTTCGCCTCCTCAAACATCTCGCGGGTACGCTCATCGAGCCCACCGCTCTTCGCGGCGATACCACTCCGCTCAAGATCGCGCTCCAGAATCTCTTGATCCTCAACAAAATCGGGACCGCCTTTCCACTGCCCCGGTTCCGCCATCCCCTCACGCTCAAGCGCCTTCCCGGTCATGCTCATAAGCCGCGCATTTTGGCTCTGCACATGGCCGATGTAGCGAACATATTGGCGGGCGTATTGAAAGGCGAGATCGTCGTGCCCCGCTTCAAGCGCGCGAAGCATCGCTTTAAAGGGCTTCGGAGCGTTTTCAACCGCAAGCATCGGTAGCTTCTCCTCGGGGTCACCGAATTCGGCGGTGATATCTTCCTCGCTCGTATTCTCCGGATCGAATGCGGTGCCACCATCTTTAGCCTTGTCGGGAGCGACAGCGGCCTCGTCTGCACGGGCAGCAGGACGTTCCTTCTTTTTGCGCGCAGCCAACTCGCGCTCACGTAGGCGCCCCGCGTTCACGACCACGATGGAGTCATCGAACACCGAGAGAGCAGCATCACGGTCAAAAAAGTCGAGTGAGGATTCCTCGGCACCAACCGCCGGCCCCGCGAGCAGCATCCCCACAAGGAGCGCCACACAGACGCGGGACTGCGACGTCACCGCGAACTTCTCGGCAAGGCGATCTGAACTCTTCTTTCGAACGAATGCGCGCACGCGTAGAACCTCTCGTCGTCGACGTCTAACGTTGCAATGAGCGCTTCTCTCCCGCGCGAAGCGCCCCTCCTGGTCATAAAGAGTTATGGAGGTTTTAGGGACTTATGTGCCCTTTACGATAATGATTTTCAGGCTCGCTACGGCTGGGGGGATAATCAAAAAACCATGCAGTACCGAAGACTTAGAGACTCAGCGCGCGCCTACAACTTTGGCTGGGCGCCACCGAAAAGAGCATCGGGGGTCGGACTCGGGCTGGGCACGGGGGTCGCAGGAATAGAACTAACGTCCCCTTCAACCGGTTTAAGCGCTGGTGCGGCCACATCCCGCGAGACCCGCATCTCGTTTGGTTTCTCGACGAACTCCCCCTTCATATTGAAGTGCGCTGCGAGCGGCCCGGTCGCCTCGAGGAGGATCTCCCCTTCCGGAGTTCGGAGCACCCACGTTGGTGACATCTTTATCTTGTAGTGCTCCGGAGCAGCCTCGGCCGCTTCCACGATCCCTTGGCGGGCGACGAGGTAGAGCGCTTCGGGAGACGACATGAGATTTTGTACCGAGCCGATCGCCCAGATAAACCCCACATCGAGATCGTATCTTTCAACGACCTCGAGAAGCTCTTTGAGCTTCGCATCAAAGTGGGTTTTATCAACCGCATTGATGACCCCCCCGATCGAAAGAACCTTATGATTCTTCTCGAGAGCGGTGAGGTCCCCCGCTTGAATCTGCCCCTCGCGTTGCATCGCTTCGATTCGGCTCTTGGCTTCCTCCTCGGCGGAACGACCCCCTGCCGCTGGAGCTGCTTCAACCCGCGGGGCCTCATTGGGTGCCGGCGAGGCACCGTCTCCCAGTTTGCGCGGCGCTCCCGAAGCAGGCTGTTCACTCAGCGGATTACGCGCAAAATCACGCTCAAAAAAGGGGTTTTTCTCCTGCCCGTCGGCGGAGCGCCCCAGACACACAAGCACCAGAAAAAAGCCCAGCGATACCGCTCTCGGTAAAAGTTCTCCGCGGAGGCCGCCTCGCGCATTTCGGTATTCCATAGCTCTCACGACAACCGAAGTTTTGACACATCCATACGGGCACTACCGCGACGACTGACACCAGGCTTTACTCATCGACACCTGCCTATCCATAAAGCTATCCGTCCGTGGGGCACTCACACGGTGTCGCGCGAAACATCCCACCGTCCGGTGCGCACGCCTGCGCGCAGTCGTTTCAAAAGCCACTTCTAGTGAAAACGGAGCTCACTCTTATTCGGTGGCCACACATTGGGCACTTTGCCGCGCCAGTTCATACAACAGGTAAAGCGCGTCCACATAATCACCACGTTCCAAGGATCCTTACCCTTCTTCGAATTGGCAAGCTTGTTTTCGTCGAGCTTCCACTTCTCGATCCCGCCGCACCCTTTGGGCATCCGATCGTTACGGGTCCATTGGAACTTGTCACCTTTCTCCGGTTTGTAGGTGTACATACTCCCCGACATTAACTTCTCCGCCACCCGAATCGCTTTCATCGTCCCTACCCGCGAAGCATCGGTGAAGTGGACCGACTGAGCGGTGTTCGTGACCGGGAGCCACGCACCGGCATTCGTGCCCTGGCAGCCCCCCTCGCCGGGAAAACTTAATCCCCCCGGAAGTGGGAACGCGAGCGGAAAGGCCATATCCTTGGGGGTCTTGCCGGTGCGCACGTTCTTCATCGTGCACACCTGCGGCAGGAACGTCATCGGCACCATCAGGGATGGCCACAAGATCATACTCAGCCCGCTAAACCGCGCCGGCAGCATCATGAACGGCCAGTCGCTAAACCACCACGGTTGGCGAATGTGGTGACACCACGGGCTTGCTGAGCCCACCGTCGTGTTAAAGAACTCCGGCATCAGATGGTATTCAACGTGGCGATACCCCGGCGCGCTCGTCATCGCCGTGGTCCACCGCGCGTTACTATTATATCCACCCAAACGACTCATCCCGAGACCGATCCCCGCGCCCCCGTCCGGACTCGGATTCGGATCGCTCGCCACCGAATGGCCGTACATACCGCTGAGCGTCTGCGCCGCCGCCTTCGCCCGGGTCACTCCGATCTGGGTCATCGTTGGAGCTATCGCGTACAGCCCCACAGGGAGGTACTCATTCAGCGGAATAATAAACCCGTCGTTGATAAAACGGGGGAAGTATCCGCTCTTATAGGGCTGATCGACCGTCTCAATCTTCACCGTTGGAAAGCTGTAGCGGATCAAAAGGGTCACATCAACATCGAAAGGCGGGGTGTAATGGATACAGATATTGACGAGCCGAAACTTAAGGCAACTTAAGATCCGTGATACGATCGTCTGGATATCGTGAATATGATTGACGACGAGATCGGAGAGAGCGGCACCGTGGAAAAACGCCCACCGGTCCCCGCTATTTCCCAGCCGATCGATAATCTCAGGCGCGGCCGCGTTCGGATTGAACTCGCTCTCGAGGGGATCCCCACCTCGGGCGAGCTTTTGAATATTCTTTTCGGTTAACCCCCGCCCGGAGGGCTTGGACAGATTGTTCTTCTGCCGCGAGATCTCACCTTGCTGAGCATCGATGTGGGGCTGAACGGTATTGAGAATAAAGTCGAGGGTAAAAGGACGCACATCGAGGCCGTTTCCTCCCCCGCCTTGCGCCTCGGCCACGCCGCCGAGCCCGGCGCACCACCAGCCCACGAGCACGATCAATCGGGCGAACTTCAAAGTTCCTTGCATACGCCTACTTCTCATCACCTGAAGGTTTGATTAATCAAAGCCTCCATCTTGGGGTGGACCTTCCCTTTCCCGTGAGGATTCTCATCAAAATTCTTTAAGGCATTGGCCCCCTCATCCCGGTAGACATACGCCTTCGTCGCCCGCATCCGCGTCGGCAAACAGGTCACGCCAACCCCGACCGCCGAAAAGGCGAGGGCGTTGGGGGTTTCCGCGTCGTAGGGATGAATGATCGTGTCTTTTCCAAAGACCTCATCGGTATCGAGGGGGAGATCCCTCTTCGCGATGAAGAGCATATCGAATAAAATAGTCTTGTCTCCCTTGGCATCTTTCATCCCGGTCTCTTCCCGGGTCGTCTTATTCTCGGAGCACTTGGGCAGATCCGGCACGGACTGATGCATCTCCTTAATGCGCTCGACCCCCTGCATGTGCAGATCGATAATCTCCTGCTCTTGCTCCTTTGTGATGTGCAGCACCGGCGGAATCTCCTCGGGTTTCGGAAAGGGAACACCTTGGGTTGAGCGTAGATGAAGCACTATCGGGCGAACGGTAGCCGCCTCCTCATCGATCTCACGCTCCCGCTCCTCGATCCCCTGGGGGCCCCGATACTGTGCTTCGATAATCGCCCGGAGGTGCCGGCTATCCGGCTCAAGCCGAAGTCGCGCCGCGATCTTGCCGATAATCTCAGGGGTCAGGACAAAATTGGGATCGCGCGACGATTGCGCCAACGTGGGTGAGGCACCCCAAAGAGCCGCTCCGATAATACCAAGGGTGAGGAATAGAAATTGTCCGCGCACGGGGAAAAACCTTTCTTTCTTCTCGCGGTCGACGGGATTGCGCCCGCATGCAACACCGCCACCGCTGATTAAATGGGTTATGCCCATTTTCTCCCGGGGTGTGTCATATCTATCGGCGCAAAAAAGCCCGCCAAAGAGCGGGCTTTTTTGCTGCATTTTCAAGAGCTTACCTACTTATAAGCCTCCATCGGCAAGCAGGTGCAGACAAGGTTACGGTCGCCAAAGCTGCTATCGATGCGGCCCACGGTAGGCCAGAACTTATAGCTGCGGGTAAACTTCGACGGGAACGCCGCCTGCTCACGAGAGTACGGATGAGCCCATTCGCTCGAGATCACCGCGTGCGCTGTGTGCGGGGCGTTCTTCAGGGGGTTATTCACCCGATCCATCACCCCCTCCTCTATCCCCTTCGCCTCGTGCCAAATCGCGATCATCGCCTCACAAAATCGATCGAGCTCCGCGAGCGATTCACTCTCGGTCGGCTCCACCATCATGGTACCAGCAACAGGCCACGAGACCGTGGGCGCATGGAAACCGTAGTCCATCAGCCGCTTCGCCACGTCATCAACCTCGATCCCCGCTGATTTCTTCAACGGCCGAAGGTCGAGGATACACTCATGAGCGCAGAAGCCGTTTTTCCCTCGGTAAACAACCGGGTAATACTTCTCGAGCTTCGCCGCGATATAGTTCGCATTCACAATCGCCATCTCGGAAGCCTCCCGGAGCCCCGCGGCTCCCATCATCGCGATATACATCCACGAGATGGTGAGAATGCTCGCACTTCCCCACGGGGCGGCGGATATCGGACCGACACCATGAGCATGCCCGAGGTTCACCAAAGGATGGTTGGGCAAGAACGGCACCAAATGGGCCCGCGCGGCGATCGGCCCCATTCCCGGTCCACCACCGCCGTGCGGGATGCAGAAGGTTTTGTGGAGGTTAATATGACAGACGTCCGCCCCGATATCGTTCGGCCGTACTACCCCCACCAAGGCGTTCAAATTGGCTCCATCCATATAGACCTGCCCACCCTGCGCGTGAATCGCATCGCAGATCTCGCGGATTAACTCTTCAAACACCCCGTGGGTTGAGGGATAGGTCACCATGAGCGCGGCAAGGTTAGCCTTATGCTCCAGCGCCTTCGCCTTGACATCAGCCACAGCGATATTGCCGTGTTCGTCACACTCAACCGGAACAACCTTGAGGCCAGCCATCACCGCACTCGCCGGATTCGTTCCGTGAGCTGAACGGGGGATGAGACAGATATCCCGGTGCGATTCACCTCGACTCGCGTGATACGCTCGGATGACCGCGAGTCCAGCATACTCACCTTGCGAGCCCGCATTCGGCTGAAGCGATACTCCGGCGAAGCCGGTCACCTCAGCGAGAGCTGATTCGAGTCCACGGAAGAGCTCTTCGTAGCCCCGTCGCTGCTCAGCCGGACAAAAAGGGTGGAGCCCGTTAAACTCAGGCCAGGTCACCGGAAACATCTCAGTTGCCGCGTTTAACTTCATCGTGCACGAGCCGAGCGGAATCATCGACCCCGTCAGCGAAAGATCGCGCGACTCAAGCCGCCGCACATACCGCTGGAATTCCGTCTCAGAGTGGTAGCGATTAAAGACCTCGTGGGTCATGTAAGCACTCTGGCGCTCAAAGAAAGCGGGCCATACCCACCGACCCTGCGGCGCCTCATGGAAAGTCTCAACCGTCTTTCCGGTGAGCACCTCGATCAGATCCTTAAGATCACGCTCCAAGGTGGTTTCATCGAGCGACACCGCCACGCTTTCACCATCAACCGTGCGCAGGTTCATCCGTTTTTTCGTCGCCCGCTCCTGCACGGTCCGAAGCTCGCGGCCGAGATGCACATGGAGCGTATCGAAGAACAATCCGTTCTTAACGGTGACACCATCCGCTTCGAGCGCGGCGGCGAGGAGCCGAGTCATCTGATGGACTCGCGCAGCGATTCGTCGAATTCCCTTCGGACCGTGGTATACCCCGTACATACTCGCCATAACCGCGAGAAGCACCTGGGCCGTGCAAATATTACTCGTCGCCCGCTCGCGCCGGATATGTTGCTCGCGGGTTTGGAGCGAGAGCCTGAGGGCGGGCTGCCCGTGACTATCTTTCGAAACACCCACAAGTCGGCCCGGCATGAGCCGCTTATGCTCATCCTTCGTCGCAAAGAACGCGGCGTGCGGCCCACCGAACCCCATCGGCACTCCGAACCTTTGGGCGCTTCCCACCACGATATCAGCACCGAACTCACCGGGTGGCGTGAGCATCGCGAGGGACAAGATATCAGCCGCCACAACGAAGAGGGCTTTCCCCTTCGCGCACCCCTCGCCGAGAGCACGATAGTCCTCAATCGACCCCAAGGTTGTCGGATATTGCACCAACACGCAGAAAACATCGGACGAAAGTGCGCCACCGCTCAACCAGGTGGTATGGTCGCTGATCACCACGTTGACGTCGAGCATCCGCGCCCGCGTCTCCACGACGCTGATCGTTTGGGGATGACACCCCGAGGAGACAAGTAAGGTGCGTTTCGGACCAACCGCGCGTGCCCCTTCCTGTTCGAGTTTCTCACAGACCGCGAGCGCGAGCGCCACCGCTTCCGCTGCTGCCGTGCCCTCATCGAGGAGCGAAGCGTTTGCAATCGGCAACCCGGTGAGGTCGGTGATCATCGTTTGGAAGTTGAGGCACGCCTCCAGTCGCCCTTGCGATATCTCGGGCTGATACGGGGTGTACTGCGTGTACCACCCGGGATTTTCCAGGATGTTTCGCTGTATCACCGCCGGAGTAAAGCAGCCGTAGTACCCCATTCCGATAAACGACCGCCAGATCTGGTTCTTCGATGCGATCGCCTTCAGGTCAGCTAACGCCTGAGGCTCCGTCCGCTCTGCAGCGAAGTCGGTCAGGCTAAAAGTTCCGGGGATACGGATCGATTCAGGCACCACCTGCGCAATAAGATCGCTCACCGAGGAGACTCCGAGAGCATCGAGCATCGTACGAGTCTCTTCAGCGCTAGGGCCGATATGGCGACGGATAAAGGAATCGGTTTCGAGCTTAAACGAACGAGGAGTTGTCATATGAGCGGCTACAACGAACGAGTAAAAGTTATTTCTCTCCGACGTGGGCACGATATTGCTCGGCCGACATGAGAGTCGCGATATCTTCGGCGGCAAAACCCTCGAGCTTTACCATCCAACCCTCTCCGTACGGATCGGAGTTAAGCAGCTGCGGATTTCCTTGTAGCGCAGCGTTACCTTCCTTAACCTTACCTGCTATCGGCGCGTACACATCCGAGGCTGCCTTCGTGGACTCAACGACGCAGAGCGAATCTCCCTTCGAGAAAGAGCGACCCGGCGCGGGGGTCTCAGCGAAAACGATCTCGCCCAGCTCGTGCTGCGCGAACTCAGTGATCCCGATTGTGGCCACACTCCCCTCAACACGCACCCACTCGTGATCTTTGGTGTACTTTAACTCGCTCGGAAAGTTCATAACCGTTCTCCTTGAATCAAAATCAAAACTCTTATTGGGCCCGTTTATAAAAGGGACGCTTGACGACACGACACTTCAACGAGCGATCCCGCACCACGACGGCGAGGCTCGTGCCCACCTCCGCAAACGCGGCATTAACTAACGCCAGCCCGATCGCTCGATTCACCGTCGGAGTCTTAGTACCGCTGGTGGTCACCCCGACTTTTACGCCGCTTGCATCCGTGAGCACATCACCTTGGCGAGCGATACCGGGATCATCAAGCACAAATCCCACGAGCGACCGGGGGCAACCCGCAGTTTTAATCTTTAAAAGCGCCTCTCGCCCGATAAAGTTTCCCTTGTCGAACTTCACGATCCAGCCGAGCCCCGATTCCAGCGCCGGGATGTCATCGTTAATCTCGTGGCCATGGAGTGGCAAACACGCCTCCAACCGCAACGAGTCGCGCGCACCCAGACCCGCGGGAACAAGCCCGGTTCCCTCACCCGCCACGAGGATGACCTCCCACAGCGCTGTGGATTGACTCCACGGAACGAATATTTCGAATCCATCCTCCCCGGTGTATCCAGTTCGGGCCACGATGACCGGGATGCCCGCGATCTCCAGCTCCGCGAACGAAAAGTACTGGAGCGCCACCGCCTGCATCCCACCTGGCAGCCGGTTCATAATCTCAACCGAGCGCGGCCCCTGGAGCGCGATCTGTCCGAACTCACCGCTGCGGTTCGTCACCGCGGCATCGAAGGTGTTATGCTTTTGAAACCACGCAAAATCTTTGTCGGCATTCGAGGCATTGACGCAGATAAGATAACGCGTCGCCGAGTAGCGATAGACGATGATATCATCCACCACTCCGCCATCGTCGTTAAGCAACGCGCTGTACTGCGCCCGCCCATCGGCGAGCTTCTTTACATCGTTGCAGGTCAGATAATCGATGAGCTTCTCCGCCTCACGCCCCTCCACGAAGAGCTCGCCCATATGGCTCACATCAAAGAGCCCGGCGGCGGTCCGCACCGCCGTATGCTCAGCGATAATACTGGAGTACCAGATCGGCAGCTCCCATCCGGCGAACGGGACGATTCGCCCCCCGAGCTTCGTATGTGCCTCGTAAAGGGGGGTGCGTTTGAGAGCCTCAGTTGCCATCGACTACCTTGTGAAGACTTAACCGCAGAACGGGGCGCTACCCCCTAGGCCAACCGCCGGTAGTCTTGCAAAGCGAGCTTGAAAATTCAAGGCGGAACGCCGAGTTGGGACCGTATTTTGCCGCCGAGCTCAGTCAGCCGATCGGCGTGCGAGCGCGGCTGCGACGGTGTTTTGTATAAGCATCACCACCGTCATCGGGCCCACCCCTTTCGGTACCGGGGTTATCGCCGCGGCGCGCACTTTGGCGCTCTCAAAATCAACGTCCCCGGTGAGCTTCCCCGTCTCAAGGCGGTTGATGCCCACATCGATCACGATAGCCCCCGGCTTCACCCAGTCTCCCTTGATGAGCCCCGGCACACCCACTGCAGCGACCAGGACATCGGCGCTTCGACATACCCCGGCTAAGTCAGCGGTTTTGGAGTGGGCGACCGTCACTGTTGCGTTACGGTCGAGCAGCATTAACGCTACCGGCTTTCCAACCAAGATGGACCGACCCACCACCACCGCATGCTTACCGGCCAGGTCGTGCGGCACCAGCTCGACCGCGTCACTCCCGCCGACGGCGATACCTGAAAGCGCCAGATCAATCAGCGCCATCGCGCCTTGCGGGGTACACGGCTTCACGACCCCCTCCCCGCGCATCAAAAGACCTTGATTGACCGGATGAAGGCCGTCGGCATCTTTGCGGGGGTCGATAAGGTTCAGCAGTTCATTGGTGCGATCGCGCAGCGCCTTCGGCAGCGGGAGCTGGAGCAGTATCCCATCAACCCGCTCATCGAGGTTAAATCGCTCGATCGCTTCCCGGACCTCTTCAAAGGTGGCTGTGGCCGCAAGCCGCGCCTCAAAGGTAGCGAGCCCACAACCGGTGGCAAGTTTCTCTTTGTTCGCCACGTAGGTGTGGGATGCCGGGTCTTCGCCCACCAGGATAACCCCCAGACCGGGAACGAATTGAAGCCCGGCTACATTGCCTCGAATACGCTCCTGGATTCGTTCCGAGAGCCATTTGCCGTCGAGGATCGTTGTCATCTTATATAGTTACCCGGTATTTTCGAGGCTGGCCGATCACCGCGCATAGCCTTCTAGACCCCGCACTTCGATCTGGATTAGTATCCGAGCCGGACTGTAATCGTCCCTATGGCGTATGTAAAGAAACTTGGAACCAATATGATAGTAGGCGTACCCCGCGAACGGAAAACCCTAGAGAAGCGTGTTGCTCTGACCCCCGATGGCGCTGCGGCGCTGGTGAAACGTGGTCACAAAGTGCTGATCGAGCAGAATGCCGGTGCTGGCTCGTTCTTCGAAGATAAGCTTTACACCGACGTCGGCTGCCAGATCGTCCCCACCCTCAAGGATGTGTGGACCAAATCGGACATGGTAGTGAAGGTTAAAGAGCCGCACGAGTCGGAGTACGAGTTCTTCCGTCCCGGCCTCATCCTTTTCGATTATCTCCACTTAGCCTCGATGCCGGATGTGACCGAAGCGATGTTGAAAGGCGGTGTCACCGGTATCGCCTACGAGCTCGTACAACTCGCCGATGGACGGCTCCCCCTCCTCGAGCCGATGAGCGAGGTGGCTGGTCGACTGTCCGTCCTCAACGGGGCCAACTATCTCCTCTCGCAACACAAC
>JBILDU010000168.1:0-16280 GCA_044352465.1 Bdellovibrionota bacterium
CCGAGGTTCAGGGCACGCAGGGCCGTGTCGGCGGCAGCCTTCAGTTGTGCCACGTCCCGGGGGAGCAGGGGCGGTGGCAGTGGATTGGCACCGGCACCGGCACCGGCGCCGCCGGTGCCGGTGCCCGTGCCGGAGCCCGGCCGGGAGCCCACGCCCTCAAAGGGCGCAACGGGGGTGCCAACCCCTGCCGCCCACGGCGGCAACACACACAGCGCCGTGGGCGGCAGGCATGCCACCGCACACAGGGCCACCAGGGTGCCCAGGTGCCACGTTTCTTTGTCGGCCCCCGTTGCGGCGGCGCTTTGCAGGGTGTGCTGCAAATGCCGCACGGCGTCCATGCCGCTGTGGCCCGGCCGCAACAGGCCCCACAGCACCCGGTGCGCAATGCCCGGCACACTGACGTCCGTGGGCGCCGCGGTGGCGACAAACGCCGCGCCCGACAGCGTGCCCTTGGCCGCACCCACGAGGTGTTCCAGGCAGGGCACAAGGTCCCCGCCCGCCAGCAGGGCGTTGGCATTGAGGAAGGCTCCCACACTGGCCACCTGGGCCACGTGGTGGGGCTGTTGCGCCAACAGGCTCCAGGGCGCCGGGGGGGTGCCCGTCAGCGCACCCAGCACCGCCCGGGCCGCGGCCGCGGCCAGGGACAGGTCCACCAACCCGGTCACGGTGTTGGTGGTGGGCCACACCAGGTCCGCAACCGCCGGCACCCCGATGGCCGCCCGCAACAACGCGGCCACGTACCGCAGGCCGGCAGCCGCCACGTGCCCACTGCCCACCACCGGGCACCAGGGCAGGTCCACACCACGAACCCAGGCCGCGGACCGGGCGTGCCACCCGGGCAACGAAAACAGGTTCAGAGCGCCTGCGCCCGCGTCTGTGCCTGGGCCCGCGTCCGCGTCCGCGCCCGCGTCCGCATCGTCGGTGTCGAGTGACAGTGCCGACGCCGTGTCGGCTTCCGTGCCAAAGGCGTGCCAGTTGGTGACGGCAATGCTGGCGGCAATGCACATGGGCACCCAAGCGGCGGTGCACCGTGGGCCCCAGTGGGACACCGGGTCGGCGCTGGCCGTGGGCAGCGCCGGCAGGCGGCCAAACAACAACTCGGCGGTGCCCGCGGTGCCCTCCATGTGGGTCACCAGGGGCAGACTGGCCGTGGAGCTGCACAGGGGCAGGGCTGCCGCCACACGGGGTTGCGACCAAATGGGCAGCACCCCCTCCCGGGTTTTCAGGGTCAGCGCAAACAGGGTGCCACAGGCCTTGATGCGCTGCAGCTCCGCGGCCAGGTGGTCGTTGGTGGCCCAGGCGCCCACCGGCCGCGCGGGCGCAATGGCTCTCACCGCCAACCCGGACTTCACCGCGTCAAAGTACGCGGCACCCGCGCCACCGCTGGTGTGTGCAGCGTTGACATCGGTGCGCACCGCAAGGGTCCCGGTGGTCACCAGTGCATCTGCGTCCGCGCCTGCGCCTGCGTCCGCATCCGCATCTACGTCTGCGTCGGCGTCGACGCCGACGTCTGCGCCGGCGTCTGTGGCCTCGGCGCACACCTTGGCCCAGTCAGCTCCGGGGTGTAGCCCCGTCAGAATTGTGTCCAGGGCCATGCCCGACAGCGCGGGCTGCACCACCGCCAGTCGGGGGTGGTGTGTGGTGTGGGTGTGCACCCCTGCCTTGTCCAGGCGGGCCTGCACCCGGGTGGGGCCCACGCGGGCGCACTTAAACCACACATTGGCCGTGGTGACACACACCACGGTGTGGGTGGCCAGGTTTACTCCCGGAGACAGGTCCCACTGGGTGGCCGGGCCCGGGCCCGCAACCAGCACCGCACCAATGGCGTGTTTGGGGTCGGGCTCCAGGGTGCCACGGGACCGCCACACCATAAACCGTAACACGGCCAGGCACGCGGACGTGGCGGTTTCCACCACCAACACCAACAGGCCGGGCGGAGCCGGGGCCAGGGCCCGGGCCAGGACCGCACCAGGGGCCGCTGCCGCGGCCGCAGCGCGGCCTGACTCTGTCACAAAGTCCCGAACAACGCACAGGGGCAGGGGCAGGGTTCCGGGGTCATTGGTCACGCGTCCGAGTGGGTCCACCCAACACCGCAACGGCCCGCCCAGGAACCGCCCCTCGGGCAGCAGCGGGATGTCGATGGACGGGTTTGCCGCGGTGGGTGCGACAATGGCCACCACCACCAGGGTGTTACACGTTGGCAACACCAACACCGGCCATTTGCACCCCATGCGCGGCGTCACGCGCAGAGTGCGTGACTCGTCCAGCACCACGGTCATGTCATCTACATCTGCCTGGGAGCAGTGCCTGCGCAGTGTCTTGGGGAAGTCGTTCACGGCATCGGGGGTGGCGTGTCGACTGGTGACTGCCACCAACGCAGCAGCCAGCTGTGCGTGGTGGCCGCTGGCCAGGGCACGCATCACGGCTGCCAGCTCCGGGCCCAGGTCTCCGGGGGTCTTTGTCGTCAACCACAGCAACGTGGTCGGGGAGGGCAGGGGCACCCGGGCACACGCCAACGCCGTCTCCAGCTCCACGCTGCCGGTGCCGGTGCCGGTGCCCGTGCCTGCGCCTGCGCCTGCGCCTGCGGGCGCGGGCGCGGGCGCGGGCGCGGGCGCGGGCGCGGGCGTGGGCGTGGGCATAAACTCGTCACCAAGCACAGACGTCCAAAACGCCACGGCGGCGGCGGCGTACGGCTGCAAATCGGTCACAAAGGTCACTGCGGTTTCGTCCGTGTCTTCGTCCGAGTCCGAGTCCGAGTCGGCGATGAAGGCGCGGTCTTGCTCTGTGGGGGCTGCCCCCCCGGGGGTGTCCCCCTCTTGGGACACATCGGTGCCCAGGGCTGCTGCCACCTGGAGCTCAAACATGGCATTGCCACTGCCCAGCCCCGCGCACAGGTGCATGGCGCCCCAGGGCGCGGCCGTGAGCACCGCCCGCGGGTTGGAAGCTGCGGCACTCACAGCAGCACTGACACTGGCGTACGCCCAGGCGGCGCTTCGGACAATGGCTTCCCTGGGCCGTGCACCGCGTTCCAGGTCCATGCCCGCCCGTGTGAACACGTGCACAAAGGGCAGCGCGGCGGCCACGTCGCACCCAAACACCAGGGCCCGGGCCTCCGGGCCCACGTCCGCCCCGGGCACCGTGTCCAACCCAACCTTCCAGCCACTGGCCAGCGACGCCCGCAGCGTCCTGACCTGGTCCAGGGCCAAGTTTGTGCTTGCAAGCAACGCTTTGTTCTTGCGCTTGGTGTTCATGGCCGCTGTTTGCATTGCGTTCTTCAGGGCCTGCGGCAGCACGCCGGCCTTCAACGCAGCCACAGCCGGCTCCCGCACGTTGTCACACACAACGGCCCAAAGCACGCCCAGCACGGGCATGGGGCCAGGGTTGCTCAGCTGCAACTCGGGGCTAGCTTCGCCCAGCGCCGTGCGGGCCTCGTGCCGTAACTCCTCGTCGGTGACTGTGGCCTCGGGCCTGGGCTTGGGCTTGGGCTTGCTCGCGCCCGCGCCCGCGCCCGCGCTTGTGGGGTCGTTTTCCTTCAACTGCTTTACGGTCTGGGCCGCAAACGCTTCTGCGACCCGTTTCAGCAGGGTTTTGCAGCGATCATTGGCCGCAAACAGGCACCGCAGGGTCAGTGCTGCCACCACGGCCGCTTGCACGCGGCTGGTCCAGGGGGTGGCGCCGGGCACAAGCACCCGGGTTTGGAACTGGGAGCCCACCAAGGCAACCACGTCCAGGGTGTTGTGCAGGCAGGTCACAATGACGTCCTGGCCCATGCCCAGGGAAATGTTGTCGCTGGTCCTGGTGGTCGTGTCCATGGTCAACGCCTGCCGTTGCACACAGGCTTTGGCCCACAATTCCACGGCCGCCCTGCAGAACCCGGGCCCGTACACACCCACGGCCAAGTGGAACGTTCGCTGCAGGACGTCGTCCAGAGCCGTTTGCACCACAGCTAGGGCCTCCTTGGGTGCAACGGCACCCTCGCTGGCTGGCGCTGGCGCCGGCACCGGGGCTGCAAATCGACCCAGAGCCGCATTCGCAGTGTCCACAGACACCTGAATGTGGCGCGTCGCGGCGTCGACGTCTGCTGCGGCGCCCCGGGCAAACTGCCCCACCACTTGCACAAGGTGGGTGCGCAGGGAACGCATGTCTTGGTCCACACCGAGGGGGCACCCGGGCGCAGTCGTCGCGGTGACGACTGCGTCCACAAGGGCCAAGGCCCCCTCGGCTGCAAGCCAGCGCAACCGCGGGGCTGTCTGCACATGCTTCAGGGCGTTTACCGCCGTCACTGCATCCTGCACACAAGCAAGCACCGTTTGTTTGGTGGCAGCCAGTGCAGCCTCGGTGGGAAACGCCACGGACACGGCGGTGTGCAGCGCCGCGCCGGCCCGGTCCAGGGCTTTTGTGGCCAAATCGTTGCCCATCACCAGGGCTTCTTGCGGAAACAACAGCCGGCTTGCTGTCGAGTCCACGTTTATTCCCGTGGAGGGCTGCCAAGCATCCTCGGTGTCGCTGTCGTCGGTGGAGTCGCTCTCCGTTGCGGCGGCGGCGTCGTCGTGTTCCTCCGTGGTGACACTTTCCTCGTCGGAGTCTTCGGTGTCTTCGTCGGCGTCGGCGTCCTCGCCTGCGGCCTCGCTTTCGTCGCCAGCACCTGCACCAGCTTCGACGGTTTCGCTTCCAACTTCTGTTGTGGTTGAAGCTGCGGTTGGTGCAACTTCAGCTGCAGCTACAGCTACAGCTACAGCTGTTGTCACAGTCGCATCCGTGGCCGTTGTGTCTTCGTCTGCGTCTTCCTCTTCGTCCTCGTCCTCGTCCTCGTCTGTGTCGCTGTCAACAAAAGACAGTTCGGTGTCGTCCGACGAGGAGGGTGCACCCTTGTCCGCGAAATCGCCATCGGAGGACCCATCGCTGTCGCCGTCGCGGCTGTCGCGGTTTGACCCCGACGAATCCGAACCGGATTCGTCCCTGTCCGTTTCCTCGACTTCCGGGACCACGTCCATGCCGCTGTGCGCCACGTTGTTTAACCCGAGGCCTTTTTGCGCGGACTGGCTGTATACCAAATACATCATTTTGTGGCACTGCGGGGGGTTTGTTCCGAACTGGTTTATTTCAGACGCGAGCGCGAGCAAACACACACGACACGACACAACAGAAAGGCGGGGCGGGGTAACACTGCGTTCGGAACACATGCAAGGTCTCCACGCAAAGTGGGACGGAGAGAGAGAGAGAGTGAGGAGGTTTGCAAAGAAGGAGTGGGAGCAGCAGCAGAAGTTGGAGGGAAGCAAAAGATGTCACACACACACACACACACACACAAAATACACGATACATGCAACACACACGTGGCGGGCGTCTCTACGAACGAATGTCCCGGACGGACACTTGTCTGAAACCAGCCCTGCCCCCAGCTCGGCCGCCGCCGGTGACTTTGCCGGGTCCGGTGCGCACCTCCGAGTACTTGGCATCAGAGGTGGAGTCAGCGGCGCCGCCGCGGCGGCGGCCGCTGTCGCCGGCCCGGCCGCCTTGCTTCTTGGGCTTGGCAGTCTCCAGGGAGGTGGCAATGGCCCGGCTGCCGTCCGACACGGCGTTGCGGCGGTCACGCCGACGCCGGCAAATGCCGCACACCAGAATGGGGCAACACCCGGCGGCCACCGCCGCAACGGCTGCGACACTCAGGGCAACGCCCAACACCACGGTGGTGGCCGGGTGCAGGCCACCCGATGCACTGCCATCGTCGTCCCGTTCCACCACCACCAGCACCGTGGTGGTGGTGTGCACCGTGGCCGGCACCACCTCCGAGTCCGGGCCCGGGCTCGGGTCTGGGTCCACCAGGCCCCGGCCCCGGCCCTGGGCCTGGGCCATGGGACGGGCCACCCCCTTCAACAACCGCCGGGTGTTCACGCTGGTCAGGCGCCGGCCCGGGGCCGGGCTTGGACTGGCCTCCCCGGCGCAGTCCGCCACGGTGCCGGTGAACAACAGCGCCACGACGCCGCGGGGCAGGGCGGACCGAGGCACGCTAACCGCGTCCAGGAACGAGGTGCCGCGCAGGGGGTGGTCCAGCGCCGCCCAGCCAAGCGCGTCCGGGTGGGCGGACCCGGCCCCACCGCAGTTCACGGCCGCGGTTGCGGCCTCCACAGCAGAGGCATTGCCCCAGCCCGGGCACAGGAACCCGGGGGCGCCCGCGGTGTCCACCGCCACCCCGGGCCCCCAGGCCCCGGTGCGGCACAGGTGCCGGGCCTCCATGCCCCGGGACGCCACCGGCAGGTAGGCCGCCACCAGGTCCACCGCCCCGGCCACGGGACTGGTGCCGGGCCCGGCGGGCAGGTCCCCGGCCCACGCGGCCGGGTCGCAGTTGCCGGCCAGCCGTGCGGCCGGGCACGCCAGCTGGGCCGGGGCCGCGGCCAGGGAGTCGTTCAGGTGCGGGGGCAGGGCCCCGGAGGTCGGGTCCGCGCCCAGCAGGCACCCCAGGTACGGCGAGGTGGGCGCCAGCACGCAGGCCGTCAAGGACAGCAGGGTCAGGGTCAGGCCCGGCGCGGGCTCCGCCTCCTCCAGGCCCACCACGTACACCGCGTCGCCCAGCAGGGTGCCGGCCTCCGCGGGGGCCACGCTGCCGGGCGGCTCCTCCGTCACCGGCAGGGGGTTGTAGGACGCGGGCGGGCCCAGGGCGGCCCGGCCGGCCGGCGCCGCCTCCCCCACCAGGGTCGTGGGCGCCACGGGCCCGGTCCAGGTCATGCGCACCCGCAGCGTGAAGTTGCCCGCGGGGGTGGCGCCGCCTGTGCCGGCCTCTGGGTCCGAGCCCGCGGCCAGGGTGGCGGCCCAGGTGCCGTTGGGGGCCGCGGCCGGGGCCCGCCACAGCGCCACCCCCACGTCGAAGCAGTTGGGGCAGCCGGGGTCACTGGCAAACGCCGCCCGGGAGTTGGCCCGGGTGCCGGGGTCGTACTCGCTGCGGCACTCCGTGGCCACCGCCAGGGTGAACATATTCAGGTCCGGCACCCCGGCCAGGCCCGAGGGCAGCACGGTGTGGGTCACGCTGGTCAGGCCCGGGGCGCTGGCCACCTTGTAGGGGCTGCCCACCGCCGGCGCGTGCAGCGGCACGTCGTCCCGAATGCCCAGGTCCCGGGCGGCGACGCCAGTGCCGGACGGGTCCCCGCCGTGCACCAGGATCTGCAGGCCCAGCACCAGGCGCGAGAACGAGGCCCCGGCCGGGCACCCGTCCGTGGCGTTGCCGCAGTTGCAGGTGAAGGGCCCGGGGGCGCCGGGCCACCCTGCCACCACACTGCTGCCGTTGGTGCACTGGTGCACCGTGCAGGTCTCCTTCCGGGTGTACGCCAGGTTCAGGAACATGGGCGGGGTGTCGGCCGCGGACGCGGTGCTCCACAGGGCCACCGCGGTGGCGCCGCCGGTGAACGGGGTGCCGCCCGACGGGGACGCCACCGTGGCCGCCACCGTGGTGGTGGACACCGACAGGACGCTGAACCCGGGCACGCCCCCGGGCCCCACCCGGAACCCGTACCGGGTCACGGTCAGCGCAAAGGACACGGTGGCCGCCACCGCGGGCACCCCACCCACGGTCAGGCCGTGGGCCGGGTCGCTCCACGCCACCACCGGGGCCCCGGTGTAGCTGCGGCACGCCGCCAGGTCCTCCAGTCGGGCCGCCAGGCTGTACACCGCGCACGCGGAGGTGGCCAGGTCCCCGGCGGCGGTCGGGTTGCAGGCCGCCGACGCGTTGGTGCTGGCCAGCACTGGCGCCCAGGCGCCGTCCCGGCCCCACACCGTCGCCCCCGGGCCGTCCCACTGCGGCCGCACCGGGAACAGGGCCTGCACCTCGGCCCGGGCCGCCTCGCTGGCGTTGGGGGCGCCCGGGTACGCCGTGGCCCCGGACAGGAACAGGGTGGAGGCCGCGTCCGCCAGCGTCAGCGGCACCTCAATCTCGGGGTGCAGGCCCGGGTACGCGGCCCGAGCCGCGGTCGCCAGGGCGCCCGGCGGCAGCGTGGAGCACATGGCCTCCAGGCGGGCCCGGTCCGGCAGGGCCTCCCCGTCAAACAGGGCCGGCGGCAGGCCGGGCCCGATGCTCACCACCGTCACCACCCGAGCGTAGCCTGGGGGGCCGGCCCCCGGCAGGGACACCCCCACGTCCAGGTGCAGCACGGGGTCCTCGGCGGACCCACTCACAACCGGGCCGCCCCCGGGCCCGGCCCCCGCAGTGAACACGCCGTTGGGGGGTACGGGGGCCGCCGCGGCCAGGGCTGCGCCCTCCGCCGGCAGCCACGACGGGAACCCGGGCGGGGTGGCCACAAACACCAAGTCCGAGGACACGGTGCCGGGCAGGACGTCCGCGTCCGGCGCCCAGTACCCCACCGGGCCGCCGCAGTAGTCGTCCGGCAGGCCCGTGGCGTCGGTGCCCAAGGGCCCACACGGGCGCCCCGTGATGCCCGAGCCACAGGCGGGTCGAATCCAGGCCCGGGCGCTGGCGGTGGCCGGGTCGCCGCCCTCGGGCACGATGTCGGCCACCGACATGGACAGCAACACCAGGCGCAGCGCGCCGGGTGCGTCCCCGCACTCGGACTCGTTGAAGGCCAGGGAGGACACCATGGGGTACCCCGTGACCCGGTGCCGCAGCACGCCCAACACGTCCCCGGTGTAGCTGGGGGTTTCCCCGGGCACCAGGGTGCTGGACGCGTCGAAAAACGTGGCCGCGGCCGCCAGGGAGGTCATGTTGGCCACGTCCCCCGGGGCGGGGCCGCCCAACAAGGACCCCAGGTCCAGAGCGAACCCCGCGGCCGGGGACAGGCCCGGGGGCGGGGGCCCGGCCGGGGAGTCACCCCCGCAGGCCAGCCACAGCACCAGGGGCACCGTGAAGTTGGAGCTGGACGTGTGCAGGCGCACCTCGTCCCGGGACGGCCAGGTGCCGGGCGCAAACAGGGCCCCCGCGGCGTCGTGGTCCAGGACGTGCACCCGGCCCAGGGGCACCCGGGTGGCGCCCACCGCCAGGCCCGCCAGGCCGCCGGCCACCCACCCCGGGGCCGGGCCCGGGACGTCTGCAGGGGGCACGCCCCCCACAGGCGGCCACAGCACCCCCACCGCCGGCGGCGGGGACTCGTACCCCGCCGGGGTGTCCGGCGGGGTCTCGTCCGCGGCGCCGGTCACCACCAGGGCCAGCACCAGGGTGTTGGCCTCGCTGTCGTCGCCGCCACACGTGGGCCCGGTGCCGGCGTTCCACGCGTCGTGGGTCAGCACCACACACCCCGTGGCGGACACGCCGCCCCGGGCCGCAAACCAAGGCCCGGCCGGCGGGTGGCCCTCCACGCCCACGTCTGGCAGGGGCTGCGGGGTGGGCGCCGGCACAAACCACGCCGCCCAGGGCCCGGGCAGGCGGGCGGGCGGCAGGGGCGTCACCACCCGGGCCCCACCCGCACCGGTGTTGCCACTGATGTTGGCCACCACGCTGGCCAGCACCCACAGGGTGTCGTTCAGCAGGCGTGGGCGGTAGCTGCGGTCGTCGCAGTCCATGTCAAACCACACGGGGGACGTCACAGACGGGGCACCCGGCTCAGCCCCGGCCGGCACCAGACTCACGTTCACAAAGCCACAGGTGGCGGCGGCGGGCCCGGTCGGGTCCGCCCGCAGTGTGATGCACAGCCCCAGGCCGGACACCAGGTCCGGCGCCGGCAGGTTCAACACCCCCACCAAGGCGTCCTCGCCGCCCAGAGCCTCCAGGCCGGCGTGGTCGCCCACGGCGGCGCCGGCGCGGACCGGGACCGGAGCCTCGTAGGGCGCCCCCGGGCCGCCACCGGCGGCGGCCACGCTGACCGCGCCCAGGGAGGTGGCGTAGCTCCAGGCCGCGATGCCGGACTCGGTGGAGTTCACCACCGTGCCGTTCAGCGTGCGGAACGCCGCGCCGGCGGGCACCCGGAGCGTGACCCGGCGGGAGCCCGGCCACTCGTAGGTGTACCCGGGTTCCACGGGCTGCGGCGCGTCCGGCACCACAAACAACACCCAGGTGGTGTTGGGCGCGGAGCCCGGGGCAGGCTGCGGCGGCAGCACCGCCAGGGCCGCGGTGGCAATGCCGGGTGGGCCGTGGCGGGCGGTGGCACTGGCTGCGGCCGCGGCGCTGGGCAGCACCAGGGCCACGTCCACCAGCACGCCGCCCAGCACCACCACGTCCAGGGGACTGAAGGCCTCCACGGGCAGGCTGAAGGTCACGGTGAAGGGAATCAGCACGCCGTCGTGGGTCCAGCCCGCGGGGCAGGTAGCACACGGGGCCAGGGGCGCAATCGTCACCCGGGGCGCGCCGTAGGGCACGACCACCACCCCCAGGGAGGTGCCGTTGCCGCTGCCGCCGGTGCCGACCCGGAAGGTGTAGTTGCCCGCGGCCGCGGCCCGGGGGTCGGCCGGGGTGAGGGCGTCGCCCCACACCACCACGCTGACGTTGAAGGGGCCCGAGGGCGCCACCCGCAGCAACGCCAGCCCGGAAGTCACCAGGCTGACGTCCGTCAGTCGGCCGCCCGACACGTACACGTCGGTGTCTTGCAGGGCACCCGGCCCGGTGGACGCCGGGGGCGTGCTGAACACCAGCCGCACCACAAACTCGGACACGGAGTCGTGGGCCGGCACGGCCGTCATCTCAATCTCCGGCGCCGGGGCCGGGGACGACGACGGCGACCGGGACGGGCTGGGGCTGCGACTGGGGCTGGGGCTGACGCTGGGGCTGGGGCTGGCACTGGGGCTGGTGCTGGGCCCGGGCGGCACGTACCGCAGCACCATTGCCCGGTACCCGCTGGGCTGCCGGGTGACGACGTCCACCGCGGCGCCGGCCGCCACCGCCAGGCGCAGCTGGGGCCAGGCCAGGCGCGGCGCGCCGGCCGCGGCAGTGGGGGTGTACTCCACCACCGCAGTCCACGCCACCCCGGCCTGGGTCTCGGTCCAGGCGCTCACGGTGGGGCCGGCGTGGGTCACCCCGGCCCCGCCGCTGGGTGCCACCAGCAGCCCCGAGGCGTTGAAGGCGGTCACGGCCGTGGGCCAGGTAATGGTCACCACCAGGGGGTTGCCGTCGTAGGCGTAGGGCGGCACCCCGGTCCCACTGGGCTCCACGGTCAGGGTGGGCATGGGCACCCAGGGCAGGCTCACGGTGTTGGAGGCGGCGTTGGGCACGTACCTGGACCGCTCCGTGAGCACCCCGGCCCGCAGGGCCAGGGTCACCCCCAGCCCCGGCGTGGTCACCTCGCACACAAACGTCACCACGGTGTGGGGCACCAGCACCGTGACACTGGACGCGTCCAGGTCGCAGTTGGAGGCGTTGAAGGACTCGGGGCCCAGGGCGGTGCTCCAGTACGCGTCCAGGCTCGAGCCAGAGTCCGAGCCGGAGCCCAGGCCGAAGCCGGCGCCCTCCTCCAGGTCAAACTCCGTGCCCAGGGTCAGCAGGAAGGTCACCGTGGGGCCGGCCCCCGCCACCGTGAGGGCCGTCAGGGTGTTCACGCCCGGGGACGGCGACGGCGACGCAGACGCGCCGCTGCTGGGGCTGGCGGTGGCGCTGGCACTGGCACTGGCGCTGACGCTGATGGTACCACTGGCACTGACGCTGATGGTGCCGCTGGGGCTTGCTGTGGCACTGAAGCTGACACTGCCACTGACGCTGATGGTGGCGCTGTAGCTGACACTGGCACTGGCGCTGTCGCTGGCGGTGGGCGTGGTGGAGGTGGTCCAGGGCAGGGTCACGGTGTTGGAGGCGGCGTTCAGCACCGGGCGGGACACCTCCAGCAGCACCCCGGCCCGCAGGGCCAGGGTCACCGCCGTGCCCGGCGTCACCGGGCGGCACTCCAGGGTCACCGTGCGGTGCGGCACAATTACCACAATGCTGCCCGGCTCCAGGACGCAGTTGGTGGCGTCAAACGCGTGCGCGCCCAGACCCAGCCGCTCGCCGTAGCTGCTGCTGGCACTGGCGCTGTCACTGTCGTCACCGTTCAGGTCAAAGTCCGTGCCCAGGGTCAGCAGGAAGGGAATGGTGGGCCCGACCCCCGCGGCCCCCAGGGCCCGCAGGGTGTTCACACCCGGGGACGGGGACGGCGACGCGGACGCGCCGCTGCTGGGACTGGCGGTGGCGCTGGCGCTGGCACTGGCACTGTCGCTGACAGTGGCACTGGCGCTGGTGCTGATGCTGCCGCTAGCGCTGGCACTGGTGCTGTCGCTGACAGTGGCACTGGCGCTGGTGCTGATGCTGCCACTAGCACTGGCACTGGCGCTGTCGCTGGCACTGGGGGTGACACTGGGGCTGGGGCTGGGGCTGGCCGCCATCCACGGCACCCGCAGGGAGGCCCGGGTGGAGGTGGCCCCCGTGGCGGCGTCGGTCAGCACGCCGGCCATGACCTCCACCCACATCGCGGTGGGGCCTGCGGCCCTCAGGGTTGCCACAAACGTGGTGGTGCCCACCGGGGTGTCCCACTCCGGCGCCACCTCCACCGCCAGTACCATGCCCCCCACGGGGGCACCCCCCGGGCTGCCCAACCGCACCAGGATACCGTGCTCAATCAGGGCCGCCAGGGCGCCGCCGTCCAGGGAGGTGCTGCCCACCGCGATGCGCACCACCGCGCCGTCGCCGGCGTGGGTGCCGGGCACCACCCCGGGCACCGTGCCCACGGTCAGGACCGGCACCAGGACCCAGGCCGCGCTGGTGTCCCCGGCCCCCATGCTGGCCACGCGGATGATGGAACTTAGAGGCGTGTCGTCGTCGTCATCGTCGTCTTCGTCGTCGTCGTCGTCGTCGTCGTCGTCGTCGTCATCATCGTAGTCGTCGTAGTCGTCGTCGTTACGGGTGCCGGGCATGACTTCCAGAGCCAGGGCAGCGATGCCGGCTGGCACCGCAACGGTGACGTTGAGGGCGGTCTCTGGCCACCGGGCACACACCGCAGACAGGGTTGTGGCGTTCACCCGGGTCACGGTGTCATTCAACAGCTGGCAGCCAGAAATGGACAGGGCATGCAGGGTGTCCACCGGGCGTTGGTTAATGCCCGGGGCGTCCCCCGAGTCTGAGCCGTAGCCGTAGCCAAAGTCGGGGCGCAGCGGGGTGCCCGGCTCGGGGCCGGCCCCGTACCCATCTCCGGGCACAGCCCAGTACACAAATCGCGCCCCAAAGGTCAGGGTCAGGGTCACAGTGTCATGCCCGGAGCCCGGGCCCGGCCCAATGGTCACAATCGGCGCCGCCGGCATGTGGGTCACAGGCATGGCCACCTCGTCGGGGGTGTCCACCACCGAGGTCCAGTTGTGGCCGCCCATCAATTTCGACAACGAGTACCAGCTGGTGTCCAGTTGCAGGTCCCGCAGGAAGTCAAACCGGAACGCAGACACCGTCATGTTTACTGTGAACACGGTGCCGGTGACGTTGTGGCCAGCATCCCAGGGTGCCACCTCCACCAACGCAAACTCCGCGGTCCGAATCCGAGACCAGGAGTAGTACCGCGCGTAAAACGGGGTGCGGTGGCCTTCCCAACCATTGGCAACAATGTCCGCTATCTCCGCAAAGGTCTGCCGTACTCGCACGTATGGATCTGGCAACAAGCCCATGTCTTCGTCGTACTCGCTGGAGTCAGAGCCAGAGCCAGAGCCAGAGCCAGAGCTAGAGCTGGAGCTGGAGCTGGAGCTGGAGCTGGAGCTGGAGCTGGAGCTGGAGCTGGAGCTGGAGCTGGAGCTGGAGCTGGAGCTGGGAGTAGGAGTTGGGGTCGGAGTTGGCGTGGAACTGGAACTGGAACTGGAACTGGAACTGGAACTGGAACTGGAACTGGAACTGGAACTGAAGCTAGGGCTGGGGCTGGGACTGGAGTCCCAGCCAGAGCTAGAGCCGTAACCGTAGCTGCTTGCACTGGAACCATCCAACAGTCGCCGAGCCAACTCCAGGATGCTGTCGCTGCTACTGCTGCTGCTGGAGCTGCTGGAGCTGCTACTGTCGTCGCCACCACTGAGTTGCCCGCGGCCGTCTGCAAAGTCGAAGTCCAGCCACGCGTTGGTGCGAAAGGTGAACTGCAGCGTGTGCTGCAGCATCACCACCGGGAACAGATCCTGTGTAACGGCCAGGGCCTCCAGGTCGGGGGTGCCCAGCACCTCCAACTCGCTGGCGGCTTCAATGAACTCCTGCATGTCGTTGTGGGCAATGTTGGCCACGGGGGTTCGCACCCCACTGACCCGCACAGGGTACGTAAACACGCCACCGCGCACCGCCGCCGCCACCACGTACTCCCCCGAGGTGACATCGCACCAGAGGTCCACATTGGTCGCCAGGGTGGTTGCCCAGGGCTGGTTACGCCACACGTAGTTTACCTGGAATTGGTTTTCCTCCACGGACGTGTTGAAGGCATTGATAACGTGCAGGGTGTCACAACCACGCACCACCAGGTACTGTTGCGGGGACAGGTCCAAGATGGGCGGCACCGCGTCTGCGGGCACCACCACCCGGATGACACCAAAAGGCCGGGGCCTGTCTGGGCCCAGCACGGTGTCTTGCCATGGCCACACACCCTCCACGGATTCGTGCACCGCGAACAGTCTTGGACGCCAAGTGTCTTCCAGCTCCTGCAACGCGGTGGCGGCAATGGTCAGCGACGCGGGCAGGCTTTGGGTGTTGCCCACCACGCTGAGCGCCATGCCGGCGGCCACCTGCACCACAGCTGGGCCGTGGACGGGGGTGAACGCGTAGCTGGGGATGTAGTACCGAAGGCGCAAGTTACCTCCGTCTTGCCTCCGGGCCGCCGTGTCTTCGGACTGCAGGCCCACCGGCAGGGGGTCCCCGGTTAGGGCCAGGTACGCGGTGACGGCGTTGGTGTGTACACTCCACACCGCGGCTTCAAACACAACGTCAAACCAGGTGCTGGGCGGGCTTATCCACGACTCCTGGGTGTAATCCCGGATGATGACCGGCACCACAGCGCTGGTGGCGGTCACGGTTGCGCTTGCCGGGCACGGCACGCTGAACCGGAGGTTGTCCCCGGCGGGCGGAACGTTGCGCCGGCGAGCGTCCACCAGGAAGGTGCCCGCCCGCAGGCCCACGGTTGTTACCGCCCCCAGGGTGGCGTTGGTCGGCACCAGCGCAAACACCACGGTGAAGTTGTCCACCACCGTCACGCTGCTCAGCTGCACGGTGCACCCGGTCAGGGTCAGGCCGGTGCCGTCCCGCAGGATGCCCAACAGGCCGATGTAGGCCGCGTACGCTGCCACTGCCGCATCCTGGCCCGTGTGGGGGTTCACCTCGGGGGCGGCCCCACTCAGGGGCGCGCCCAGGGTCAGGGTGACCCCCAGGGGCCCGCCCTCCCGGTCCTGGGGCGCCAGGGCAAGCACGCTGGCGCCCACCTCCAGCAGGGCCACGTGCACCGGGGCCGACTCCACCTGGTGGGCCACCAGGGCCCCCGCAGGCACGGTCAGCACCAGGTCCTGGGTGGTGTACGGCGGCGGCACCACGTTCAGCACCACCACCATGATGGCCATGGGCCCGTCCGGGGTTTCCGCCAGCAGCTCAAAGGCCAGCACCAGGGTCACCTCCGGCGCAAGGGTGTCCGGGAACCGTGTCAGCCCAAACCCGGGGGCCACCACCAGCAGGCTGCTGGCGTTGCCGCCCGGGGCCGGCAGGGTGTCCGAGTTCACGTCCGTGCCCAGGTGCAGGGTCACCGTGAGGTTGGCCCCCGGCAGGAACACGGCCTCGTGGTCGCTGCCGCCGGTCACGCTCACAATGGCCACGGCCACGGTGGAGGCGGCCGTCACGGCGGATGCACTGCCCGCGTTGGGCACCCCCGGGGTGCTGCCCACGGTGGCGGACCACACCCCGGCCCGCACCGCCACGCTGACCTGGGGCACCCCCACCAACACCTCACAGGTGACGTTCACGCTGGTGCCGTTGCTGTTGGCGAACCCCGGCCATGCGTCCGGGACGTCGGTGGCCGCCAGGGCCACAGTCAGCCCCACGCACCCGGCCGTGTCCAGGAACGCGGCAATGTCCGACCCCAGGACCGTCACCAGGTCCGCGGGTGTGCCCCCCGCGTCCCCGGGCAGGCCCAGCACAAACACCGCGGTGGCGCGGGTCATCAGGTCTGCCGCCTCCAGGAAGGTGCCCGGGCCGGTGAGCACCGGCGCCCACGGCCGCACCGGGCTGGGGGATGGGCTGGGGCTGGGACTGCCGGAAATGGTGGGCGTGCCGCTGGCGGTGCGGGACCCCGACGGGCTGACGCTGGGCGAGGCACTGGGGGTGGGCGTGGGCGTGGGACTGGCGGTGGAGCTGGGGCTGGCACTGGGACTGGGCACCGGGCTGG
>JBILDU010000149.1:0-4827 GCA_044352465.1 Bdellovibrionota bacterium
GAGCGCGAGCGGAGAACCGCACACGACTCTCTATTGCAGACCTCTCCTTCACGCTCAGGCGGCTTTGGGGGAGGCTTCGAAGGGGCGGCGAGGAGAGAAACTAGAGCGAGCAACGAGACGGCGATCCTCTTGCCCACGTTGAGAGAACAGCTCGCCCGGTGCCGGATTTGCGGTGTATGAGAGGGGGGTTCCACTATCGGCGGTGTGAAGTTGAGGTGTGCCGTGCGCTCTCAGAGGCTTTTAGGGGGCCCCTTCCCTTTCGACCTTTCCACCACATAAGCTGCTTAAAAGGATGCAGCTTTCGCCGTTGCCGACTGGAAAATAGCCCTCAATCATGCCAAGGTGGAGCCTCTCACGGTCGAGAAAAACGGAATTTCGATTGAAAGCGCTCGCACTACTTCCCGATTTATTGTTTCAGGTCGCTCTCTATCGGGAGTATCTGGTTCAGTCCGTGATACGGGATCTTAAAACCAAGTATAAGCGCTCGGTGCTTGGATACCTGTGGACGATGCTCCACCCACTCGCGATGATGAGTATTCTTGCGGTGGTCTTTTCAGGAATCATGCGACTTCCCGTTCAGGATTACGCGATCTTTATCTTTTGCGGGATGCTCCCTTTCCACTTCTTTCAAAGCACCGTGGTGATGTCGCTGAATACCATTCGAGCTAACGCGCGTCTCTTTGGCCAGGTACCCGTCCCCAAGTACCTCTTTGTGTTATCGCTCACATTTTCGAACCTTTTCAATTACATCGTGGCGTTAGTGCCCCTCTTGATTCTTACGCTTGTGCTCGGGCGTGCGGTTCCGCTCACCGTGCTCGCGTTTCCGATCGTTGTTCTTCCGGTGGTGATGGTAACCCTCGGTGTGTCACTGGTCCTCGCGACGAGCAACGTGTTTTTCGAGGATACCCATCACCTGAGCGTGGTAGGATTGCAGGCGCTGTATTTTTTGACACCGATTCTCTATCGTCGGGAGGACCTGCCCTCAGCCGTCGCGGAAGCACTCGTCGTTGTGAATCCACTCTTTCATCAGGTCGAGTTCCTCAGGGGGCTCTTTTATTACGGCGCGCTGCCGGATCCCCTTTTATTTGGGGCGAATATTGTCCTTTCATTTGCTATCCTTCTCGCCGGACTATGGCTCTTTAAATCGTGCGAGGATCGATTCATGTATTTTATTTGATCCCGCAGGAGGTCGATTTGTCCTCGGTCTCGCTTCCCTCGTCGCGCTTCGGTGAAGCGCCCGACTCGCCGCGGGCGCTCGAAGTCTCTGACGTTACCGTCAGCTATCGTTCATATCAGGATCGGCCCACCTCGTTGAAAGAGGCGATGATTCGCATGGTGTGCGAGCGGAGGTGGCGTCACTACTCCCTTTTTAATGCGCTTCAGGGGGTCAGTCTTTCGATACCTCGCGGCTCGGTGTTTGGGATTATTGGGGGCAACGGTAGCGGTAAAAGCACCCTCTTAAAGGTGCTGTCCGGCGTCCTTCGGCCCACCACTGGCGTCGTTCATCGGTTGGGGTCGATAGCCTCGCTGATCGAGCTGGGAGCAGGTTTTGACCCAGAGCTGAACGCTGTTGAGAACCTTTACCTTCACGGTTCTCTGCATCGCAAATCGCGTGCCGAGATCCGGGCCCGAGTAGAGCATATCCTCGCTTTCGCAGAGCTTACCGAATTTGCCCGTACACCGGTTAAATATTTCTCCTCCGGGATGTATGCGCGGCTAGGTTTTAGCGCTGCTATCGATATAGACCCCGACATACTCATCGTCGACGAGATTTTAGGGGTTGGGGATGAACGCTTTCAGGGAAAGTGCAACGAGGTTTTTCGCCGGTTCATGTCGAGCGGAAAAACGATCGTCATCGTCAGTCACAACATGAAGCTGGTGCGGGATGTGTGTGCGACGACAGCGGTACTGTCGTGTGGTCGGGTATCGTACTGTGGTGAGACTGCGGAAGCGATTCGAGTTTATAGAGAGCCACATTATTTATCGAGATTAAGGGGGGCGCCAGAGACCGCTCAAGCAGGTGAGTGCCACACGATCGGATCGCAGGTTAGCCGAATTACATCCGGTGAGTCGTGATGACGGGCGGCGAAAAAAAATCGGCCGAGGATATCAGAGAGCTGGCCTCGGTATGAAGGTTGCGATCCCTCCGTGTCAGACGACAGAAGGTGCCCCGCCACGCGGGCTTATCATTCACCTTCGAAAGGATCCGAGAGCTCAGATTGTTTGTATCTCGAGTCTCGCGCAGCAAATGCCGTCGCTCATTGCATTGAATCTGCGGGTCGTTATTGCAAATGAATCGCTCTCTGAGCTGAGGGGAAACGCGGCGCTTCAGTCAACGATCGCACGTCTGCAAAGCTACGGCGGGGCCATTGAATTTCTGGACGTTGACAAGACCCATGGAGCGGTTTCGTCAGTGAATCGGGGGCTCACCTGGTGCCGCGATATGGGGTACGATGCTATCTTGCTCCAATCGGAGACGCTTTTGGGACCCGATTGTATACAGGAAATGATCCGAGTTGCCGCGGTCGACCCGATGATCGGATTTGTTTCCCCGTTCAGCGACACCGACAAGATCTGGCAGGTTCCCCCGTTCCGGGCCAACGGGAGCGATCGAGACCGGGAAATCGCACTGGCCTTCGAGCGGTTTCGGGATTTTCTTCCGGATTATAGCTTCGTTCCGAGTGAGGGAAGCCGCTGTCTCCTCATCAAGAATATAATCTTACGTGAGTTTGGTCTCCTCGATCAGAGCTACGAGAATGAGTGCGACGCGCTCAATGACCTTTGTCTCCGGGCAAATCGCTGTGGCTTTCGGGTCGCTCGAGCGAACCGGGTGTTTAGCTCGCACGCACCTGCAGCCCTTCCAGACACGGCCGAGGCGCTGACTGCTTTGGAGAAAAGCCGCCCGATCCTTGGAGCGCGATTTCCGGAGCGAGCGATAGCGGCCCGTCAGCACGCTGAGAGTCCCCAGTTTTTGATGGAGAGGTTACTCGCCGCTCGAGCGATGCGGCACGGGGAGCCACCCCGTCTCATGATTGACCTCAGTCACCTCACTCCGCTGAGCAACGGCACCAGCGAATATGGAATATTGCTTGCGGCCGCCCTATCTGCCACATCGTTTGGAGTCTTTGATGTGACTGTGGTCTGCGACAGAGCGGCGGCTGAGTTTCACCATCTGAGTGAACGTCTTAAGGGCGTCACTATCAAAGAGCCCGATGATGCTGACTTTTTCGATGTGGCGTTAAAGCCAGCACAGCCGTTCGGATACGAGCCGATTCGTTCAATGGCACGCAAGGCTCTCTATAACGTTTTTGTCTTTCTTGATGTCATCGCTTATGACTGTGCCTATCTTACACCGCGTGGGCTGGAGAGTTGGTGGCGCTTCGCTGCGCGATACAGCGATGGGCTGATATTTATAAGTCGCTTTTCGCAAGAGCAGTTCGTGCGAAGGTTCAGCGTGGGGAACCAAACGCGGTGCCTGACCTCTCTCTGCTCAACTGCCTATCATGATTTCACTTCGCCACGATCCGCTGGAACCGAGGTAACACTGAGTTCTGAGGTCGCCGATTTAGTGAAGAGACAGTTTATCCTTCTGGTGGGTAATAATTTCGAACATAAATTTCTTGAGCCGACAGCCCGGGCGCTGCGCGTCTCACACACTGGGGTCGAGCTCGTGATATTAGGAACGTTGCCGACGACGATCGATGGTGTTCACAGTGTACCCTCAGGGTTCGTATCCCAACATGATCTGCGGGAGCTCTACGCCCGCGCCGTGTGTGTTGTTTTTCCCTCCCTCTATGAGGGCTTTGGGTTCCCTATTTTTCATGCGTTGGCCCACGACAGGGTAGTGTTTGCGCGGAATTCCGCACTGAATCGTGAAATTGCGGAGACCTGGGACGGGCGAGGTGCGTTGGCGCTCTACGAAGACACAGCCCATCTTGTTGCGGCTCTGCATCGTTTCCGTTCGCTTGGATTAAGCGGGGTAGCTTCGGAGGGTATCTTGGTTCAACCGGGGGCGCATAACGCCCGTCATGATTGGGCAGCCGTAGGACGCGAGGTAACTCGCTTCCTGGAGGAGTTGCTATCGGGAGCCCCGGTGTCTCCGCTTTCTCTTCCACGACTCGAAGCTTTGCACCTTGCGGATGAGACGGTAGGCGCGAAACTGCAAAACCTCGAGCAGCTCTTGAAGGACGTTGTTGAGAGCCCCTCTTTTCGAATTGGGCGAGCTATCACGAGCGTTCTTGAGTTAATTCCGGGCGTTCGGCAGCTTTACGAGCTCCGACGCAAGCGTCGCTGAAGTCGAACCGATATCAAACCCCTGGGGCACCCTCCCCTGCAGAGATTTTGGGCTCCGCCTGGAGAGCCTGTTTCAAGGCTCGATGTTCGAAGTGTACCCCCAGCTCAGTCTTTAGCTTTAAGCTTTGAGTCGTTTACGGTGATGAACGCCTTTATCTCCTCCGCCATCCCTAAAAGCTTGGCCCACTGCTCTTTGTATAGGGTGACGGGGAAGCGCCCGAGTCCATATACGGAGACGGCGCCCTTTTCGCTGACCTTCAAGGACAGCCCCCGTTCGGTTGTTTTTTTAAGCGCCGCATTCTCAGCGCGAAGTTTCTCTAACTCTTGAAGCATTTCAGATTCGTTTGTCATAATCTCTCTCAATTGAAAACTGCCCTAAATTATCGCTGAGTTCTTCGCAAAGTTTCAATCCCTTTTGCGCGTGGCTATGAAACTCAGGCAACGGTGGTAACGAGGGCTTCGGTCCTCACCATGACAGAGATCTTGGGAGAAGCGCCGTAATACGCTCCATCAAGGCGGATGGCTACTGGGGTT
>JBILDU010000165.1:0-4824 GCA_044352465.1 Bdellovibrionota bacterium
CATGGTTCCTTGGCGAAGCCGGCGAGGGCATCATCCTTGAAGATGATTATATGCCCACTCCAGCATTCTTCCGTTTCTGTGCCGTAATGCTGGAGCGCTATCGTCATGATAACCGCGTCGCTCAAATTGCAGGCTCGAACATGGCGCCTTTGGTTTCATTGCCACATCCTTATGGATTTAGTCGGATTGTTTCTTCCTGGGGTTGGGCTACTTGGCAAAGAGTTTGGGCTGATTACCAATTTCAGCCTAAGCCCATTGCAAAAACTGAATCATGGGTGAGCACAATCCATCCGCGTGCCATCGATTTTCTTCAACGTAAATTTAAAGCCCTTCATGAGGGTAAATTTAACACATGGGATTACCAGTTTATGGTCCATGTTTTACGTTCTGGTCAATTGTCAGTGATTCCTAGGGATAATTTGATTCTCAACATCGGATTTAACGGAACCGGCACCCATTTCGGCAAGGGCGGTCGCCCGTGGGCGGCACCTGCCTTTGCATTTAATCCGGTCGACGAATGGTCGGAATGTCTACCAGTCGAAGCCGATGAACGATACGATCGTCATTATCTTACCTCTGGCCATCGTGGCTCCTCTCAATTGATGCGTCAGATCCTAAAGTGGCGAATTCTATGGGCACGTCGAACTCGCCCACATGGCGCTGTCTTATTTGATTAAACTGTTCTGGCTTCATTGAGCTAAGGCGAACCCAAAAATTTATGTACGAATGGAGTCGTAAAGTCCGTATCCGAAACGGCAGATTTCCTTTTTGGCACGGCCAAGGAATAGTTTGAGCGATTTGCCCAGTGGCCGTCGAATCTTACCCTTGTCTTGATAATCGATGGTGCTAGTCGTGTGTGCGACGGCCGCGAGGACAACTGGCATCGGCCGGATACCGCGCGTGCGCAGGCCAGTCTCCCACGGGCGATCCAAGGCGTGGTCAACCTGTTCCGTAATCGGGCGCATTGACTTTAGAAGGGTCTCGGCGGCGCGACGATTCATGACGTAGGCGGCGGAGGAGGTTGTGCGCGTCAGGTGTACAACGAGATGATGTCCGCCGGTGAGTTCGCGCTTTTTCACGGGCATCCCAGAATGGAAGTTAAAGAGTTTCACGAGGTCCCAGTCGTCCTTCTCAGCCAGAGACCGAAGCACCTCCGTGCAGGCGGGCAGGACTTCGACGTCGTCTTCGAGGATGACGCACCAAGGCGCTTCGGTTTGCAGGAATGTTTCCATGGCTTTGAGGTGGCTGAGGTAGCAGCCAACCTCGCCAGTTCGGGGTATGTCGAGGCGGTTGCGCCAGGCGTAGGCTGGCATATCGATGAGATTCTCCCAGTCGGAGACATCTTTTCCCATAACAGCGGGCAAGCGTTTGTAACCTAGACCTAGGCGGGTTAGGTTATCATGAATTGAAGCCATTCGCTCGGTGTCGCGGTCTAAATTAATCACATAGATGAGCGGGACCATGGTTGGCTGAGTTATTTTTATGTGGCCGTCTATTTTCTTTCAATCGGATTTGAAGGAAGATTTTTGGGTTCGTCAGACTGGCTTGGCCGACTTATTCCTTTGGCAGGGATGAAGATATTGCACCTTTCCAAGATGGATAGCGGTGGCGGCGCTGCCGATGGCTTCGTGCGTATTCATTCTGCACTTCTCAGCCAAGGTCATGAATCTGTAGCTTACGTTATTAAACGAAATCGATCGGATGTACCCGCCATGGTCGACGCGCGTCGGCTACTTGGTCCATTTCAAAAGTTGACCTGGGGCATAGGCCGCATCTGGGCGAAACTTCGTCGCCTGCATCTTAAGCCTATTGGCGTCTACGATTTTGATGCCGAGGCAAATTTCCCAGCGGAGCCAATCATTCGTGACGCACGCTCCCGTGCGCTGAAGTGGGATATGGTTGTGGTCCACTGGGCCGGCGCATTCGTCACGGCCGCGACGATTCGTCAGATTGCCAAAAGCCTCGGTGCCCGCGTCATTCTCTGGCAGGTTGACATGGCACACGTCACAGGTGGTTGTCATTCCAATCTCGGTTGCCCAAAGTATCAGACCGGTTGTGGTGCCTGCCCTTTGATAGGATCTGAGAATCCGACTGACCTATCCGCTCAGCAGTCTGCCGAGCGTCGGCGCATCTGGCTTGAAATCGGTGCAGTATTATTGGCACCGACTGAATGGTCCGCGCGGCAGGCTCGCGAGAGTTCAATCACTGGAAGTTTACCCGCGAAAGTTTTCCCAATTCCACTTAACCTCGATGTCCTTCATCCAGTCGAAGACCCGCGCCCCGCTCGTGTCAAACTAGGCCTGCCAGCCGAGGCCCGAGTGTTGCTCGTCCGAGGCATCGACCCTGCGCTGACCTACAAGGGGTTCGGCCTTCTACTTGAGGCGTTGCGTCTGCTCGACGCCCAAGGGGTCGCCCTGCATGTCGCTGTGCTTGGCGAGACCGGCCTCATGGGCGAAGGTTGGAAACACATCACCTACACCGAGCTCGGCGTTCGCCGGGGCGACGCCGCTATTGCGGTCGCCTACCAGTCCGCCGATTTTTTTGTTAATCCTTCCACCAATGATAACGGACCAATGATGGTCGGAGAGGCTTTGGTCTGCGGCGTGCCTGTCGTAGCCTATCCCGTTGGCCTTCCTTCGGTGCCGTGGGCTGAAGGCCAGGTTGGACGAGTCGCTGAGCCGATTGGCGACATACCCGCTCTTGCCGCCGCTATCCGCATCTTTGCAACAATGCCTGCTGCAGAGCTTGCGGCGAAGAAGCATGCAGCTGCGGCTGCGGCCCGTCCGCTTTACGCGGCCACTTATTTTAGCGAACAGTTAACCGCCGCTCTGCAAATATGAGATACGCCTCCATTCTTTACCGCGATTACACTGATAACTCTTTGTTCAAAAAAGGGGCAGGTGAGAATCATGGAGAGTTTTATCTTCCCTACAGTAAACTGCGTGAGGCTTTCTTGAAGGAAGGAATTGAACTCAATACCCCCGATATAAACATCGGGCGAAAAGTGGCTTTTGAGTTACATATTAACTGCCGACGACAAAATCCAACGGCACCAGCTTTTGTTTATCTTTACGAAAATCCCCTAATCCGTCCTCTTAATCGAGATCGACAGGCTTTGTCACGGTACAAGAAATGGTTTACTTGGGATGGTTCGTTGCTTGATGACGCTCGGGCGAATCAATTATTTTACCCCAATTCGTTGGAGGTAAAAGACTGGAATCCACCAAGCGAGCGCAATCTCTTCTGTGTGCATGTTGCTTCGAATAAAGCTTTAGCGGTGGTTGATGAGCGCGACCTTTATAGCGAACGTTTGCGCATTATTAACTGGTATGAGAAGAATGCGCCCCAAGATTTTTTTCTTTATGGACAAGGCTGGAATCGGCCTGCGGCAGTTCCTGGCCGATGGGGAAGGGTCTGTAATCAGTTGCAGAAAATTTTTTCTAGAATCGCTCCAATGCGGCCTCCTTTCCGAACTTGGCAAGGGCCTGTCGAAGATAAGATTGCTCTCCTGCAACGTGCACGCTTTTGCATCGCCTATGAAAACTGTCGAGATCTACCAGGGTATGTGACAGAAAAGCTCTTTGACTGTTTTCGGGCAGGCTGTGTGCCGGTGTACTGGGGTCCTAGGGAAATTGGCGAGATAGTGCCGACTGGATGCTTTATCGACGGCCGCACCTACAAGACACCGAAAGCACTCGACGCTTTCCTGCGTACGATTGATGACCCCACTTATCATGGCTACCAAGAGTGCATTCGTGCTTTCCTAATCTCCGTCCAGGCCAAGCCCTTCTCACAGGACCATTTCGCACAAGTCATCGTCCGCGAGATTCTCGCCGACCTCTCCGCCCGATGACTCTCCCATCCATTAGCGTCATCTTTCTGTCCTACAAGCAGGAGGCCTATGTGCGGGAGGCACTTCGTGCCGTACTCAACCAGGACCTTTCCGAATACGAAGTGATTATCGGCGACGACGCCTCCCCAGACGGCACGCGGCTCATCATAGAGGAAGAACTCGCCACCTATCGCGGTAACGCGAAAATCATCCTGCTACCCTCTGCTCCGAACCTTGGCATCATCCGAAACTTCAACCGGTGCGTAGCCGCCTCCTCGGGGGATATCTTGGTCGCCGCCGCCGGCGATGACGTGAGTCATCCGCAGAGGCTCCGCCAGGTCGCCGAATTCTTCCGAGATAATCCGGACTGTTTCGCCCATTACTCGAACGCCCGTGTAACGGATGCCACCGGCGCCGTCCTGCGCCCTTCTTGGTATCATCATCAAGGAGTGATCAAAGGCGCCTTCGATCCGCGGTCTTTGCATCTCTATCAAGGCGTGCAGTTCTGCGGTGCCACTGGCAGTTACCGGGCGGCGGTCCATCGTAGGTTTCCACCGATGTATGGAGTTGTTGGCGGCGAAGATGGCCCCTCGATCATCCGTTCTTTGCTCTTAGGTTCGGCGGCCGTGGATGGGGAGATTCTCCTAGATTGGCGCTGGCATGGCGCAAACGTCTCCCATGGTGGCAAGCCCAAGGGTCTGGATTGGCGTGCCAAACTGCGACGCAGCGCCGCTTGGCCTGCGGGCCAGAAGGTGCATCGCCGCGGCTATCTCTCGGACATCGACTTCGCCCTCAAGGAGGGCCTCGTGACGCCTGAGAAGGCCGCCCGTTTCCTTCAGCTCACCGATGACTTGCATGCACAGGCATCGGTGAAGTTCCACTGCACGCACCCGAATGCCCGCTGGTTGGCAATTGGCAAGGCAGTTGGATATTTCTGGCGTGTCTCACCTCGTGGCCTAATCTGGAAACTGCGCTTCCTAGCCAAGACAATC
>JBILDU010000159.1:0-3274 GCA_044352465.1 Bdellovibrionota bacterium
TCATGCCCCTTTAAGGGGCAGCGACCTTGGCAAAGCCAAGTCGCGGGGTGGAAATGCCTAGGGCGGGAATCGAACCCGCACGCCCTTTCGAGCCCAGGATTTTAAGTCCTGTATGTCTACCAATTCCATCACCCAGGCGGATGAAGAAGCGGAGGGAACTTTATCCAAACCCTCAAAGAGACGCAAGATTTTAGGTTGGGACGTACCAAGGTCGATCCTTGATGTGGAGGGGGGAGGAGAGGTACCCTTGCGGGCGCTGAATCGTTCGAGAATGGGGAGATTTAGATGATTAAGGTTATTGGCAGGCTCGTTACGCTTTGGGGGCTCCTCGCGCTGCCCTTCCCTGCTTTTGCTCAAAAGCAAAGCCCCCCGAGCGGAGCCCCGGAGAGAGCAACCTACGAAACGACCCCTCTCCGAGCCGCTAACGACCTCCTTCCGAAGGAGCTCCGCAGCGGTAAAGGATATGCCGTCGAGTCGCCGATAAAAACCGACGGTTTTCTCGGCAATTACTACGTTGACACGAAGCACGGTCGGTTCCATGTGCGGGGGCGATACGAGCTGATGAACCTGATCCACGAGCTCGACGCGCTCCGACAACTTGAGGAATTCACGGACTCGAAGGTTTTTCTCGATGCAGCGAAGGAAGCTGGCATTAATATCGTCACCGCGCCGATCCGCGGGGTCCAGGCTGTGTACGGTGCGGTAACGGAACCGAGCAAGACCTATGAGACCATCAAGAAGGTACCAGCGGGAGTGATGGGTATCTTCTCAGAGATCGGCGATGCTTTTGATAGCGGTTACAAAAGCGTGAAGCGCTCAGTAGCCGGCTCTGAGACGAACAAGAAAAAGGGGAGCGAGGAGGAGCCCGACATCGCCGAGGAGGCCGGAGAGTTTGCGACGAAGGCTGCGCTCAGCTATATCGGCTACAACAAGCGGGAGGCGAAGTGGTACGAGATGGTTCAGGTCGATCCCTATACTCGAAACAAGCCTCTCCGCGATAAGATTACACGCATCTCAAGCGTTCAGAGCGCGGTGAGTCTTGGATTCAAATTCGTCCCAGGGATCGGTGGGATTCCCTACCTCGGCACGATTACGGGAGTCCTGAGTAAAGCAGAGTTGATCTCAGGTTATGCAGATCCGAAAGAGATCAACGAAAAGAGCCGGTCAGTCCTCACCAAGCTAGGTATCGAGGAAGGCGACATTGCGGCGCTTCTCGGGAATAAGAAATTTACCCCTACAGCGCTTGCGGCATTCGTCGATTCGCTGGGAGTTCTTGCGGAACAGAAGCACCTTGAACGGCTCGTAAAGGCAGCGAGTCGAGCCCAAACCATCCATGGTGCGTGGTTTCACGCTCGCGCAGTACAGTATGTTGCGCGAAAACTTCGCGACCGCACCGTTTCGTTTGAACGCACCGGAGACTTCCCGGTGGCAACACTTCACGACCGCTCTATCGTTATCCCACTACCGCTTGACTACCTGAGCTGGACGGAGAGGGCTGCAGCTGAGGTGCGAGGCCTACGGAGCAGCGGGGAAAGGATGAAGATCGAGATTCTCTGTGAGGGGCGAGCTTCCTCGATGTTCCGCTACAACGTTAATCGGCTCGGCCTCGAGCTCCGCGAGAACGTCGACTTTGTAGCAAAGTGAACTCCCCCCTGAAGTTCACTCATTCGACTCTTGCTTTACCCTCAGAGCGACATGCGTCTCTCGAAGCTGTTTTTCAGTGACAGTTGAGGGAGCGCCCATGAGGAGATCCTCACCCGCTTGATTCATGGGGAAGGCGGTGACTTCGCGAATAGCATGCTCATTCGCGAGGAGCATGACCACTCGATCAACCCCGGGGGCGATGCCGGCATGCGGCGGGGCACCAAATTTGAAGGCGCGAATCATACCGCCGAACTTTTGATCGACAACGTTGTGATCGTGTCCGGCGATCTCAAACGCCCGGTACATGACCTCAGGCAGGTGGTTTCGCACCGCGCCACTCGCAAGCTCGTAGCCATTGCAGACAAGATCGTATTGGCTCGCCAAGACCTCGAGGGGATGTTTGGAGGTCAGCGCTTCCAAGCCACCTTGAGGCATCGAAAACGGATTATGAGCAAACTCGATCTTCCCAGAATCGTCCTCCTCATAAAGCGGGAAGTCGGTGACCCAGAGAAACCTGAAGCAATCCGGCTCAATCAGATTATGTCGCTCTCCGAGGACCGTGCGGAGTCTACCGAGAGCAGGAAGTACCTTTTTATCAGGCCCCGCGGCGAAAAACATATAGGCCTTACCCGAGAGCTTTAGCTGAGCTTTGAGAGCAAGCAGCTCAGTGTCGGAAAAGAACTTCACAATCGAGCTTTTAAGCTCCCCGTCCTGATAGACCAGATACGCGAGCCCCATGCCATTCTCTGCAAGAAATTTAGCGATGGTGTCGTCAAAGAAGCTTCGCGGAGGGATCTCCGGGAGATCGACCTTGAGGCACCGGATGCTCCCCTTCTTCTCCAGGACACTTCGAAACACTTTGAATTGGGTCTCGCGGAAGATATCAGTGACATTCGAGATCTCGAGAGGATTGCGAAGATCGGGCTTATCCGACCCGAAACGGGCCATCGACTCGGTATGCGTCATACGAGGAAATGGTGCCGCCGTTATCGTCTTGGGGGAGAAGCGGCTAAAGAGCTCGGTCATGAGCACCTCATTAACGGCGAAGACCTCCTCCTGGCCCGCAAAAGAGAGTTCCATATCGAGTTGGTAGAACTCCCCCGGAGAACGATCGGCGCGCGCGTCTTCGTCGCGAAAACAGGGCGCTATCTGAAAGTACCGGTCGAAGCCTGAAACCATCAAGAGCTGCTTAAACATCTGCGGCGCTTGCGGGAGCGCATAGAATTTTCCGGGATGAAGGCGAGACGGGACGATGAAGTCACGCGCTCCTTCCGGCGAGCTCGCGGTCAGAATCGGCGTCTGGAACTCACGGAAGCCGAGGCGGTGCATAATCTCACGCATCGTCCGAACGATGTCGGAGCGCAGGAGGATATTCGCATGCAGCCCTTCCCGCCGAAGATCGAGAAAGCGATATTTGAGACGGGTTGGCTCAGGCGCATTATCATCCTCGGCGATCAAAAATGGCAGCACCTCGGCGGGAGAAAGAAGAATCAGAGCCTCCGCATGAACCTCAATCTGTCCGGTATCGATCTTGGGGTTGACAAGCTCTGCGTCCCGACCCACCACCACTCCCGAGATCTGGATCACTGATTCCGGCCGGATGTGAGCGGCCTCCTCCGCAAACTTCGAG
>JBILDU010000091.1:0-11531 GCA_044352465.1 Bdellovibrionota bacterium
AAAACGACTCCACCGTGGTCACGCTTTCGCATGATCCAACCAGCAAGGGTCACCGGAGTACCAACGTGTTCCGAGCGCAGTTCGCCGCAGGTATGGGAGCGATACGAACTTTTTAGATTGATGGCGTCAGTCACAAGAAAGCCTTATTGAGGATGAAACCGTTTTAAAATCAGACTCTTCAGGCCTGCCACCTCAGCTCGACCGTTCTCTCACCGTCGGCCGAAGCCATCGCCACCGTTCGTTCGCTATCGGGCGACCGAACGGTGCGGGGCACAACACGGGGTAGCCCCTACTGCCCCCCTACTCCTTCGCAAACCGTCCGATCTTCGCCTCAGTGAGTTTTTTGAGATCTGCGCTACTCATGACCAGCGACTCGGTCGGCATACCGCAGTTGAATGCGACACGGGAATGGGCAAACACCCGTTCGTCGAACCAGGTATCAAGGTTGAGCAGGTTTCCAAACGGCGGAACCCCTCCAACCTCGAGACCAAAACGTGTCTTAATCGCCTCGATATCTTCGAACTCGCACTTCTCTCCAAGTGCGTTTGCGACCTCCTTCATATCGAGCTTCATGTGGGAAGGAACGTTCACCTGAAAGTTTTTCTTGGTCGTCTTGCCACGGAGGATGATCGCCTTCACTCCCTCCTCCATGAGAGTCCCCCGCACTCTCGCCGAGTCGGCCGAGGTGGGAGTCGCCTCATGAACAAGGTGCTGAAACTCCATCTCTTCTTTTTTGAGCTGACGCACGATCTCGTTCCGGAGATTCTCCGCACCGAAAAAAATCTTAGCTTTGAGCCGATTACCCGCAATCCGTTTCGGATCGGAGGGGAATAGCGAGGCCTCGCGGACGTTCTTAAGCTTGAGTATCGTCATGGTGAGACGCTCAAGCCCCAGCCCAAAACCGCCGTGGGGGGGCATGCCGTGCTTGAAGATACTTAGGTAATCGCCGAAGTCGGCGGGATCGAGCCCCTTACTCCGAATCCCCTCCACCATCGAATCGTAGGTGTGTCGGCGCTGACCACCGGAGGTAATCTCGGTACCGGCGCACAAAAGATCGAAGGTATTGGTGAGCTCCGGTTCCGCGTCGTTCGGATAGGAGTAAAACGGGCGCTTCTTGGTCTTCCAGTCGGTGATGAAGATGCAGTCGGTACCAAATTTTTCAAAGGCGTATTTACAGAGCTCCCGCTCAGCGTTCGGACTCAGATCATCCTCAGCTCGTTCATCGAGTCCGGTGCGCTGAAAATAGATCTCTTGAGCATCCTGAAATGACACACGGGGGAAAGGGACATTCTCCGGGACCTTGATGACATCCCCGCCCAACGCTTTTATCTCCTCGGCACAATGCTCGTGGAGATATTGCATGATAAATTTAATGGCCCCCTCCTCAATGTCGAGGATCTCATGCCAGTGCTCAAAAAACCCCATTTCGAATTCGAGTTGTTTCCCTTCAGTAAGATGACGGGCGGTATTCGAGTTCTCTGCTCGAAAGAACGGCATCAGGGCGAATACCCGCTCATTAACGCCGACCATCATCTGCTTATAAAGCTGACTACTCTGAGCGAGCGTTGCCGGGTAGCCGAAGTAATCAACCTTAAAAAACTCGGCGCCTCCTTCCGAAGAAGCCCCGATAAGATTCGGAGCAAAATACTCAACAGCTCGCACCCGGTCGTGCATGTAGAGTCGGTAGGCGTGGGCGATATCCGCCTGGATCCGAAAAACTGCTTGAATTTGGCGATTCCGCAGCGCTATGGGCCGATGGTCTAGAATTGTATCGATGTCGACGTTGAGCTCGTGTTTGTAGTACTCCAGCGGCGGCACGTCGACCACCGGAGACTCAACGAGAATTTCCGGTTCGACAAGTTCGGCGCCAAGTTCGGCTTGGGTTGTGCGCTGCACCGTGCCGGTGACGGTAACGACGGTGCCGATCTGAAGACTGGAGATCTTCCTTAACTCCTCTTTGCTTTGGATAACTACCTGCGCGATACCCGCCCGATCTCGGATGATCAAAAAGCTTATTTTCCCCAGCGCACGAAGGTTATGATACCACCCCCGTATCGTCACGCGCTGCCCCGCATGAACTGCAAGCTCGGCCGATAAAACTCGTGTCACGTCACTCTCCGCTGTTGTCATAAAGTTTCTCTACGATTTGCCGCTCAAATACTTTTCAAGAGCGACCACATCGAGAGCTCCGGCAAACTTTTTCAGTTCCTCATTCGTGGCGCTGGAGTGGCCTTCGACAACGAGAACCGCCCCACTCTCCAGGAATAATGTCAGGGTGTTTTTATTGCCGGCAAGCTTGATAAGGCCAGGTTGTAAACCGATCCGAACGTTTTCGACGCCAGGTTCGCGCTGCATCCCCGCAACCATGCGACCGAGCTGCGCGATACTACCGAAGCTCCCCGGGCCACCACCGGTGCTTCCAGCCCGTAGCCCCAAGCGAAGGATCGAGGCTCCTTTCGTGTATTCCCGATCAACGGTCGCAATGCCGAGCGCGCCGCCGGTCTTGGTTTCCCCCCCGGTGTACCCTGCAACCCCCGCCGGAAAGAACGTCTTCACTTTGTCGAGGTGAAGCTTCTCGATCTGTTGGCGCGCGTTACCCAACTCCTCGAGCGCCCGAGCATAGCTCTTTTGGGCCATAAGGTCGTTCACCCGTTTAAAAACGGCGTTCAACTCATCCCCTGCTACGCCCCGCGGCATCGCAAAGAAAAGCACACACGTTACCGCAATAATTTTCCGCATGTATCCTCCCACGACGTGACAACGAGAGCACCGCTATCCGCCCAATATTACTACTACAAATGGGGGAAGGTCGCTAGGAAGGCAAAACGGCGATTTTAGGGAAAACGGGGTCACTGGGGGGGGAGCGCCCGAAAAACGGGGCTCTCCCTCCCGTCGTGTCGGGCGCCCCCAATCCGATACCCGGGCTGCTATCCCGGGCAGCCCTATCCCGCCTGGCCCATCTGAGGGTGGGCAAGACGGGATATCAAGGGCGTGAAAAGAGTTTCCGGTCGGAGTGCCTGAGCGAGTCAAACGAGAACGTAAGGTGTTGACGCCACCCAAAGATTCGCGCCCTCCACGAGTGCACGACTGGCGCCGCTAATCGGTAAGCTTCTCAAACCCGAACTGACCATCGCCCTGAAGGAACGCCTCATTGCCATCGACGACTTCACCAACGAGACGCTCACGCTTGGCGAGTCCCTTACGTGCCTCATGATCTCGCGCCGAGATCTTCTTGGGGCCAGTGACCTCTACGGGCTTTTCCCTGAGTCTCAGTTCGGGCTCCTCAGGGCGACGTTTTTGATCGTCCCGCCCGCCATTAGAACCATCATCATCTCGTTGACGAGCCATCGGAGTGGGCTCATCGCGATATGCGACCTTAGGGGGGGAGCCACCGGGCGGCACGAAATCGTTTAACGGAGAGAGGTCGGTCCGCGTACCAGCCCCGACGAGAGGGGCGGTACCGACCTTCGGGATAACCCGCGTCTGTGAGTTCGGTCGAGGCTGTAACTTAAACGCCGAAGTAGCTCCAGCGGTGGTCTGAGCTTCGCTCGTGGGCGGCACCGCAATCTCCTCAACGGGCTTTATCGGCGGGGCCACGGTATGCTCGTCGGTCCTTGGCTCCGGCTTCGCTTCGAGAGGCTTCGGTGCTGGGGCTTGGGTCTCGGTCGAGGTCAGTGTCTCAAGTTCGGGTTCCTCAACTTTGGTCGCATCCTGGGTCTTCGTCTCCAACTTGGTTAAGGTTGCAGTGCCGCCCCCCTCATCACCACCGTCCAGCGCGGCGGGCCCCTCGCTACCAGGAGAGTAATCTCCCGGTGGGAGGAAATCATCGCTAGCCTCGGGAGCGCGTGAGGTGCCGATCTCAGCTGCCCCACTTTCGGTTGAAGCGCTACCGGCTCTCGGAGCCCTCACACTCTGTGCAAGGTCGTCGAGCTCACGGGCCAGTGTCTCAAGGTCAGTCGAACCAACATCGTTGTTCACTTTGCTCTCGAGGCGGGTAAGCTGGCGACGAAGGAGCTTTCGCGCTTCAACATCACCGAGAGCGATGGCGGCTTCGTCGAGCTCTCGGATCGAAGCTTTCAGGGCGCTCTGGTGCATCGCGCGCTCTTCGAGTGAGGCGACCACACGGCGCGCCTCGGTAAGAGCTTCAACAACCTCGCGCTGTACCTCAGGCCGACCGGTGTAGCGGGCATGAGTAGATTCCAGTTCGACAACTCTATTCTGCGCTTCGGTCAATTTATGCGCGATCGCCGGTGACGGCTCGATCACCTCTCCGCCCGACGGGATGCGCATACTGTCTGGCGCATTGAGCGGCATCGAATCGATCTGGGCGAGCAACCTCTCAAGAGCTGGATTCGGTTCGCGCTCGAGCACCTGAACCCGGGTGCGGGGAGCTCCACTGGTCGGTGCCGGCTCCGACCGGGGCATCGACCGGGACTGAAACTCAGACTGCGGCTCGGCTGAAGGCTCCCGTCGACGGGGCAACGCGCCACCTTCCGACCCATCGGTGGAGGCATCGGACCGTTGTTGCGCTGGCAAAGCCTCTTCGTCTGTCGCTCGGCTCGGCTCTCCCTGCTTGAGACCTCCCTCACTGTCCGACCGGATTGCCCCGCGCTCATTCATCTCCCGAGCCACGTGGGAGCGACGAATCTCCGCGGCCGAAGCCTCAGCACGGGCGATACGGTCGCGTAGCTCCGATGACCGCGCTGCGGCATCAGCGCGCGAAGCGGCCATAAATCGATCGAAGTCAAGCTGCCGACCGATCTGTTTCTGAAGCTCGGTGCGCTCGGCTCCTTGACGAAGGAGCGTCGCCTCATCCGCTTGAAGACCTCGCTCTACCTCTCCTCGCGGGACCTTTACTCCATGGCCGAAATCCACAATATCACCGGCGGCTGAGCCCTTGGCTTGTTCGACGAGCGAACGGGTACGCGTCAGGAGCGCGGTGCTCCGTGCAATCTCATCGTCGAGATCCGCGAGCCGGTCGATCAGCTCTTTAGCCTCGCTTGAAAGTGGCGCAACCTCATCGCCCTGAAATGCCCGCTCGGCATCGGCGTGTCGGCGCTGAGCGAGACGGGTGCTCGCGGCGCGCTCGACATCTGACTGCCGATCCCGAGCGCCAGCGGTGGCGCGCTCGTCGGCAAGGCGGCGTTGACCGAGCTCGAACTCTTGACGAGTCTGCAGGTCCTGAACTGCCACGTCCCGCTCCGCTCGAAGCTGAGCGATCTTCTGTTGTTGGGCCGAGATACCCTTTTGAACCTCCTCGCGTGGGACTTTGAGACCAGGAGCTACTTCGACTACCTCAGGGGTTGCCGACCGAGCAGCTTCATCGAGGAGCGCGAGCTCACGACGGAGGAAAGCCTCACTCGCCGTGAGCCCCTCCTCTATCTCGACGACTTTAGCCTGACGAACGAGGACCTCCGGAGAAAGCGGGGTGTCGCTCCCCTGCGCGCGTCCCTGACTCGGCGCTCGCCCCGCACCACTCAGATTATCTGGCGCAGGTCCCGCGTATGCCGGGGCATCGAAAGCCGCCCGTAGGTCATCTGCCGTGACGAGCGAATCATCTCCCCCACCAACGACTGAGCGGGGTTCGTAGGCAGGGGCCTCGAAATCGAGGCGGAGCTCCTCAGCGGTGGGAACCCGAACTCCATCCTGACCATCTATCGGAGCCGAGCCTGGTCCATTCCCGTCATCATCGGGAGAGGGCTCGCCATCGTCTCCCGGTCGCCCTCCGTCTGAACCGCCCCGACCGATTGCTGTGCCGGCTGCACCTCCGGATTTCCATCCCGCTTTCGCCGCTTTGACTAAATCACGTTGCACCGCGATGCGCTCTCCGGCATCACCGATCGACTTTCGTAGCGCCGCCTCTGCCGCCAAAAGCTCCCGTAACGCTGCCTCGTTTTGACTGTCGAGGAGAAGCTGGCGTTCCGCTTTCACCACACGGGTCGCCGCCGCAACTTCACTCACGGTCCCATGACCATTTTTCCGAGCAAGAAAATCGATTCGCCGCGCATCGGCGAGGGCACCCTCGCGGTGGGCTGCGACCTTGGCCTTTAGAAGCTCAATATGCTCCGCATTCGCCTGGGGGTCGCCACTCAAGCGACGCGCCGCTGCTTCAAGCCGCACGTTTTGAATCTCCGCGAGCGTTCGATCGGGTATCCACGGCTGGGACTCTAACCGACGAACCTGCCGAACCTCCCAACGCGTGACGCTGAAATCCGTTCTAGCCGCGGCGTGCGCGGCGGTACCGCTCTGTCCCGCACGCTCGAGGCGAACGACCTCACGCGCGGCAGCGAACTCGACATTCGTCACGTTATCTCCGTGACGGCTGACGAGCGGTACCCGCCCTTGAGCCAGTCGGTCGATATGCCGACCGATGAGGGGCAACCGCGCACGCGCGAGGTAATCCGCTGGACGTTCGATCGCAAGGCGCGACTCGAGACTTCGCTGCTGCGCCAGCAGCACCTCACGCTCGTCGGCGCTCTGTCCACGTCGGCGAAGCTCTGCCTTTAGCCGTATATCCTCAGTCTCGAGAAGCTTCCGCTCGCCGCCCCAGTTTCGGCCCCCAACCGTGGCTACCTCTGTCTCCTCCCAGCGGGTAACCCGCGCGTTGTGTTTGGCATCGAGGAAGTCCCCGACCGCCTCGGAGAAGCGACTTGGCTTAGCGTACCATTCGCCCGAACGGACCATCTCGACCACTCGGCGGGCCGTACGAGTCTCGGCGACCGAGACCTCAGACGAATCACGCAGGGGACGGGTTGAATAATAACGCGAGACGCGATCGGCCCACCGCTCGGTCGTGAGCGCAGTCCTCTCAATATCCTTTAGTCGAGTGACGTGCGCGGCATGAGCAGCTCGCGCATCAGCCACTCGCTCTTTGAGCGCTTGGAGGGCCGCACCGTCGTAAGCTCGGCCGTCCTGGGAAGCCTCGCGAGCGGCGCTCTTCGATTGGGCGAGTTCACGCCGCAGTTTCTTCAGTTCGAACTCTGACCGCTTCGCGGCGAGATCGGCTTCGCGATATTCCTGCTCGACTTTTTTACGCGAATCGGACCATTTGGCTGCGGCGATTTCCCACTGTTGCGACTCACCTCGGCGAGCCGCTCGACCGAAAGACCACGCATCGAAGTAATCGCGCCAAGCAGATTTATATGCTTCGCTACTGAAGGTGCCGTCCCGAATCGTCGCATGATGCTCGGCGATACGCTTCGCGGCAGCAAACTCCTCCGTGGTGATGCGGTCACCCCGCCAAAGCCCCCACCGCGCGATACGGTCGGCTTCACGGAGGATCCCGACCTTGTGACGAAGTCCTGAGATCTCGTCGGCGAGCGCTTTCGGATCAGCGGGAGCCTCAGCTCCGACCTTACGCGAGGCCGCGATCTTCTTTGCAAGTTCCTGCTCGGCCACCACACGTTCGTTGATCCATCCGCGCTCCTCGATCCGACCAACCTTCTTCTGAAGCTGGAGCTCGATACGGTTGTTGAACTTGGCCTGTTGCAGCTCCTTCAGCGCCGCTTCGTACTTCGGAACGCCGCGGATACCGTCGGCTTCGAGCCGGGCCACTCTTAAAGCGGCCGCCTCGACTGCATCGGATACCTTTCGGCCATTTCCAAAGTAGCCGCGGGCGAGGCGATCTTGTCTTCGATGGAGCGGCAACTCTACCTCTTCGAGGGTCTTTAGGCGCGCTGACACTTTGGCCCGGACCTCAGGTGGGAGAGCCTCATCGCCCTTCAGGGCGAGCTGGCGGCGCAGATCGATAGCTTCTTGCTCGACGGGACGACGTCCGCTCACCATCCGCGAGTCGACCACGCCATCGATCTTGCTTTCCGCTTTGCGATCAACTCTCCGATTACCCTTCGCCTCTTTAAGACCGGCTTTAAACTCACCGTCGTGAACCTTCGCCTGAGACTTTGATTGGGAGGTCTCTTCAGGGGTGAGGCGATGTCCATCATCAGCTACCCCCTCTTTGGCCACCCGTTTGGCGTGGTGCTTCGCGGTCGATAGCTCCTCCGCCCGACTCGATACAGGCTGGTCTCCGTCGACCTTGGGTGCCTCACCCTTGGTGTACTTCACCGCTTTGGGAGCCGGTCCGCCAGCCACGAGTTCGGTCTCCGGGTTACTCAATCCCTGACGAGCCTTCTCGCGCAAAGCCTCGTGCGAGCTCTTAAGCTCCGTAAGGCTGTCGAGTCGACGTTGCGCCGAGACCTGCTCTCCTTCGAGATGAAGACGACGCTCGCTCGGGAGATCGGGATTGTCGAGTTGGGTCCGAAGTGAATCAAGCTCAGCCCGGGTTCGGTCCACCCGTCTGGCAAGCTCGCTCTCGCGCACGATGGTGACCTGATCATGTCCTCGCCCGATGCTCCGGGTGAGGTCGAACTCGGTCAGATGGCCATCTTTAGCGAGCCGTTCTTTATAAGCCTTCACCTGCTCCGGGGTGTAGCGACCTTCCGGAGCAGCCTCAATCTTCTCGAGGAGCGACCGGCTTTCCTGGGCGGAGAGCGGCCGCCGGGAACCGCCGACACCGGCAAGATCGCCGCCGATCTGTGATCGATCAAATTCCGTGAGATAACCTCGCTCTTTAAGACGCCCCTCAAGAGCGGTAATCTGATCTTTATCGAAGGTACCAGCCGGTGCCTCTCGCATCGACCTTAAAATCAGCGCACTCTTATCCTCAGACAGTTTTATGTTGGCGAGCTTTACCGCTTCCGCGTCGCCGTGAGAGAGAAACCCCCGGGTCGATTCCCGTTGCGCTATGAGCTCCGCTGCTTCAGCGGTCTGAGCACTGGCTCGAACCTTCGCCGCCGAATCACCGCGAAGAATCTGTCCGTTTCGGATCGCCTGAGGTGAGAAAGCGCTAATACCTCCCCCAGCCCCGATACCGAGGAGACCGCCGAACATCAAGGTGTGGGGGTTAAAAGCCGTTGAGCCGAGATTCAGAAATCCCTGACCGACACCCTCGCTCCAGGTGCCTTCATCAAAAGCCGCGACGCCTGCGGCTTGGACTGGGGCGATGATAACGCCATCGACTCCGCCCGCAACCGCGCCAGAGGTCATGCGTAGCATACGACTCGAACCCGCCAGATGAGTTGCGACCTCGCCCGCGCCGAGTCGTGCACCGTCATCTGCGACACCGATGGCACTCTGGGTCGCCACACGTTTCGCGACCGCCTCAGTCCCCATTGACGCCAATTTGTTGCCGACAGAGATTTTGACACCAGCGACCGCCACCACAGCTTCAACAGCGGTGATTCCGAGATCGCTTGCGAACTCCTCCCCGCCGTATCCCTGACCGGCCCCCAGAAAGAGGCTCTTCCCACCCATGCGAACTGCGCCGGAAGCGCCCGCAACAAGCGCGCTACCGCCCACGAGCCCGACCTTACTTACAAAACCGGTAAGTACCGGCACCGCGGCCGCCCCGGTTCCAGCGGTTCCAACCACTAGCACCACCGTCCCGACGACCATCACCGTCGTGGTGCCGTAACTAACGACGGTATCACTGATGACCTGTTTCTCTCCGCGAAGCTGGTCAGCGCTGGCGCGGAAGCGTTCGAAATGGGCGGCGGCATCGCTCATCCTTCCCTGCTCTACCGCGAGCTTCAGCGCTTCGAGAGCCGCGTGAGCCTTGGCGTCTTCATCGTACGCTCCCCACTCGACACTCCAACTCGTCTCGTGTTCGTATCGGCGCTTCGCTGCTTCGAGGAGCTCCTGAGCACTCTCCGGGCGTCCACGCAGGTTCTCTTTCAGGTCAAACTCAAGGTGCCCCGACGTTTCCCATTCGATATCGCTCAGGAGCTTCCTGCCCTCAGTCGCAAGGCTGTAATCGTTCTGGAGCTTGGTGGCTTGCGCTTTACTGAGTCCTGCCGTCTCCTCCTCGAGGACGGTCTCAGTCGTGCCTGCAACAGCCATCGCATCGATGATCGCTTCGACGCTCGTCAAACGACCAGCGTCGATGAGACGCTCGGTAACGCGCAGCTCATGCGCGCCGAGCTCCGCGGCAAGGTGATCACGGATATGGGCACCGTTATTGACCCTCGTGTAGCCCCCCTCGACCGCACGCCGGTAATCAGACCATCGGGCTGATTCGGTAGCGTAGAGCTGCGCTTCAGCTTCTGAGAGGGGGTCACCCCGCTCCACCCGGCGGGCCAGAGCTTTGAGGTAATCGGGCATCACAAACGTCTCGCGAACGAGTTCGTTGTTCACATCGTAAACCCGTCCCCGTTTATCGGTTTCGATCGCGTAATCAAGCTTTCGAACGCCCGCCTCGACCTGATCAGCCGCGAGAAGCGCCGCGATCCATCGCCCCTCGGGCTCGGTCATCTCAGGATTGAACGTCAGCGGGGAGCTTTTATATTGCTTTCGTGCCGCCGCGTCGATCCGGGCGAGCCGCTCAGCATCAAGCCAGCCTCGCTCGTCAACGACCGCCTCGAGATGTTTCGCCGCAGCTTCAACATCTGCGGACTCGGCAAGATGCTGATGGAGGAGCGCCGCATCAGCAAGGTCGTTGTCGCCCTTGTAGAGTGCCTGTGCAATGAGGCGCTCATCTCCGCGAAGCCGTAACTCGAGAACCCGTTCGAATGTCTTCACATTCTCAACCGGACTCCCATAGGCTCCGTTGGTTGAATGACCCACGGCGTAACGATCGCCGTAGACCGCACCAAAGTCGCTCCGCTGAGCGGGAGTCATTAAACTTCGGAGGGTCGCTTGAAGCTTCGACGACTCGTTGTCATCGATTGCCATCTCTGCGTCCGCGGCTAAAGCAGCTACTTTATCTCCCCGGAGGAGGGCGCTCACTTTATCAAGTTCAGCCCCACGAAAGTCACCTTCCGCTGCTTTTTCAATCGTCTCATCCTGGGTGCGCGCGTACCGCGACTTAAAAAGACTACGTTCATCGGCGCTCATTAATCCTTCGAGAGCACCGAACGCTTTTTCCTCGGTGGTGCCGAGGAGCCAGATAGCTTGAGAAAAGTGAAGAACCGCTTGATCGACGCTATCACCACGCTGCCGGCCAAATTCGGTGGCTCGCGCGACGTCGGCCCCAAGCCGCTGCTTCAGCTCTGCGCGCTCAGCGATCCATCCGGCGTGCGCAGTTTGAAGCTCAGCGAGTTTCTCCTGGAGGTACTTTCGCTCCGCCTGCTCCTCGGCGTCGGCGCTGCGCTCGCGAAGTCCCGCGGCGTAGGCGAGCTCGACGTGATCGCTCACTATCCGCATCTCGCGGGCCCGATCAACGGTTGAAGCGATGTGCTCCTCCAAGGCAGCTCCGTCCTTGTCGCTGATACCGAGGAGATGCTTCAGTTGCGCGAGCTCCCGATCCAACGCTGTCAGGGTTTGAGATGAAGGGTTGCGCCCCCCAAGGATCTCCCCCTTGGAGACGGCATACTCGCCCAGTCTTACTTGGGCGTAAGCGACGAATCTCTCGTCATCGAGCGCGGTGTTATCGAGGAGAGCGCGAGCGATGGCAAGGCCTTGCTCATTTCGACTTGCAGAAAGGGCGACGAGCTGAGTGGAGCTCGAGGAATCGAGTGTGATCTGCTTACTACGAT
>JBILDU010000150.1:0-4735 GCA_044352465.1 Bdellovibrionota bacterium
CCACCGGTTTTGAGAGAATCGGAAAGGATCGCTTCCCAGGCTTTCCCTCGATTCTCATCTGTGAAGCGGCCCCACCCTTTTCGATTCGCTTTGAAGGTCACCGCCAAGCTTTTACCGATGCCCTGCGAGAGATCCAGGTGCCCCTGGCCATTCGACTGAAGCACCCCCTTCTCATCGGACTCGGCCCCCTGAGACCGGAGGTGTGTGTCGCCGTACTCAGTCCCGAGATACGCGCCCAACATCCCCATCTTCTTCAATCGGTCGAACGGGCGTATGCCGCATCAATTGAGGCCTCGCGGCGAAATCACCCCCTTGAAGAAGAAAGTATCCGTCGAGAGTCGAACACCGCCCTGATGCGGCTTTTGAAACTGTACGTCGACGAGTTTCGCTCCGAACCCCACGCCTCTCCCGGCGTACCGATCACCCTTCTCGGCAATCCCGGAGAGCCGATTCTCCTCGTTGCTGGAGATCCTCACCGTACCGAGCCCGATTTAAGCGATCTACACCGTAACCCCCAACGAGCCCGGATAATCGTCGAGCGCCAATCCGCGCTCCAAGAGTTCGGCTCATTCCTGAAAGCCCGCGCCCTACTCGGCCGGTAAAGTCGAGTCGATTGAGGCTGGTGACCCCACCAAAGTTGCCCACGGGGATCTTCCCCACAGGGGGATGCATCCACTCAAAAGAGACAGCTCAAATATCAAACACGATATCAAGTCTTCCTCCCTGTATCTTCGGAATACCCCACGTCGATCACTGCATCTGATATCCAGAGGGATTATCTTCCGCGCCAAAAACAGGGGAAAATGCATTCTCGCTGCCTGCTTCTCTTTCTCATCACAACGCTCGCCGGATGCTACGCCCTACCCCTTGATCCAAATTACGCCGGACCGGTACCGCGACCAGCCGAGCTCTCTGACTACTATTCGGTCGGAGAGTCTTACAAAAGTCACTCCGTCGAGATCGTCTACCAAGAAGCGCGCTTCACCTTAAAGCGGATTACCATCGATACTGCTGTCGGTAAGACGACGATCGATTTCTATGACCGTCCGGAGAAGAGCGACAGTCTCATACTCGTCTTTCCGGTCCTGGGTGGACGTAAAAATGTAATCGAAAACTATTTCGCCGAGTACTTTGCTCGTTACGGCTTCGATGCCGCGATCGTTCACCGCAGTGAAGACTTCAAGAAGCCGGAGAACATCGATCGACTCGAGGAACTCTTTCGTGCCAACGTCATCCGCGACCGCGTCGCGATCGACCTTTTTGAGCGCGAGTACGGGAAGAAGCAATTCGGAAGTTTCGGGATAAGCCGGGGGGCAATAAACGTTGCGATGACCGCGGGGGTTGAACCCCGTCTGTCCCATAACGTCATGCTGCTTGGGGGATCAGACCTCGTCAGCGTTTTTAAACGCTCCGATCAAAGCCGCATTCGGAAATATATCGAGAGTGTCACCGCGACCAAGGGGATCACAGCTGAACAGTTCTTTGAGCAACTGCGCGCTCAATTAAGAACCGAACCGGGCCATGTGGTGCAATACATGGACGCTCGCAAAACCCTGCTCTTCCTCGGCATGTTTGATCGAACCGTACCTTTTCGCTACGGATTGAAGCTACGCCGCCAACTCGGCTTACCCCAAACCGTGTTCCTTCCCGCTGGGCACTACACCAGTATTCTTTACACCCAGTTTGCCAAGTTGGTGCCTCCGAGCGACGAATACGCCGTCTTTCCGATCGACTATATCGAACTTGAAGCGCTCAATTTCTACCGGCGCGCATTTGATCCAACGTATCGAAATTCGCTACGACTCATCCTGCTCCGCGCACTCCGCGTTCCCTTCGATATCGTCGGTGGGATCGTGAACTCGCTCCGAGGTATCTCGCACCGCGAAGAGCTACCCAAGGGGCCCACCAAGGCAAAGAGCGAGGCCCCCGAGACGTCCCCCGAGGGGCCCGGTTAGGATCTCCCGAGCGCTGATTGATTACTAACAGTCTGAGATAACTGTACCATCAATCGAATGACCATTCGGACTGTATAGGTTAGCTTCCCGCTCCATCGTACGATCGAGCCATGAAAACCGAGCATACCCCCTCTCCCCTTCCCCAAAATACACCCGAGGAAACGATAGGCTCACTCCTCTTTCGGCATCGGGAGAGCACGATAATCGTCGAATCGATCGATACAACCTCGGTGCTACGAATAAGTCCCGCCGTTCGCGAGCTACCAAACAGCCCCGATGCCGCGAAAGCACTCGAGGACGACCTCAGAGCAGCGATCACAAAACTTGAACCAAGCAGCGCACGGATCGTCATCGACCTGCACGGACTAGACTTTCTCGGTAATAGTGCGGTGGCGGTACTTCTCCAATTTCATCACGGCTCTAAGGTGGGGCGTTGCCCAGCTATCGCCATCGCCGGGTTGGAGGGCCAGCCATTTGATAAACTGAATCAGACTCGAATCAACACCGTCATTCCATGCTTCAAAGAGGTACAGGAGGCGGTTCAGAGCCCCACCTGGCCAAAAGCAGCCTAGTGCTCTGACCAGCAAGCTTTTTCACCTAAGAGCCGGTCCAGTGGTCAGACGATGAGCAGTGGTGTGACCGTGCCTCAAATGTTGAGTCACTTCTTCGAGATCCTCTAAATTAAGAGAAGACAGGAATGCCGGTGGAGGACCCCATAAGCAACGTCGCCCCGCTTCCCTCCGAAGCTATCAGCTAACGAATCCCCACCGATTCCGAAAATGGAGGCTCGACAAAGTAATCGCTATGGAACGCTCATCACCCCAAAAACTATGGGACCGCTTCCGCAGAGATATCGCTGACATCTCGAATGATAATCGTCCAGTCTCCTCCGAGTCATTCGATGATGTTCTTGAGCGGTTACAAGATATGGCGATGGAACTCCATCCAAGGTTCCTTCGTGTCATCGATCAAACTGCGCTCGACCACCGCCTTCGCGCTCTTCCCAAAGAGGACTTCGATTATACCGTTCATGATATCGTCGAACGATCGGGTGGGGTCATCTCCGACGATGAAGCTCGGATGATGGTGTACGAGAGTCACTCCGTTATCCAACCGGTCGACCTCCTCAGCTTTCCGCATCCGGAGATTCGTGCTCGAATCATCGGACGCTTCGGGGTGAATTCCACCACAGCGGGACTCCGTGACCTCTACGATTACGAACGGGATAAGAGGGTCCGAGGCGTCATAGCCCAAGTACTCCACGCCCGCTTTTCCTCAAAGGATTTGACGGCGGAAGAGCGGCTTGAAGGGGTCAAATTCGCCGAAGAGATGCTCAACAACGGGTTTTTTAAGGGTGAGTCTTTAGCAGCGGCGCGAGCCTCTTTTTATCTCCTGGCAGAGTTCGACCGCGCTCGGCTACCGCTCGTACTGCAGATCCCGTTCGAGCGCCTCGGTAGCGCCGATCTCTCAAAGCAAAGCGATGAGGCTAAACTCGGCTATATACGAATCGTCGGGGAGCGGGCCTCATCAATCGCACTACTTCGTTTGGTGCTGCTGGAAAAGAATCCGGAGATATTGGGGGAGATTTTAAAAATATGCGAGGTTCGTTGGGGGAAAGGTGACCTACCCTTAGACGCGTTTTTTGAACAAATCCCCCCAGAGAGCAGATGGGCGGTCATCGCTCAAGTGATGCTCAAGCGCCTCGGGCTCGCGCATCTCTCTGGTGATTCGGTGAGAGCTTCCCTCGCAACGCCGCACACCCCCCCGGAGCCTCAATGGAAAGAGCTTCTAAAAAAGCTGGCGCTTCTCGCGCTCGATCGCACCCCGTTTTGGGACGCCTAAACATTATGGGGGCTACTGCTCTCCAAAATCGGGCGGAATCAAAACATAGCCCACCGCACTCCGATCGAACCATACCCGCTCAAACTCAACCATGTCGTAGCTTCGCTCCACAGCTGCAGCCGAGCTACCGGCCGGGTCGTTGACACAGACCCGCGTGCCTTGAGCTCCGGTCACGACCACGAGATGCCCTGTTAACTCATCGTTCGGTCGATAAAATGCTGCGCCGGTAAGATCCGCGCTGCGATAGCGGATCGAGGCAACGATCGGGATCCGCTTCGCTAAAAGCGCGTCTACCGCCGTCCACGAGTCAAAATGCATGAGGAAGCCGCGAACCCCACAAGCGGCGACTGCCCATACGTTACGGGGCCACACCCCGTAGAGATCGTGCGCTGCATCGTAACTTCGTTCGGCTATCTCAAGAGGTGAAGTGGCGTATCCATAAAAATTTAAGACCATCGCCACCGCAGTTGGTGAACAGATCCGGGGCCCCAGAGAGAGCGACTGCTCGAATTGACTGAGTGGTGGAACCACCAACCGACCTTCGCTGAGATGCACGAGCCGCGCTGAGCTTTTAGACACCTGCCGTAAGCTCACGCCGATGAGAAGATCTTTTGAGGGGCGTACACTCCCTGAAAACTCAACCCCTACCTCTAGCGCTCGCAAGGGGGCAGTCACGAAGACGGTATCGATATCGAGTCGAAGCGGGCCGGGGTCCGGAGGATGTGATGATCCCTTTTGCCCTCCACCGATCCACCCGAGCCGCACCTCACCTACCGTCCCATCGACGCCGGTCGCCCGAATCACAAATCGACTTTGGAGATCGGGGGACCCGATATCGGAGATACTGGGGACAAGCTCCCCGAGATCAGAGAGGTACCACGCTGCGATCGACCAAGTTAAATCACCCCGCTCACTGACGTGAGGCTCTCCTAAAGAGG
>JBILDU010000088.1:0-12116 GCA_044352465.1 Bdellovibrionota bacterium
GATCTTAGCGGTCTTTGACGGTCTTGCAGGGCCTCAGCCCCACGACGCCGATGTGGTCGACAACCTGCGCCGCTCGGGTAAGACGGTGATCGCCGTCGTGAATAAATGTGAGAAGCCCGCAACGGCGGAGCTCGCCGCCGAGTTCTACACCCTGGGCCTCGATGACCTCGTGTTTGTCAGCGCAGCCCATCGTATCGGCATTCAGCAACTCATTGCGACCATCCGCGAGCATCTGAATATCCGCGAAGAGGACCAGTTTGAAGAGCGCGAGCCGCTCAAGGAAGCTATTCGAGTCGCGATTCTCGGCAAGCCGAACGTGGGCAAGTCGACACTGGTCAATACGCTGGTGGGGGAGGCTCGCGTTGTCGCGTCTCCGATTCCCGGTACCACCCGCGATAACATCGATGTGACGGTAAAGCGGGACGGCCATACCTTCGTGGTCGTTGATACGGCCGGATTACGCAAGAAGAACAAGGTCGATCCTGAATCAGCGGAGCGCTACGGCAACCTCCGTTCCTTAAAGGCGCTCGTACAGTGTGACGTTGCGGTGTTGATGCTTGATGCCACCGCTGGCTTACCGACGGAGCAAGATGCCCGTATCGCGGGACTTATTCACGAAAGGGGAAAGTCGCTCATCATCGTGGTTAACAAGTGGGACGCGGTCGAGAAGGACCACACGACCGTCAAAGCCTATACCGATATGGTGCACGAGGTGTTCAAGTTCGCACGCTATGCGCCTATCGTGTTCGCCTCGGCGCTGACGGGGCGACGGTGCCCCTCCATACTCGACACCGTGCTTGAGGTGCACCAGGCGGCGAACATGAGGATCGCGACCTCTGATCTAAACCGACTCCTCGATCGGGCGTTCACAGAGAAGCCGCCGCCGGTGTATCGCGGCCATCCGGTAAAGCTCTTTTTTGCCGTTCAGGCCAGCGTTTCGCCGCCGACGATCGTTTTGTTTATGAATTTCCCGAAACGGATTAACTACGGGTATGAACGGTATCTCAAGAACCAGATCCGTGAAGTTTACCCGTTTCCGGGTAACGATATTAAGTTTCAGCTGAAGAAACGCTCGGAAAAAGCGGATCAAGCGGGGAATGCGGCGCGTTAAAGATAGCGGTTTTGAGCTTTCACGGTAATCTGCTATAACCGGTTGAAATCTCCGAACCTATTGGGCAGCGCCATGCAAGACTACGTCCTCGTTCTCGATTTCGGCTCACAGTACACTCAGCTCATCGCCCGGCGGACCCGGGAGTTGGGAGTCTACAGTGAGGTAAAGCCATGCACGTTGAGCCCATCTGAAATCGACCCGACCGGTCTCAAAGCTATTATTCTCTCGGGCGGTCCGGCGAGCGTCACCGATTCCGATGCCCCACCGTTCGACCCGCGCTGGCTCGATATCGGCAAGCCGATCTTGGGAGTTTGCTACGGCATGCAGCTTCTCGCGCACCTGCGCGGGGGTAAACTGGCCCAGGGGGCGAGTCGGGAATACGGGCACTCCGTCCTCGAGATTGTTGAGACGAGCGGCCTTTTTGCTGGCTTTGAGTCCGGCGAGAAAACCAGCGTGTGGATGAGCCACGGCGATCACGTTGTGGAGCTCCCCTCTGGGTTTCACGTTACCGCTCGGAGCGCCGGTTCGCCGATTGCGGCTATGGCGAACCCCGCTGCCAAGATATACGCGCTCCAGTATCACCTCGAAGTGGTCCACACCCCCCGAGGGAAAGACATGCTCGAGAATTTCCTCTTCTCGATCGCGGGCTGCAATAGAGATTGGAACCCAGCTAACTTTATCGAGACCTCGATCGAGCGTATTCAGAACACGGTCGATCCCCGGGCGAACGTTATCTGTGGACTGAGCGGAGGCGTTGATTCGACGGTAGCCGCGGTGTTAGTCGATCGGGCCCTCGGAGCTCGACTTCAGTGTATCTTTGTCGATAACGGGCTGCTTCGGAAAGGCGAGAGTGCCGAGGTTATGGCTCGTCTCGGTAAAGAGGGACTGGGCTTGAACGTAACCCTCATTGATGCGAGCGAGGAGTTTTTGACGGCGCTCCGCGGTGTCACGAACCCTGAGGAGAAACGTAAAATTATCGGTCGGGTATTTATCGAGGTGTTTGATCGCGCCGCCGCGCAGATCCCGAACGTGACGCACTTGGTGCAGGGAACTTTGTATCCCGATGTTATTGAGAGCATTTCGGTGCGGGGGCCATCGGCCACGATTAAAACTCACCATAACGTCGGTGGACTGCCCGAGAAGATGAAGTTAAAGCTCATCGAGCCGTTTCGTGAGCTTTTCAAAGATGAGGTCCGCCGGCTTGGCGAGGATCTGAACGTACCGCGTGAGATCCTCTGGCGGCAGCCCTTTCCCGGACCCGGTCTGGCGGTTCGAGTGCTCGGCGAGATTACTCCGGAACGGCTGTCGATTTTGCGTGAAGCTGACCACATTTTCCAAGAGGAGGTCCGGGCCGAAGGTTTGTACGAGCAGATCTGGCAGGCGTTCGCGGTGCTCCTCCCGATTAAGAGCGTCGGGGTGATGGGAGATGGTCGCACCTACGAGCAAACGGTGGCGCTACGGGCGGTTTACTCTGAGGACGGCATGACCGCCGATTGGTGTTATCTCCCCCAGGAGCTGTTACGCCGCACGAGCAATCGCATCATTAATGAGGTCAAAGGGGTAAATCGTGTCGTGCTCGATATCTCGAGTAAGCCCCCGGCGACGATTGAATGGGAATAGACTCTCTTTCCGGGGCGCTGAGCCCTCACTCAATCTCAGCATCTGACCGATACGTAAGGTGGGGCGCCGTCTTTCTGGCGACGCTACCCGTGTGGTTTCAATAAGTTGGCCGATCGAGGCCCTCATAATTTGCGCCCAGTATGTCACGTCGTGTTGCGATAGGGGTTACAGTCAGCGTCGGTACGCTCGCGATTCTTCCGCTGCTCAACATTACCTGCGGTAATCCCTTTCCGTGGCTCAACGGGAACGTCGTTGCCGGGATTAACCTTCTCGGCTGGAGTATCGTCCTTACTTTTCTGTTCGGTCGGGCCGCGCTGATGACATCCTTAAAGGGAGTAGCGCAGAGCGCCGGCCTCGACACCCGTCGCCGCTCGTTTGACCAACTTCTCGAAGCGGTTATTCGTGAGGTCTCACGGAAGAATAGTTCGCTTTCGATTAATCTCATCGAGCGGCGCATCGCCTCCAAAGAAGAGCTTTCTCGTACACTCGAGCGGATCGTTGCGCTCGCTTATAAACTCCTCGATGCCGAATCGGCGGAGCTGGCCCTCTTCGACAAGGATTCTGGTCTCTACCACTCATCGTTCGTACTGGGGCGCCCCTTTCGTGTCAGTGCCCAAGCGATGCTCGCGGGTGAGTCGGATCGCGAGCCGATCGATCCCGGCACCCTCGTCTATCCGATCGCCTTTGCGGGCACTGTGCTCGGCGGGCTCCGTGTCGGGTTAAAACGGGGCAACCTCCCCACTCTCGGAGATCGTGAGATTATGCGACTCCTCTCCCTCCAAAGTAGCCTCGCGATTATCAATGCCCAGTACTCCGAGGAGCTTATTCGGATGAAGCAGTACTCGGAGGAGTCGGTGAAGGCGAAGACCGGGTTCCTCGCAAATCTGAGCCACGAGCTTCGTGGGCCCCTGGGGATCATGCTCAATGCGGTCGAGCTCGTTTTGGAGGGGCTCTGTGGCCCTGTCAGCGCTGACCAGCTTGAGACTCTCGGCATGGTACGAGAGAACGGCGAGCACCTTCTTGAACTGATTAACGACGTTCTCGACTACGCGAAGATAGAGTCAGGTCGGTTAAAACCGCAGCCTGTGTCGATTCACGCCAACGAGATCCTTGAAGACCTGACCAACGTTGTGCGGGCTCAAGCGGAGACGAAAAAGCATAAGATCCTCGTGCGTCCCAATGAGGAGGCACTTGCGTTTTTATGCGACCGCCGGCACGCCCGGCAGATGTTGATAAACATGCTCACGAACGCGATCAAGTATACCCCGGACGGCGGCACTATCGAGGTGTGGGCTGAGCGGGCCCCCGGAGGAAAGATTAAGCTCAGCGTCAAAGACTCAGGGGTCGGCATCGAGCAATCGAATCGCCATAAGGTCTTCGCTGCCTTCGAGCGGATTGAGAACGCCTATTCGATGAATCAGGTTGGCACCGGCCTTGGCATGCCATTGACCCGCAGGCTCGCGGAGGTTAACGGCGGTCTCATCGACTTTCATTCGGTCCCCGGAAAAGGAAGTCACTTTTGGCTCGTTTTTCCGACGACTGAATTCGTCTCGAAGGCCTTGGAGAGCGACGTTGAGTCGGCCGAGGAGCGACCGGGGCGGGGAGAAGCGGTGCTTCTTCTGGCGCGTGATGACGGTGAGCGAACGCTCCTTTCACGTCATCTGACCCACGCCGGCTTTATCGTTCGGGCGGTCGATTCGACGGTTGATGCAGTTGACTTGCTGCGACTCCACGGCGCGGCCCTCGCTCTTATCGATAACGATTTCCTCGATAGATCCTCCGAGGATGTGCTGGGCCTCCTGCGCGGCGCGCCGGGCGGGGAGGTACTTCCGACGATACTCGTCAGCAGTCGAGCGTTTGTGTTCGATGTTGAGAGGTATCTTCGTGCCGGAGTCGATCGGTGTCTTTCAAAGCCCCTTGATATGAAGGGCCTTGGACGGACGTGTCGTGAAGCGATCGATACGAAGCTTTCGTTTTCCAAGACGGATAACGGGCGAGGGAACAGCGCGCCGACGGGGCGGGTTCTGAGCCGGCGTAGCTCCGGCGACGACGTATTTCATTAGAATCGGCATAAGAAAAGCACCCGCGGCGGGGCGAAATCGTTGTAGGGGAAGCCCTCTACCGTTTCGCTCGAGGCGCGTGGGTGCTTTTTTACTACGCTCCGCAAAGACGCTGCGCTAGGCAACGATCCTTAAAGGGAGCTTTGGGACGACGAGCTCTTTTGTTTCCTCGAGGGAGGCCGTTGCCCGCTCACCTGGTAGGGGCGGCGCGCTATCCCGCTCGGGAAACGGGGGGTTCTCTTTCTCCCGTTTGCGTTCATTGAGGTCGAGTTTCACTGCCTCAGCGTTAACGTCAGCCCGTCCATCATCCTCCCGAGCGATCCGTTCGATCGCCCGTGTGAGTGGGGTTGGACGGAGAATCCTTTCTATCTTCATATTGCCCTCCTTGGCTATGTGAGAACCATCTCTTAAGGGCATCCATGCCCCTCGCGGATAGTTCAATCGATAGAGGAAAGATCGGCATCCTAAGTGAAAGACTTAAACCGTCTTTGGAGGATCCTGTACCACTGTAACTTCGCGATTTGCTCATATTTTCTCCCAAAAATAACGGGGGTTCATAAAGTAACGAGCCGTAATCGTCGATAGCTACGGTAGGTGAGGTTTTACGGGGATATACATGCGAGAAAACGAGAAGAATACCGCGATCTATGTAGCTTACGAGGAGGCGGTGCCGTTCGATCCAGCGGCGCCGGAGAAGAACCTCCTTCGCGCGGTGCTGCTTTCGGCGATGCTTGATCTGAAAAAGCCCGGAGATGCTGGGCGCAAAGCCGTTGAGTACTTCCTGAGTCCCGATGAGGATTATATCTTTTCTTTCGCCTCAATCTGCCAGTTTTTGAACGTCGACACCGATAAAATTTTAGCGGTGACCGGGCTCAAGATGGGACCGTTCGTTGCTGAAGCGCCCACAGCCGCTCTCTCTAACGGTGCCGAGCCTGTGGCCGACCCGGTCGATAATCCGACAGGTGTCGATCTTTCGTAATACTCCTCCGCTACACAAAGATAGCGGTTGTGACGTGGGGTGAGCGCTCCCGTCGGGAGTGCACACTCTCCAGGCAGAGTCGTGGGTGAGGACCGTGCCACGGTTGGCTCTTTTTTCGAAGCCTGGTAGCCTACTGCGGTGAATATCACGGGGGAGGACCGCCTCCTGCCGCTGTTTTTGTCACGGGCTGTTATGTCGGTAACGGTAGGCTCACCTGAAGCGCAGCGAGCGCTTCAGCTCCAGCACAAAATTCGTCTGAGTGATGATCCCACCGCGCCGCTCGTGTACCTCGTCCACGGGCGGGCGGGTAATCACGATGTCATGTGGGCATTCCGTCGCTGTATCCCCGAAGCCTGCTCGATCATCGCGCCCCAGGCGCCGCTGCCCGATAACGCGGGCGGATTCAGTTGGTGGGATATCGGCACGACGTCAGCTCGCGAGGGGAGCGAGCGTGCCGCTTCGATACTGCTTGAGTTCATGAACGCGGCCGAGAGCTTTTATCGGTTGAAGCCGCGCACCCGTTTGGCGTGTGGATTCTCTCAAGGTGCGGGGCTTTTATCGGCGGTGATACAGCGCGAAGCGTGTTTCGCTGGAGTCGGTCTTTTGGCCGGATTCGTCGTTGAAACCGCTCCGTCAAACCCGCTCCCTCGCGGACCAGGGGGACAGCCGACCGCGGTTTTTATGGCGCACGGCACGGACGATGAAATCGTGCCCGTTGAAAAAGCTCGAGCGGGGAGGGATCACCTTCTCTCGTATGGCTTTCCGGTCGAATATGTCGAAGACCCGGTCGGGCACAAGGTCGGCACCGGCGCGATGAAAGCGCTTACCCGTTGGTTTAGTTCGTTCGAGCTCGGCATCGCGCCATAGCTCCGCATCACCCTATTGACCGTCGCGGACCGGGGCATTGACGACGAGGCGCGCAGCGCCGTGCTCGCCATCGACCCGCACGGGTTGAAAGACCCGGACACTCCGAATCTTGCACACCGATTTTTTTGACTCCTCGCAGTAGTACACCACCGCTTCAATCACGATATCTGCTTCGGTAGCTACCGGGGTGGTTTCGCCCCAATGAAGGGTGAGTGCCAGCGTGCTGGTATCGAGCGGTCCCTCGGCGATGAGCGCATCGCCCACAAGTGGCGAACGGATCGCAACTCGTCCGGGAGCTTCAACGTTGATGGCATGATTGCCGGGGAGATCGAACTTCAGGTCCACTCCGAGCTCCCGCAGGGTGCGCACCTTCGCTGCAGGGTTCACGATCTCGGTGAGGTTGGGTAGGAAGTTGCCTGCTTTGGGCTGGTTTGGAGGTGAGTGTTCGGTCGGGGATTGAGTGGTTGCTCCGCCAGCCAAAACCGGACTCACTCCACCCAGGAGGAGACACCCCACCGCAAGGCCAACTCGAAAAGGGGTTGAAAAAGTCACGCAGTCCTCCAAAAAAGCTGTAAAAACAACCACCTATGCTAAATCTGAGTCGGTAGATTCTGCAATCCCCCGATAGCTGTTAAGCATCAAAACATTAACCGAATCGGGCTTTTACCGATATACGGTAAGGGGGACGCTTCCCCAGTACGGTCCCGTTCGGTCTCCGCCGAACGGAACCGAGCTCCGATTTTGCCCGGGTTCACGATTTAGCAAAAGCCGATGTCGAAGGTCTCTCTAAATGGCATCGTGACCGAGAAGTTCATCACTCGGCTCGCGGCTGCAGGCAAGCAGGGCTCGAGCGCCTCGAGTAATCCCCTGAAAGGAAGTTCCTCGGTGAGCCTCTCTGGTTCGCTCCGTCTGGGGGCGCAAACCTACGCGACCGCGGTCGGCGCTCTCAATAACACCCTTTCGGTGGTGAATATCGCGAAGGATACCCTTGGAAAGCTTGGCGACATCACCGACAAGATGATCGCGGTTACCGAGAAGGCGGCGCGACGCCCGATCGGAGCGCAGGGGCGGCGCGCTCTCGATATTCAATTCCGCGAACTCGCCGATGATTTTAAAAAGATCCTCGAAAAATCAAAGATCGGTGACAATAGTTTTTTGACCACTGATGGGCTTACCGAGATATTTTTGGCGGTTGGTCTCGACAAGGAGAGTTCGAAGAGTATCGCTGATGTCTTTGCGCAGTTTGTCACCCCCGAGGAAGACACCACGTTGGCGAGCGAAAAAGTCGAGGGGAAGAAGCCGCTCGTTATTCCCGCCGCGGCATTCACCGTGCCCTCGCGTAGCGGACTGGTTCAGCTTGAAACGTTAACCGATGCACCGCTGACCTCGGTCGTGGCCGGAATCTCGCCGACCACGAGCGTCTTTCAGGCGTCTGACGATATCCTGAATGAGAATCCGGGTGTCGAGGCGGTCTTCGTGCGGGATTCCGCCGGGGGCTTTCAAAGCCAGGGGGCTGGAAACCTTCTCGGAGTCGGGGCTACCCTCAGAGCGGTCAACGAGGTGACCGGTTATTCAATTATTGAGTCGAGTTTTGATCCGTTAGGTGAGAATCCAGCCGGAGAGGCGCAGCTTTTTCTCCTGAGTGAGAAGGGCGCTCTCGTTGGTCAGCTCACCAATTTTAGCGGGGCAACAATCGAGTCGGTCGATATGACCTCCTCCGACGAAATGTTTGCGGTGAGTTATGTGAAAAGTGGTCAGTCCTACGTTGATACGATCGAGATCACGAAAGGAGCTGCAGTCACCACCGCATTGATAACCAACATCGAGCGGACTAACGATTCGGTTACAAAAGTTAAGATAGACAACAACGGAGACTACGTCGCTTTTCAGGTTGAAAAGCCCGGTCCTTTTAAAAACATCGAGCTTTATGACGTAGCTAACCGTACCTACGATAACGTCCTCCGTAACGACTCCCGTTCAAGAGATTCGCTCGACTACGGCTTCGTGGCTGACGGTGGCCAGATCGTCTACGGAATGACCGTCACCGATGGGTCGGCTGAGCGGAATTTGGTGTTGTACCAGAGCTCCGGAGGGATCAACAATACTCTTCGCTCCGCCGTTTCCTACGATGCGTTTGCGACCCTTCAATCGGGTAATTTCGGGACAGGGGGAAGCTTTTCACTCGTTGAGAACGCTGGAGGGGTGAGGACCGTAAAGTTATACGATGCGGATGACGCCACGGAGAACTACGCCTTGGTGATCGGCAACGACGTCGTCTCGACGATGAGTTTGGCGGCGAACGCGAGCGACTCAAGCCGCATCGACATCGGGCTCGTCGGTTCGCTTCCTGATATCTCAGGGGACTCCGATCTTGAATTTTACCGTATTCGCTACGATCCGGATGCTCGTCAGAACCGGCGTATCTCGAGCGGCTCGGTGCAATACTCTGAGATACTCGATCCTACTCGAGGTATCACCTCGCGACCGGCAGCGTACCGGCTTTTAAACGATCTTAAGGCGCTCCGGGAGCAGATCACCTCGAACGTCGACGCGCTCCAAAACGCCTTCGATGTTGTGAATGACAATATCGCTCTCGTTCGCGCCACCGGACTCGCGCTCCTCGATATTGGGAACCAGCTCACCAACGAGACCGATGCCGCGGCGGTGGCCGAGTCCCTGCGTCGGCGTATTCGAGAGAGCGCTCAAGAGGCGCTCGCTCAAGCTGAAAATCTCGACCCGATCGCTGTTGCCACGTTGACCTACACCTCGAACGGAAATTAGGAGATGCGCCGCTCTTCGATGGAGGAGAGGGCTCCGCGAGGAGGAGGCTCGGTGTCGTGAAGTATCTGTGCAGGCCTCACGCCAAAGCCCCGAAATAAGCCCTTTTGAGCGCGGTTGCAAATTTCCAAGAATGAAGTAAAGTTAAGTAATCCTAGCGTGTTAAGCCTTTTTGGGTGACGATTTTATGACCTTGCCCCCACATATCCAAGCGGTCTTCGGTTCGAATGCGGGTTATATCGAGGAGCTTCTCGATCTTTACCGAACCGATCCAACCCTGGTGGGTGAATCGTGGGCATCTTTTTTTCGAAGTGAGCTTGGCGAAGCCCCGAGCGCTGTCGTCACGACAACGAAATTGAATGGCAACGGCTATCACGCCCCGACGCCGGCCGGTGAAGCGCCCCGAGCTCCCTCAGTCTCGAGCGCCCTGCAGGCGCGGGTAACCGCGATTATTCATGCATTTCGTGAGCGGGGCCACTTCCACGCCGCCGTGAATCCGCTCCGCAGCGGCGCGGCCCTTCCGGTGCAAGCGGATCTTACTCCCGAGGCGCTCACGTTCTCTCCGGCTGAACTGGCCGCCTCGGTCGATGTCGGTGGTTTTGCTGGCCGCTCCCAGATGACGGTTGCGGAGCTTCTTGCGTCGCTCCGCGGGGCTTATTGCTCTAGCGTAGGTTTTGAGGTGTCGCACCTCGTGAACCAAGAAGCGCGGCGCTGGCTTACCGAGCGGATCGAGCGAGGAATCGATCGCGCGACGCTCTCCCCGCAAGCCAAGCGGCATCTCTTCCATAAGCTCGTTGATGCTGAGGGTTTTGAGGCTGAGTTACACAAAAAATACGTTGGAGTGAAACGGTTCTCCCTCCAAGGCGGGGATACGCTTATCCCCGCGCTCGATACGTTGCTCGATGAAGCTGCCCGGCGGGGAACCAAGGAAGGTGTCATCGGAATGAGCCACCGTGGGCGCCTCAACGTGCTGGCCAATATCGTGGGGAAACCGCTCGCGGATATCTTTAACGAGTTCGAAGACTCTAATCTTGTGACCGCGCTTGGGGCGGGGGACGTGAAGTATCATTTGGGCTACAGCTCGACCTATGCGACCGGTAGTGACGGTGAAGTTGGGGGAGCGATTCGCATCTCGCTGGCGCCGAATCCGTCACATCTTGAGTTTGTGAACCCGGTGATTCAGGGGATCGTTCGCGCTAAGCAGGACAAGGAGCACGGCGGAGATCGCGCCGCGGTGGTTCCGATCTTGATTCACGGCGATGCAGCGTTCGCGGGCCAAGGGGTGGTTTTTGAGACGATTAACTACGCCGGGCTTCCGAGCTACACCACGGGGGGCACGGTCCACATCATCGTTAACAACCAGGTTGGATTCACCACGAACCCAGAGGAGTCGCGCTCGACCCCGTACTGCACCGACCTCGCCCGCGGTGTTCACATCCCGGTGTTTCATGTGAACGGGGAGGATCCCGAGGCGGCCTTGTGGGTGATGCGCCTCGCCGTCGAGTATCGGCAACGCTTCCTTGGCGATGTGATTATCGACCTTATCGGATTTCGAAAATACGGGCACAACGAGGGCGATGACCCCAGCTTTACTCAGCCGGTGATGTATAACGAGATTCAGTCGAAGCCCCCGACGGCGCGGCTCTACGGTGCGCACCTCGCTCAAGAGGGGCTCCTCTCAGAGAGCGATATCAAGGGCGCTTTCGATTCTTTTGGGCAGCGCTTTCAAGCGGCGCATGCAGGCAAGAAGGTGATTCCGACCGGCGAGGCGTGTGCGATGCACGGAATGTTGCGGGTCCCGTCACCTGCGACCGGTGTGGCGCTCGAAACGTTACGGAAGATCGCCGCCCCTCTCACGACGTACCCCGAGGGTTTTAAGCCCCATCCGAAAGTTGAAAAGATTCTGGAGAAGCGGGTTGAATCGCTCGACGCGGGGAGCGGCATCGATTGGGGCTTTGCTGAGGGGCTCGCCATCGGTTCGCTTATCCTCGAGGGCCATCCCGTTCGCCTGACCGGGCAGGACTGTGGTCGGGGCACTTTCAGTCAGCGTCACCTGATGTTGAGCGATGTGAACGGCCGGGGACACTATCTTCCTCTCGATACACTCGACACCCCACAGGGGGCTCGCTTTGAGGTCCATAACAGCTCTCTCTCGGAAGCTGCGGTTGTCGGTTACGAATTTGGTTACGGCAGCGTCGCCCGGGGCGATCTGGTGATGTGGGAGGCGCAGTTCGGCGATTTTGCGAACGGAGCGCAGGTGCATATCGATCAGTTCCTCGCAAGCTCAGAGGCGAAGTGGAATCAGCTCTCCGGTGTGGTGATGTTGTTGCCGCACGGGTTTGAGGGGCAGGGTCCGGAGCACTCGAGCGCGCGGCTTGAGCGGTATCTCCAGCTCTGTGCTGAGGGAAACATGGTGGTTTGCTATCCGACCAAAGCATCACAGCACTTCCACCTCCTACGTCGACAGGGGCTTATCGATATCAAGCGTCCGCTTATCGTGATGACGCCGAAGAGTCTCCTCCGTCATCCGGGCGCGGCCTCGGGGGTTGATGAGCTGACGAGTGGTCAATTTGAGACTGTGCTCGTCGACCGAGTCGGTGCCGGTGCCGTGCGGCATGTCGTCTTTCTAACCGGAAAAGTTTTCTACGAGGTCAAAGCGGCGCTCGAGAAAGAGAAGATTGATGGCGTGGCGCTCGTTCGT
>JBILDU010000108.1:0-8997 GCA_044352465.1 Bdellovibrionota bacterium
CGTTTTGAGCAGCTCTATCCGTTCCCGCAGTTCGAGGTGAAGCGGGCGCTGAAGGAGTTCGCCAAAGCAAGCTACACGTGGGTACAAGAGGAGCCGCACAATATGGGTGCGTGGACCTACATCGAGCCGTATTTGCGGCAGAAGCTTGAGATCGAGGTGCGCTATGTTGGTCGCCCAGCGGCCGCAAGTCCAGCCACGGGGTCGGGCAAACGCCATGCGGTGGAACAAGGGAAGATCCTTGGAGAGCTTCTTCAGATCGTCCGGAGTTAGGTAGTGGGTGGGAGAGGAGCTCAGGGCAGGGGTCTCTACTCAGTTTTCTACGACCTTGAGACCACGACTAAGTTTAACGTTGGGCAGATCCTCAATTACTGCTTTACCCTTGTCGCTCCGGACTTAACTCCGGTGCGAGAGCTCGCCGGCAGGGTGCGCATCTCACGACTCGAGCTTCCCGCGCCGGGTGCTATCTTGGCGAACCGGACGAACGTCCTCGATCATCAGGCGACTACAACCGATACCGAGCCGGTGGCGCTGAATCGGATCGCTGAGTTTTTGTGGGCTGCGGTGCGCGAGTACGAAGCGGTCAACCTCATCGGTTACAACTCCTCCAAATTTGACCTTCAATATCTGCGAACTTCGTTGGCGCGGAATGGAATTAATCCATATTTCGGTGGGCGACTTTTTTACCGCGATCTTTATCACGCGGCAAAAAAACTCGCGGTCAGCGCGCCCAATTTTCCGCGCGGCCCTGCCCCCCGACCACGGTCGGGTGATGAGGGCCGCCTTTCCCTAAGTCTCGAGACCTTAACCCGGGCAGCGGGGATCCTCACCGAAGCGCAACGTCACGAGGCGAAGGCTGACGTCGAGATTACCCTGAAACTCGCCGTTTATTTTCGCGATACGTTCGGTCTCGACGTCACGAGCTTTCAGGGCTACGAGGCGTTGGCCTATCATCGGAAGCCCCGCTCGGGAGAGGTTGTTTGGATGATGGAACCAAACTATGACTTAAGCTCAGCGGAGCGAGTTGCGCTCGCGCCGATGATACTCCTCGAGGGCACCGACCGCTCGGCGCTGTGGGTCGATCTCGAGCGCTATCGAGGTGGGGCCGGGCGAGGGGCTATTCGCTGGATGAATCCGGGAACGAAATACTTTTTTTGTGGTACGCCACCGTTGGATGCCCCAAGGGACCTTGCGGCCACGGCGACTCAAGCGCTGGAGGACTTCCGCGGAGTTTCCTTGGCCACATATTTCTCCACGACTGACTGCGATATCGAGGAGCACATCTACCGGCTCGGCGCCCCATTGATCGACGGGTTGGGGCAGGCGCTGAAGCGCGGAGACCCCACGGCGATACGGGAATGTGCCGATGCTTTTATCCTCTACAAACGCCACCGTCTTGCCTTTGATCAGATCCCAGCCGAGGATGCGGAGCGGCGGGCCCGGGCGGACAAGGTCTTACGCCTCTATGCGCTCCATCGCTACGGCGGGGAGATGGTCATGGTGCGACGTCTTGATGAGACGGTGATGGAATCGCCGTATCACCCAACTCTCCAGGCGCTCGTGGGCGAGCTGCGCTCACTGCTCGAGGGGACAACGAGCGGGGAGGACCGGGCTTTGTTAAGCGCGCTGAGGGCTTTCTACGCGAGCTCCGATATCGTGCGGGTTGCAGGAGCTGAGCTCGGCTTCACCCCTGAATCAGCGCCCGAGGCCGATGAAACCTCTCCGGAGGGGCGGGCATCTTAAAGATGTATGGTGGGTCTACGTAACCCTCGTACGAGCGATACACATTTTGTAAATAAGCAAAAACATCGACGGGTTGGCGAAGTGGGGCGGTGTCTCTATCGTCAAGGTTTTGCCGTGTTCGCTCGATATTTTATACGAGTGGAGAGGTGCCAGATAAAAGGCCCCTATTCTAGGCCCTTTTAAACCAGCAAGGGTGCTCATATGGTCGCTACGGGTCAAAAGAACTACTACGACCTTCTTGGGATCAGGCGAAACGCCTCAATCGATGAGATTCGAGCCGCGTATGCGCGGAAGATCGAGGCGTGCATTCCCACCGATGAGGATGGCGAACCGCTTGAGGATGATGAGATCTCCGGAGAGACGCAAGCGCTTCTCAAGGTCGTCACCGCGGCGTTCGCGACCCTCTCAAACTACGAAAAGCGCGCTGAATACGACCGCCTCCTCCCGCAGACGCTACGCACGTGGGATGATGATGAATTCATGTGGGGCCAAGGTTGGGCTGCGAAGAAAATCCTGACCGATCCCGAGAATTCGCCGTATGCCTTTGGGACGTTCGGCGTCACGAGAGACAAACGGATTCCGCCAAGCGCGTTCGATCTTCTTACTGAGGCTCCGCGCCAACCGCAGAAGCGGTCTTTCTTTCCCCGAGGAGGACTGCTCGAGAGTCTGCGCGCGCTCGTACGTATCGGGAGATAAAAAACGAAAAAAAAACCGACCGCCCGAAGGACTTTCTTCAAAGCCCCCGAGTTCGGTCGGTCATCAGTGTCCGCCTGTTCTTTTAGGCGGACTCAACTCAGCCGCAGCAACCACCCGACTTTTTCTGATCGGTGCTCGGAGCGGTCGACTTGTTCGACGAGTCACACGTTGAACCCGTTTTTACCGGCTGGGGTTTCGTATCCTTAGAACCACCGCCGCAACATCCTCCACCCATACGTTCCTCACATGAATAAAGTTAGACTCGCTGAGCTATTTGGCCCAACAGCCCTATCATAATCACCCTCCCCCCGACTTTCCACAACAACGCTGGGGGGCGCAGGTAATCTATTGAATTTACCGGAGTAAAACTCGTAATTGGGCCGTGCCGCGAAGACTACTTGGTAGGGTCGGCGTCCTCAGCTTGGCGCTCTTCATCCACCGCCGCCTCTGCACCGCTCGGCCTGAGGAGGGGAAAGAGGACCACGTCGCGAAGATTTTCCTGTCCGGTCAGGATCGAAATAACCCGGTCGACCCCCATTCCCCAGCCGGAGATGGGGGGCATGCCGTGCTCCATCGCTGTCAGGTAGTCGTCGTCCGCCTCCATCGCCTCTTCATCACCGGCATCGCGAGCCTGCGCTTGCTCTTCGAAGCGCTCACGTTGGTCGATCGGGTCAACGAGCTCGGAGTAAGCTTTCACAAGCTCCCAGCCGTTAACCACTAATTGGAACTGATCGACGATCGACTTATCAGCATCGTTGATGCGGGCGAGCGGTTGGAGCGACTTCGGATATCGATATAATATAGTCGGATTGATAAGTTTCGGCCGGGAAACCTTCTTATAAACGTTATCGATGAGGGTCGTGAGCCCCATTGAATCCATCTCCTCAAACTCGATCCCGCGCGACTTGAGCTCGGTACGGAGTTTCGCTGGGTCGGTAAAGCTAAAAACGTCGAAACCCGCGTCGCTTTTGACGAGTTCGATAAAGTTGAGTCGGGGCCACGGGGTCGAAAAGTCGACCGCATGCTCAATGCCGTTGCGATCTTTTATCGTTATCGTGCGGCTGAGCCCGAGGCGATCAAAGATGAAGTTGAACATCCGTTCGGTAAAGAGGATGTTGTCTTCGAAGTTCCAGTAGGCGCAGTAATGCTCCAGGTGCGTGTGCTCTGGAAGGTGCGAAACGTCGTGTCCCTCGTTGCGAAAAGCTTTCCCCAGCTCAAAGATCCGCTCGAATCCGCCGACGATACATTCCTTCATCGGCAATTCGTGCGAGATGCGGAGCACGATGTCGATATCAAGCGCATTGTTGTGAGTATGATATGGCCGCGCCGCAGCGCCCGTGGCCTTGTGGAGAAGGGTCGCGGTCTCAACCTCCATGAAACCCTCCTGCCAGTAAAATTCCCGCAACGCCCGGATAAAGTTCGATCGGAAAGCGAAACGCTTCCGGGTATCTTCGTTGGCGATGAGGTCAAGGTAGCGCTGGCGATAGAGTGTCTCCCGATCTTTGAGCCCGTGAAACTTATCGGGAGGGGGAAGGAGCGCTTTACCAAGGAAGCTCCATTCGTTCACCAAGATCGATTGCTCACCGGTCTTTGTAATAAAGACCTCACCCTTTACACCGAAGTAATCCCCGAGATCGGTGAGCTTGACGATACGCTTGTACAGATCCTCCCCGAGGCGGTCCTTTTGAAAGATCACCTGTATGCGCCCCTCAAAATCCTGCAAATGAGCGAACGATATCTTTCCCATCTCACGGAAGCGGACCATCCGGCCCGCGGTCGCGACCGGTGTTCCGACCGGGAGTGTGAGGATATCTTTGATGAGGTGAGATTTCTCAAAGCGCTCAGGGTAGGGATGGTGCCCCGCCTCGGTTAGCTTTTGAAGCTTCGATAGCCGGTTAGTTCGTTCGGGATTTTCGCTCGTTTTGCTCATAGGGCCACCATCGGTAAGTTGGTGGAATCCTAGCCTAAACGCGCCGAAATTAAAACCGGACTTCGTAGTTTAGACGCCCTGAGGTGGGGGAGATTCCGGAGGCTCGAACGGTTCCATGTGAATAAGCACACCGATCACCGTTGGAATCGCACCCCGGACCGCCGATTTAACCTTGCCGGAGAGGATATGGGCAGCGTGAAGGGTCATCTCGGGCGCAGCTTGAACGTGCATATCGACGAAGTATCCTAGCCCGACTTTCCGGGCGAGGACTTTCTCGACGAGAAGAACCCCGTCGACGCCCGCGGCTGCTCGCTCGACCTCAGCCAATATCGGCCGGTCGGGCGCCCGATCCATCAGGTCGGCGAGTGCGGGACGAAGAAGAAAAAAGCCGTTCAAGCCGATAACCATCGCGCAAAGGATCGCCGCATAATCGTCCGCTGGGGCCCATGCGGGCCCCCCCAGGAGTGCGATTGAGATCCCTAGAAACGCAGCGCACGAGGTCAGTGCATCGGAGCGGTGGTGCCACGCATCCGCCTTCACCGCGATGCTACCGACTTCGTCTCCCACCTTAAATACTCGGCGAGCCAAGATCTCTTTGACGACGATCACCACTGCTAAAACGACGAGAGTAAACGGTGCTGGCGCGTGATGGGGGGTGAGGATCTCACGAACGCCCGCGATGAAAATCCCGATCGCCGCGCCGACCAACATCAACGATACCGCGGCCGCAGCTACAGCTTCGGCCTTGCCGTATCCAAAGGGATGCTCATCGTCAGCCGCGCGAGCTGATACCAGCAATCCCCGCCAGACAACGAGAGACGAGAGCACGTCTGCCGACGACTCGATTCCATCGGCGATCAGTGCGTACGAGTTTCCGAGCACCCCGGCGACGATCTTGGTAAGTCCCAGAAAAGCATTTGAGAGGAGGCCGAGCTGGGCCGAACGGATGCCGCGAATGACCTTGCGCTGGACCGAAATATTCGTCATCGCCTACGTTCCTTTGACGATAATCATCTGCTCGATGACCTCCGGCACCGCAAGCCAATCCGTCACCCGAAGGTAGTCAGCGCTTCCCGCCCGTCTATTCCACGGCCGATCGAACAGAATTACTCCGAAGCCGGCGGCGCGGCACCGTTCGGCGTATTCGAGCGAATCCTCTATAATCACTTCGACGCCGTGATGAGCGAGGAGCTCCGCCTTGGTGCGTCGCATTCCACGAGTGGATGCGCGTGTCGTATAGTGGTTCGCCGCAAAATGAATACCGCTAAAAAAAGCAGGAAAATGCTCATCGAGCCACGCTGTCGTATAATCGACGATACGATCCCAGCGCGCCGAGACGATATGAAGCTCATGGGTCGTCCGCAATTTGTTGAGCACTGCTTGCGCGTTTTGAGCGGGGCCAACCGTTTTGAAATGACTCGAATCGAAGAAACTCTCGAGCCGGTCACCCATCTGTTCGTTGGAGAGGCCCAGCACCTCCTCCCAGTGGGCGGTGTGGAAGTGCTCGGTAGTCCAGCTCCCCCCGTGGTGCTCGTTGTTGAAACGAACGAAAGCGGGGAGGGTATCCGCGAGGACGTCGTCGATATCAATTCCGATGCGCATAAAGGCTTTCGTTAACTCACCTTCGGGGGAAGCGCTGAAGGGTGTTCAGCTGACTCCTCCGGTCTTTAGAGAAATCGCCTTTAAAGTATGCCAGCCCCCTGCGGTTCCGCCAATCGGTGATAACCGCACTCTCTTTATGATATAGTATTGGTTATGCGCTTTCTTCCTTTTCAACACCTCGCGGCTCTCCCTCTGGCGCTCTCGGTTTTAGTGGTGGCGTTGTGCGCGCGCGCTCAGGAATCCGACTATCGGTTTGATCGGGCGGAGTTTCAGTCCGCGCTACGCCGTGGCGCTGACCGAGAGACGCTCAAAAACTTCTACCGACGTCCGCGCGTCGTGCCGGTCCGTCCGATGCCTTTCCCGGTGACCGACGCGATGCGCAAGCTCGGCGAGCGACTCTTCTTTGATACTCGCCTTGGAGCTTCAGGAAACATGGGTTGTGTGACCTGCCACGATCCACAGAAAAGCTTTAGCGATAACCTTCCCAAGAGCGTTGAGCTCTCGCGGCGACGGAGTATGACCCTGTACGATCTCGCGTGGAATACACGCTTTGGGTGGGACGGATCGATTAATGGGCTTATGTCTCAGGCTATCCTCGCCATCGAGGCTCCCGGGGCGATGGCGACCCCGCGGACGGCGCTGACTGCTCGTATCGCCAACGATCCGGACTATGTTGCGCTGATGAAAACGGCATATAAAGGGTCGGTAAAGCCGGGAACGGAGGTTCACTTTGAAGTCGCGGCGCATGCGCTTGAGGTGTACGTGGGGTCTTTAGTTTCCCCCCGGACGAGGTTCGATCGGTGGATCGAAGGGGATGAAAGCGCCGTTTCTGTAGAGGCAAAGCAGGGTTTCGATCTGTTTCATGCCCGGGCGGCGTGCGCTGAGTGTCACATGTCGTGGCGGTTTACCGACGGGATGACCCACGATATCGGACTCAACACCGACCTTGGTCTTGCCACGACGATGGGGCCAAAACCGGAGTATCTCCATCACTTTAAAACCCCCGGCCTCCGAGAGGTGGGCCGTCGAGCTCCCTATATGCACGATGGTTCCTTGCCCTCTCTGGATGCGGTTCTGCTCTTTTACTCACGGGGTGGAAACATCGCTCGCCCCAGTCGCTCACCGCACGTGCGACCGCTCGGATTGACCGAGAATGAGCTCTCTACGCTCCAAGCTTTTTTGGACACATTAACATCTACCCCGTAGGGCGAGGAGGAAGGCGGATAGCGGCTGCCGCGACAACTAGCCTCGAATAAAGACCTCTTGTCCGTCCGAGCCACCACCCCCGCCGCATGTCCCGTCCGGGCGGCATTGGCCTGCCGGACAGCACCGCTGGTTCGGAGCTACACCGCAGACAGTCTGGCCATTTGGGCACCCACAGCTCCCATTGATACAATCAACCCCCGCTTGGCAGCACGCGCCACCGCACCGTGCCCGCCCATCCGGACATGCTGGGGGCTGACAAGCGCCGGCGACGCAAACATCTGAGCCGGTACAACAAGAGGAGCCACACACCCTTTCTACGGCGCAGCAGGTATTGTTGTTAACACAAGCAAACCCAGCATCGCAGCATTGCGGCGCACTCCCATCCCCACCACCACTTGGGCAGAACCGCGCATTTGGACAGCACGGGCCACATGAGCACGGGTCCGCTTGAAAACCCTTCACCCGTGTTTCACCTCCGGGGCAAGGGCCGCACGGACAGTTCGAGTCACCAGGCGCACAGCATACGTTGCCGCCGCCTCCACCAAGCCACGGACAACACTCGACCCCGGGCGGGCATGGCCCGAAGGGTATGCCGGTTTGCCCAAGGCGACACATCTGCATGCCGCAGTAGTAGGCATTGGAGCCAAATGGGCCACCTGGCGGGCACGGATTAACGGGACCATCAACACCATCCGGTGCGCTGGGGACGGTGCTATCCGAGCCTCCAAACGACTGATCGATCCCCGTGCCCTCGGAGTTCGCTGCGAGCGCGGAGGGGACCCCGCCTTGGTAAAGGGCTAACGCTAGAGCAAGGAAGACCTGAGGGAGCCAAGATTTGGTTCGAATCATCTCTCTATTATGGCATGCACCCGCAAACCTAACCAAGGGATTACCGTATCCCCTCCGCTTGTTGAATCCATCCACCTCCCAGAGCGCGGAAAAGGTTGATGTATTCGGCGATCAGCCGCCCCTCAACGATCGAGAGATTAAGCTCGGTTGAGAACAGGTTACGCTGAGCGTCGAGGACATCGAGGTAGTCGCTTTGCCCCTCATCGTACCGTTGTTGGGAGAGGCTTAAGTACCCCTTCAGCACCTGCACTTGGGATGCTTGCAAGTCGCGCCGCTTCGTACCCCGCTCGAATCCCACCAGGGCATCCTCGACCTCACGCAGAGCCTCAAGAAGCCGAAGTTTATACGCCCATTCGGCTTGTTTCGCCTGAGCCTCGGCGCCCTTCACTTGGTTCTCAAGGCGTCCGGCGGTAAAGACGGGGACCCCAAGTCCCGGCGCTATCTGCCACTCGTTCGATTCGCTTTTGAGCCAATCGGAAAAGTCGGCGCTGAGATAACCGAAAATTCCGGTGAGGCTCAGTCTCGGATAATACTCCGCTCGGGCGACCCCGATCTGAGCGGTCGCGCTCTTTAGCCGCTCCTCTGCTTCGATGAGGTCGGGGCGATTTTTGACGAGATCCACCGGAAGGCCCGCTGGAATGACAACGGCATCGTTGAGCTGATCGATAGTTTTACCCCGATTGATCGGTCCCGGAGGAACACCGAGCAGTACGGAGATAAGACTCTCACGCCGAGCGATCGCGAGCTCGAGGTCGGGGATCGTCAGCTCCACTGAGAGATACTCGCTCTCCGCCTGTTTGATATCGAGTTGGGAGACGACTCCGTTCTTAAACCGTTCGCGGGCGATGCGGAGCGACTCGGCGCGGCTCTTGAGGGTCCGTTTCGAGATTCCAAGCCGTTGATCAAGTTCACGGAGCTCGACGTATGCCTGCACAACGCCGGTGACGACGTTGAGAAGTACCCCGCGCGCGCTC
>JBILDU010000039.1:0-24718 GCA_044352465.1 Bdellovibrionota bacterium
ACCCCACAGGTCGATCTCCCACCTGAGCCCACCGTCGATAGCGTACGAATTGAAATCCTTGCCGTTTGTCGGTGGAACCGCGGTCTCAGACGGTTGAGAGCGAGCGTACCCCCCAGAAGCATCAACCTCGGGATAGAGCGCAGAGCGCGATACGCCGTAGAGTGCCCGAAACTGTTCGACCCGCGCCGCTGCTATCTGAATGTCCCGGTTCGCCTCAAGCGCTCGTACGACCAGCGCGGTAAGCTCCGGGTCGTTAAACCGCTCCCACCATTTTGTGTTGGTGAGGTCCTCCACGACTAGAGCGGGATTCCGCCAGTTATTTGGGATATCGAGCGGCGGCGCCACATAATCGGGACCAACGGTGCAAGCCGAGAGAAACACCACGAGAGGGGAGAGAAGCTTCCTGTTCATTTACGCTACCTTTTCAAGGACCGGTTCGTTCGGAGGGTTAGATACGGTGTCGGTTTTTCCCCTACCGCTCAGCCGCTCGATAACGAGATAAAAAAGTGGAACGAAGTATACCGCGAGGATCGTCGCCGCGATCATGCCGCCGAAAACCCCGATCCCGATCGAGTGACGGCTCGCCGCACCCGCGCCTGAGCTGGTGATAAGGGGCACTACTCCCAAGATGAAGGCAAGGGATGTCATCAAGATCGGCCGGAAACGGAGCCGCGCCGCTTCCACCGCTGCATCCAGGGGAGATAACCCCTCCTTCGCCTTCAGCACTGCGAACTCAACGATCAAGATCGCATTCTTCGCGGCGAGACCGATAAGGGTAATGAGCCCGATCTGGAAGTAGACATCGTTCGTGTGCCCGGTGAGGAACACTGCGAGGAGCGCCCCAAAGAGTCCGAGCGGTACCGCCAAGATAACGGAGAGGGGGAGGGTCCACCGTTCGTACTGCGCGGCGAGGATCAAAAATACCATCACCACCCCGAAGGCGAACACGACCGTTGAGCTACCGCTCGCTTTCTTCTGCTGATAGTACTCACCGGCAAAGGCGTAGCTGTAGCCGTGCGGAAGCTCGGCTCCGAGCTCCTCGAGTGCCCGCATCGCATCACCTGAGCTTACCCCGGGAGCGGGATTCCCCATGATCTTCGCCGCTGGAAAGCCGTTAAATCGATCGAGCGCCTCGGGACCGCTCGAATTCTTGAGCGTCACGAGGGTCGCGAGAGGGAGCATCTTATTGTCCCGCCCCCGCACGAAGAGCCGTCCGATATCGTCGGGGGTCGCTCGAAACTGGGGTTCCGCTTGAAGCTGTACCCGATACACCCGGCCGAACTTGTTAAAGTCATTGACGTACAGCGAACCGAACGAAGCCTGAATCGTTTGGAAGATATCGGTGAGGTTTACCCCGAGCGCTTTCGCTTTCTCGCGATCCACCTCAACGTAGAGCTCGGGCGAATTCGCTCGAAGAGTGCTCACGACCCCGGCAAATTCAGCCCGTTTCCGCGCCTTGGCTACAAATTCCTGAGCGACCTCGTTGAGCCGCTGGGTATCGCCCTCACCCCGTGATTGGATGTAGAGCTCAAAACCACCGGTAGTGGAGAGTCCGGGAATAGTCGGAGGATTAAAGCCGATTACATTCGCAGTCTCCACCGAACGAAGCTCTGCGGAAAGCTTCTTCAGCACCCCGAAGGCGTGAAGTTCGCGGGTCGTGCGCTCCTCCCACGGCTTGAGAATGACGAAGAGGGAAGCAACCCGGCTCTTATTTTGCCCCGCGATAAGATCGAATCCCACGAACGAGATGATATCCTCTACCGCCGGATGGGCCCGCACGATCTCTTCGACCTTATCGTTTGCAGCTTTGGTGCGTAGTAACGATGCCCCTTCGGGGAGCTGCACCGAGAACATGATGTACCCTTGGTCTTCGGGGGGAACAAAGCCGCCCGGTACCCGATGAAAGAGTCCACCGACCGCGACAAGGAGCGCCACAAAGACTCCGCCGAAGAGAGCTCCCCGTCTAAGAACCCGCTTCACGCCGGCGGTATACTTCGCCGTGGCCCAATCGAAGAAACGGTTAAAAGCGGCGAAGAATCGCCCCTTCTCCCCGTGGGTTGGCTTGAGAAGGATCGCGCACAGCGCGGGGCTTAAGGTCAGCGCCACGATTCCTGAGAGCACCACCGATACAGCGATGGTGACGGCGAACTGTTTATAGAGCTCACCGGTCATACCGCCCAAGAAGGCAACCGGCACGAATACCGAGACGAGTACCAAGACGATCGCGATGACGGGGCCGGTAACCTCGTCCATCGCCTTTCGAGCTGCGTCTTTCGGGGAGAGCTTCTCGTCGTGCATGAGTCGCTCGACGTTCTCAACGACGACGATCGCATCGTCGACCACGATACCGATCGCAAGTACCATTCCGAAAAGGGTGAGGGTATTGATCGAAAAATCGAGTGCAGCCATCCCCGCAAAGGTGCCGATGAGCGATATGGGGACTGCGATTAGCGGGACGAGGGTCGCCCGAATACTCTGAAGGAAGAGGAAGACGACGAGGAGCACGAGCACGATCGCCTCAAAAAGAGTGTGCACGACCTCTTCAATCGACACTTCCACGAATCGGGTCGTGTCGTACGGAATCGAGTACTCAAGCCCATCGGGGAAGCTCTTCGAAAGCTCGGCGAGGGTCTTCCGGACGTTCTCCGCAAGGTCGAGGGCGTTCGAGCCCGGTTGCTGATACACGATGATTAAGGTGCCGGGTTTGCCGTTGAGAAGGCCGAGACTCTCGTATTCCTTCGTGCCCAGCTCCGCCCGACCGACGTCTTTAAGCCGTATCATCGTGCCGTCGGAGTTAGCGCGGATGACGATCTCCTCGAATTCCCTTGGTTCAACCAGCCGCCCCTTCGTAGAGACCGGAAAGGTGAGCTGTTGAGGACCCGCCATCGGCTGCTGCCCGACCTTACCCGCCGCGAATTGTTGGTTCTGTTCCCGGACCGCAGCGGCGATATCGCTCGTCGTAAGCCCTAGGGCCGCCATCCGGTCGGGGTTAAGCCACAAGCGCATCGCATAGTCTTTACCCCCGAACACCGTCACATCGCCTGCACCGGGGAGCCGCTCGAGGATGTAGAGGGAGGCGTAGTTGCTCGTAAATACATCGTCGAACGAACCGTCGGGGGAGCGCAGTACCGCGACGAGGAGCATATTCGGCGACTTCTTTTTAACCGAGATCCCGTTTCTACGGACATCCTCGGGGAGCTGTGGCTCAGCGAGCTTCACCCGGTTCTGAGTATTCACCGTCGCTTGGTCGACATCGGTGCCGATCTCAAAGGTGACGGTGACCATCGACTCGCCGCTCGAGGAGTTGCTCGATTGCTGGTAGAGCATGTTCTCGACCCCTGAGATCTGCTGCTCTACCGGGGCGGAGATATTGCCCGCTACAACCTCGGCGTTGGCACCGGTAAAGACCGACGCAACTTGTACCGTTGGCGGGGTGATTTCGGGGAACTGCGCGATCGGGAGACTGCCCATCGCGGCGAGCCCTCCCAACGTGATCACTATCGAGATCACCGAGGCGAAGATCGGACGGTCGATACAGAAACGGGAGATCATGGCAAAGCCTCTCTCTTTCGCTTACGACTTGGTCTCGGGGGAGACGCTTTCACCTCTACCATCTGCGACGATAACGGGGACACCCGGTTGGAGCTTCACCGCGCCGTCAACGGCGATTACGTCACCGGCTTTCAGGCCGCTCAAGACCTCCCAATCTTCCCCGATCCATTCGCCCACCTCGACGGTGCGAGGGCTCGCGGTGTCTCCACCCTCAACGGTGTACACGATCTTTCCCTTTTGGCCCTGGAGCACCGCCCGTTGCGGCACGACGATAGCATCGGGTTTACTCATCCCTTTCACCATCACTCGGACAAATTGCCCCGGTATCAAAAGGTCGTCGGGGTCGGGAATCGTCGCTGTTACCGCGATGGTGCCGGTGGTGCGGTCGATGATCGGTTCACGGAATTTGACCCGCCCGGTTTGCGGATGGGTCGTCCCATCGCTCAGTCGTAGATCGACTAGAAAGACACCATCCTCGGGGGCAGCGATCCGCTTCGCTTTGAGATCCCTCTTAAACGTTAGCCACTCCGCCTCGGAGACGCCAAAGTTCACATGCATCTCTCCGAGCGGGGTAATCCGCGCCATCACACCGTCGTCGCCGAGGGAGACCGACATGAGGCTCCCCACTTTTTTGAGCGAACGACCGATAAGACCGGTGATAGGGGACCGAATCGTTGCGTATTCAAGGTTTAACTGGGCGCTCTCGACGTTAGCGGTCGCCCCCTGTACCGCCGCGTCCGCGGAGGACCGCGAAGCGACCGCGTTGTCGAGGTCGCGTTGACTGATCGCGTTGGTCGCGATGAGCGATTTCGCCCGAGCAAGATTCCGCTCCGTCACATCGAGTCGCGCCTTCGCCTCGGCGAGCGCAGCGTTCGCGGCGTCGAGCGCTGCCTGGAATGGTTTCGGATCGATGACGAAGAGCTCTTGTCCCTCCTGAACGACCTTACCCTCCTCGAATGATTGCTTTATGAGATACCCCGAGACCTTTGAGCGGACCTCAACGAGGTTAACGCTCTGTACCTGGCCAACGAACGTCCGACTGACCGGAACTGTGGCGGGAGCGACGGTGACGGTAGAGACCTTAACGGGGGAGGGGGGAGCTTGAACCGGTGGGCTTTTACAGCCTACGAGGAGAGGCACGCAGTAAAGAGCGATAGAGGGGAGGGACACACGCATGGGAGGAACTCCAAAAATACCCCCGCTTACCGAGGCGGATCGGTCCGGTTATAGTAAAAAAGTGCAGCTTCGGCGAGGGGTTTTGACGGAAGGGGGGATCGGTTGAGCTAGAGGAGACCGGGGGGCTCTCGGTTACCAGCGACTGCACAAAAGATTGGACCGGCGTTACCTGCTCGGGGGATTGTCCCAAAGAGAAGCCTACATGCCAGACGAATATCGGTATTAGCGGAGTGAAATGCGAATGTGTAAAGAAAGCCAAGAACCAAAGCTCGGCCGATAGCGTCGATGACGAGGAAGCTGAGGCGGATCCGCTACTCGCAGCGCTCCTCGATCTGCCCTCTAAAGAGTGGACGGCCGGCGCTGGAGCGGTCGGAGTGGTCTCGTGGTACGGCTTACGCCGCGCCTTAGTGCATGCTCTCGCTCGGCATCGCCCAAACGCAATAAGCTTCAAGGGTCTTAATAAGCTGATCGCGGCTAAACGGCTTTTGAAGAAGGGGGCCCAGGTCCTTCTCCTGCTCGAGGCGCGCCATATCGGACGGCATCGAGGCGGTGATCCCTATAATCGGCGTATCTGGAAGGGAATCGCGGAGGGTCTTGATTGTCTGAATACCCACCTCAATCGAATACGGATACTCAACGATCCGTTCGTCGAGAACGAAGGGCATATGGAGGTCGCAGAGGATGATGTCGAAGCTCTCCCGCTTGAGCGCCTCAAAGGCATCGTGGGGGCACGGTACCGACACAACAAGGTATTTATCATCGCTCAGGAGCATTTCGAGATCGTCTCGAAAATCGGCTGAGTCTTCTATAACGAGAACAGTTTTCATACTTTCTTAAGTCGGCCGCATCAGCATTCCTCTGAAGCTTAATCGTGCGGGTACAAGGGGTTACGTCTTGATCTTGCCGGGATTTATTAGGCGACGGCTTTCAGGGAAGATAAAGCCTCGGGTAAGTGCCCGTATGTTCAGAAGAGCTGAGAATGGTGAGCCCTCGGAACGGCCAGCAGCGTGATGTGAGCGATTGGAGTTCGCTGGCCGAGCTTCGTTTCATCGCGGCGTCTGACCTTGATAGGAAAGAGAGCATTCAGACCGAGTTCGACTTTGCCGAAGCAAAGTTTCTCGAGCGGCACGCTACCTGTCCTCATCGAGCGGTCATCCGTGCAGAGAAAGAAGCGGAGCTTCTCGCGGCGTGGGAGCAGGTTGACGGGACAATCCTTCGAGCGCCGTGGCGGGCCGGTAAGACTGAGCTCGTCTTTGCGGCGATCGACCATGCGAATCTCTTCGATCGATTTCTCTTTATCAATTCCCAAGATGCGCCGTACCCGGCGCTTCGATGGCGGAGTAGTGAGGAGTTTCGAAAGATTTACGGCGCACGGGAGGCGGTCGATCACGTCGCCGCGCTTCAAGAGCGACTCGGGGAGAATGTCTCTCGGAGTGAGATCGCCGCACGGCTCGATACGCACATCGGTCGGGGGGGAAATCCGTTTAGCTTCGTTGCGCGGGAGCGTCGGGAGCGACAGCTACCCCCGGTCCTCGTCGCCCTCGACGAAATAGCCGATTACGCTTACGATCCCGCACATCTTGCTTATATCGCATCACTAGCTCGAATCGAGCATGTACGATTGTGCCTTATCGTCCAGAGGGCGCCGACGATTGAGCCGCGATATGACAATGCTTTTCCAGATTTTCGCTCTATCTACCTGAGCCCTCTTACCCTCGGCGAGAGTGCCCAGCTCGTTCAGGCGAAGGCCAAAGGCTGCGGCATTTCGTTGAGCGTGCATGCAATCGTGGAGATTCACCGCGCCGCCGGAGGACGTCCGCTCGAGGTGAGCGCACTGGTGGATGTGTGCCGTCAAGCCAAGGAGGATGGAAAGCACGGGGGCCACTACGGTCGCGCCGATATCGACAAGCTCGTCCGTGGGAAGGTCGTCCCACTTACGACGACCCCTCTGGAGCCGTTGATAGTGAATCATATCCGGGTCTATGAGCGTGGTATAACGGTGTTGGAGCAGGCGCTTATCGATCGGCTGCTGAGGTGTCCTTGGGGAGAATCCATTACGGCTGAAACCGGGCCTATCGTCGAAGGGCTCGCTCGCTACGGTCTCGTCGCACTCTCAAACGACCGGGTCTATCTCAACGGGGCGCTTTTCCGTGATGTGGTGCTCAAACGGATGACGGACTATCGCACACATAACTACTGGCAGCCAGGCGAGTACGGGAACGATTACGTTTAGGTCGACTCGTTCGGGGGCCTTGGTATTTAGGCAAAAGAGGTTTTTTTGCCGCGAGCGTTGCTCACCTGACGGTGGTCGCTACTCGAGCTTACGGCCTTTTAGCTCCTTGACGATTATCTTTCGCACCCAACTCGCCACCTTCACCTCTTCGTCCTGGCGCATCGCGCGGAGCATCGCCGCGTATTCGCGGTGGGGGAGTTGCACGGTGATCCTCTTTTTTCGGCCGACGCCGGCGAGGACCTCGCGGGGGTTAAGACCCCTGTCGGCCTCGAATACCACGCCCGGCGCTAGATCGGTCGCGGCGCGCGCCTTAAATGCGAATTCATCCTCCCGTTTTACCAGGCAAACGCCGCTGAGGTCGCATCCCCAAATGGACTCTTCGGGGACGCCCGCCGGTAGCGGCATGGTTGGAACCTGGGTCCGGGTGATGTACCAGGCTGGGTCTTGGTCGAAGAGCGCGGTGATCTTCTTTAGCTCCATGAGGAGGGCGTGGAGCTCCATGATGTCGTGACGGTCCCAGGTCTTTATCGAAGCCACGACGTGGCGCACGCGGTCTGAAAGGGCGGTATCGACATCGACGCTCATGGGGAACTCCAACAACAAACAAGGCGTGCTGCGAATTTGCAGCAAACGTGCGCGAGCTTTTTAGTGTACCAGAGATAAAGGGCGGGTCAAAAGTTTAAACTAAGAAAAACGTCGCAGTTTTGGGTAGATATCCCGAACACCGTCTCCCCCGCCGTTACATCACCAGAACTATAATACTATTCCCATTGGGGGTAGTTTGTGCCAGTCTGGAGAAGCTATGGATACGACCCCGACACCCGCCGTTCACGCCGTTTGGCAGACGATAAGCAGCTTCTTGTCGATGAAGGCGCCCACTACGCAGGTCACTTACAACGGTGTCGTGGCCGAGTGGACTCGTTTTTTGGGCGCGGAGCCCGGCTCGTCCGCCGGAGCCACCGCCATTACTCAGGCGACCGATCTTCACGCCGCGGCGTTTCGGCTGTGGCTTGAAAAGCAAGCCGGCCAAGCGCCTCGGACGATCCGGAAGCACGCGGTGGTCCCATCCGAGGGCCGTGCTCTCGAGGTCGCCCCGAAGCGCCGCCGTGCGGAGAAGCGCACCGGTCTTGAGTCGACCCTTTCAAACGCCACTATGGCGAAGAAGTTTACGGTCCTCCGGCGTATCTATAAGCTCCTCATCGCCCACCGCTTCCCCATCGGCGTGAATCCCTTTGATGTCGATCGGGTGCCTCCGCCTCCAAAGGAGAGCGGCCGCAAGCGCCCGACTGAAATGGTCCAGTTCGACGAGGTGCGCGAAATTCTCACGCTCCCGGATTTATCATCGGCCAAAGGGCTGCAGGATAAAGCGATTTTGAGTCTTTTTTTTGGTGGCGGCTTACGGCGGAGCGAGGTCGTCGGGCTTCGTGTCGGTGATGTGCGCCGGTCCGGCAAAGGTAATGTGTATCTCTATCTGCGGGCGACTAAAGCACAAAAGGATGCGGCTCAAGCCCTTCCGGGCTGGGCGGGGCGTGCCGTTTTGGCGCACCTTCAGGTGCGCACTGAGGTCGGTGCAGGCCCAGCGGAGCCGCTGTTCGTAAGTTTTCGAGGTAGGGGTGGGCGAACTCCGACTCGAAATCCCCTTTCGTCGACCGGTGTCTATCGGATGTTTTGCGGCTATTGCGCGCGTGCCACCGGCCGAAAGTTCCTGACTCCCCACTCAGCCCGCGCCACTTCGATCACCAAACTCCTCTCCGACGGAGTGCCGCACCGTCTGGTGCAGGAGTTCTCCCGCCACGCGAGCGTCCAGATGGTCGAGCATTACGATAAGCGACGGCTCACCGTCGATGAAAATCCGGGGGTGGATCTGTCGTTTGGGGAAGATTGAGAAAAAACTCCTCACTTTGTCCGTGTATGTGTCACCCGTGGTGCCCGCCGGTCGGACAGAGTCCGACCCTCCAATCGATTTGAATCAGCGGTGGTGATCGATGGTCGGAAAGAATCGGCCCCTTCAAATCTGCGTCGCGGTCTCCACCCTTATGGAGGGCCCGACTCTGTCGGGCCGTGATTGTGTCACCCGTGGTCCGCGCCGGTCGGACAGAGTCCGACCCTCCAATCGATCTGAATCAGCGGTGGTGATCGATGGCCGGAAAGAATCGGGCCCTTCAAATCTGCGTCGCGGTCTCCCCCCTCGTGGAGGGCCCGACTCTGTCGGGCCGTGTGTGTGTCACCCGTGGTCCGCGCCGGTCGGACAGAGTCCGACCCTCCACGGGAATCGAATCACCCGTGGTGCGCGCCGGATGGACGGAATCCGATGGTCGAGCATTACGATAAGCGACGCCGCACCGTCGATGAAAATCCGGGGGGAGCGTTGACGTTTGGTGAAGATGAATAGGTGGCCGTCAGAAGTCTCTATCGGCGGTCTCCTCCGGGAAATGCTCGCACGTCTGGCGCTCTCACTGCGCGGCGCCGCGACCTAAGAGCGCCACCCCAAGCGCAAAAAAACCGGAGAGGATAACCAGCGCTGCCGCGAGCGTGGGCGCAATTCGTCCCCAACGAGAGAACCGCCCCGTCGAGGTCAGCGTCGTCACCCCAGAGACGACGAGGAGCCCTACCGCTACCAACGTCAGCGCGAGCCCTGCGCTAAATCCGAGAACGAGGATAAGCCCCTTCCCGGTGGCGCTCACTGAGAGTGCGAGGAGCATGACACTCACCGCGCTTGGGCACGGGACGAGTCCTCCGGCGGCTCCGAAGGCGATAATCTGCAAAACGGAGGGGCGCTCCCCACGCCTGACGTACTCAGGCAGATCGTTGCTATGATCGTGGTCCGCGTCGTCGTGTTGGTGGTCGTGTTCCTCGTGGGCATGGCGGTGAGATCCCCTCTTTCGAAGCACTCTGAGCCGTCTGGAGAGAAGCCAGAAGCCTAGAACGATTACAACGACGCTACTTCCGACCGCCAAAAAATCGATGGCCTCATCGGTAAAGGCTTCGCGCCCGAGAAGCACCGCGCCGATGGATAGCCCCACAACGACGAAGCTGTGGGTAAAAGCAACCGAGAGACCAAGGAGAATCGCGTCGCGCCCCTTTCCCTTGGTGCCGATAAGATACGCGGCGGTAAGCGTCTTGGCGTGTCCCGGCTCAAGAGCATGCAGTGCACCGAGTGCGACGGCTGTCGGTAAATATATGAGCGATAAGTCCATGATTCGCTGAGAATATGAACGAACACTAACACGGAGCCGGGAGCAACACTACTGAGGCAGGTTGGTTAGCCTCTCGAGATGCAGCAAGCATCAACTTCTCCTGCAGCCCCTCAGATGTCGAGGAATAGGTTTTTGGGGTGAAGCGCCTGTAGCTGCGGGATTCGGTTTGAGCTTACTATGGGGCCGCAGCGCCGATATCACCGGTCCCTAAAACCTACCCCAAGTCCTGGGGCGGGTCTTTGGTGGGTTGCCCGGTTCTAAGATAGGAATGCTCAGTAGCATCAAGATTCACGGAGGGCTCTTATGGTAGTTGATGGGAATACGTTTTTGCGGCGCGCTCGAGCTTTCTTTGTTGAGCTCTCCGCGAATCGCTTTCCGAACGCCTCGAGTCTGGCTGAGTTGTGCGGATGTTCGCGGAATACCGCCCAGCGCACTATCAAACGCCTACGCGACGAATACTTGGTACCGCTGGAGTATGAGGCATCTGAGAAGGGGTATTACCTTCCCGACAAGAGCTATCAACTTCCCAATATCTTGCCGCCGGGAAAGGACGAGCTCACTGCCCTTCTGCTCGTCCGCGATCTCGCAGCCACCCTCGATGCTGAAGATTTGAACAGCCATCTTGAGAGCCTCTGGAGCCAATTTGCGACGAGTAACCGCGGCATCGCTCGGGACCTGGAACCACTCGGCTCGGTTTTTTCCTGCGATAACACGATTGTGGGAGATATCGCCGATCGAGGGCTTCTCCGCTACGTCTTTGCGGCAGCGGCTGGTGAAAGCGTTGAGGTCACCTACCGCTCACCGTGGCGTGAAGGTGAGGACAAAACACACCGCGGGAGGATTTCGCGGGCCCATGTGAGCGACGGGAGCCTCTACCTTTTGTTTCTCCGGGAGTGCGGTCGCGAGATGGTACTCAACGCTGCCTTTATTAGAGATTTTAAGATTCTCGCTCAGACGCTCTCTATCCCGAAGACCTCCCCCGCTGATTCTGGCGGAGCGAATTGGCTCAAGGGGTTCGGCATTTGGGCTGGTGCTGAGGTAACCGACATCGAGATTCAGATCTTACCACCAGCGTCTTTTTATTACGCGGCTCAGCGGTGGCATGCCGATCAGTCGGACTCGTGGGACGATCAGATCCTCATCCGTAAGATACCGGGGATCGTTTCCCCAGAGATTGTTCGGCGGGTCTTGAGCCTCGGGCGTTTTGTAAAGTCGGCCAAGCCCGACGAGCTGCGCGACCTCGTTTTCGCTGATGCGTGGGCGCTCATGAAGGCGCTGGAGGTGGATAAGCCCCTGCCCAAGGTAACTTAGCGCGCGCCACAAGAGACCTCGAAACGATTTGAGGTGAATTTGGCGCTGACATGCGCTAACATTTTACCGTTCGTTCGTGGACGAAGTTCTCTATGCCGTGCCCGTTTGCTTGGTTGTCGAAACTATTTCCTGATCTCGTGCCCCCCCACGGGTTCCCCGTTACCGATCGCTCTGAAGAGAGCGCCCTGACTCTTCTACAGGAGAGTGGACTCGACCTGAAGACCCCCCTGCGTGAGCTCGCCCTAAGGCACGGTTTGGTACGGGGTCGCGGTGTCGAGGAGGAGGTTCCCCTCCCCGCGGTGACAACGCTCTCGTCGGTACCCCTTTCCTTTCATGCCCCCTATAATCCCGAGAGCGCCGAGCTCCCCTGTCGGTTCGCTCAGGCGGCCTATATCGTTCACGATGATGCAGAGAGGAATCACGCCCAGATAGCGGACGAGCTACGAGCCAGGCTTGGCCCGGGAAGCAAAAGCGGCCCGCAGAACATCGAAGAGGAGTGGATTTTTGGAAGAATCGCCTTACGGGTATCACCATGGGTCTCCGAGAGCCCAGAGCCGCCCCAACGCATCGCCTCTTCTCTGACCGATCCTCGACTTCGTGTCGCGGCGAAGGTCGTTTTCACTGCCACTTGAACACTGAGCCGCAATCGGCCGAAGCTCCGACATCGCCTCGGGACGACCGGGGCGATGGTGGTGACTCGGAGGTGGTTACTCCGGTCCCTTGCCGTACACGTAATCCATAAAGCGAAACTTCTCGGGCGCTGCAGTTTTGAGCGCGAGCGGATTGACGAAGTACATCGTCAGCGTTTCAGCGTAGTCCTCGAATGGACTGCCCGTGGCGTAGTCGGTTACAAATCGCGCGCCGCGCCGATAAATCCACGCCGTATCGTTCTCAAGCGTGAGCACATGCCGCTCTCCGAACCTCAAAAGCTCATCACCGGTCCGAATGCTCTTTCCCCGATACAGAATCGTATCCTCTCCGAGGTCGGTGTATTCGTTCTTTGGAATAAAACTCCAGCCCGAGAGTTGGGTAAACTCGCTGTGGAAAACGGTGTGACAACAATGCCCGATTTCGTGGAGGGTCGTCCGGCCGGCCCGAGTAAGCCGTGGTTCGGCCGTGTCGGGCTCAGCTGAGGCGCCGAAGTCAAAGAGCCAGATCCTGCCGAGAAGTGAGGCGCCCTGTGCCTCAGGACGATCGACGGGTTGGGGTGCTCGAATTAGATGAAGAGCTATTCCCTGAAAAAAGAAGATCCGGGCCGGGAATAGCCGCAGGGTCTCCGTGACTAGAGCGGTGGTTGAAGCGTCCCAATGTCGCGCCGGCGAGTCTACAAGGGCGAGTCCCGAGTAATGCCAAGCATCGAGCTTATGATAGTAACGCGCGTATAGTTCAGCGGGGGAGGTCCATGAGGAAGCCGCAGCGTCGTTCGATTGCTCGCCCAGGACGTCGTTATCCCCCCCCAGGATCGATTGAGCGATCGACCAAAGATCGTCCAACTGCTCGCCCTCTCCGCGAAGGCTCGGGAGGTCGCGTGGCTCCTCAGAGGAGGCGGACAGCCCCTCTCGGGCACGCTGAAACTCGTGCACAAGAAGCTCGGCGTTACTGCACTGGACGAGCGGAATCTGTGCGCGGTCGAGGGTCGCCTTATCAAAAAGCTCTCGATTGGCGCGAAGGCGCTCGTCGATAAGACTGAGCCGCTCCAGCGCCTCGACCATATCCTCAGTCGATTCGGGTGGAGGAAGTCCCTCGACTCCCCTCATGCGGGGCCACAGCTTAAGCAAGAACACGATCTCCTGGAGCCATTCGCTGTAGGGCGAGAAAATAAGCTTTTCAGCGCCAACCAGGTCGACAACACGGGCACCGTCGGTGAGGTCTTGCGCGGTTGAGAGGATACTCGCGGCAGCCTCGGTCGCACTCCGGTCGCGGGTCGCCTCCGCGATTGTGAGGAGATCGGTCACCATACTTGCACGGGCCTGTGGATCGGCTACGCGGAAAATAGCGACGCGCTCAAATTGCGAATAGGCCTGCCACGACTTCTTCCATTCGTCGTTCCTGTGAGCGGCGCTCCGATGAATGCACTCGGCGAGCCCCGCGAGTCGAGCGAGGGCCTCTACTCGCGTCAGGAGGTTAAGATCGGGCGGGTCAAAACCGTCCGCACCGCCGCCCCCACCCCGACTCGCTCGATCAAGGAAGTGAGGAACTAGCGGATCACTGGGGCGTTGTGGCAGAGGGTTACGCGGAGCGTCTTTCGGTTCCATGGTTGATAGCTGGATGGAAAAAAATAACCGCTAGTTAATAGATTGCAATTGGCCGAGGCGGCAAGCCTGGGGTACGAAAGAGCCCCCTGCGGTAGCCCGCGTCGTCACCGTCTGCACCAGCTTTTAACGATGAGGGTATACCATCCGCGAACACTAATCGAGTTCGGCTCATCTCGCCCGGTTGGGCGGTTGGGCCGCCGTATTTAGCCGGGGACACTGCGTTTATCCCGCAGCGCTATAAACTCCCCAGACCGACGAATCAATGGCGCAGTTCTCATCTCACGATGCTGCTCCGCCACTACGGTGCGAACACCCCAGACTACCGCCGGATTCCCAACCGTGCCGCGGATACCGGGTGAGTCATAAACTCTGTATTACCTCCCCTGGCGCGCCGTGCGAGAGTTGCCTCGACACGACTGGGGTCAAACTACCACGAGCTCGATGTTGTACGAATCGCTCTAAGGCGAGCCACATCCGCTCCATTGAGGGGTTGTTCGCCGTTTGAGAACGGTACGAAAATGCTCCCGCTTCGATAGCCGGCAGCGTTGAGGATAGCCAGATTCTCGCGGCTACTTTGACCGATAAAGGTCGCACCACTTTCATCGACGAACACTAAAAGACCGTTATTAGTATCATACTGACCGACTATCTGAGCGCGTTGCTCAACGTTATCAAATCGTCCAGGGAGCTTATGGACGGGGCCTAGCGACGAACCTCGGTAGGCAACGTTGTCGACGCACCAAAAGGCACCTTGGTGAGCCACCCCGGGAGCGATGCCCGCTACGGCTGCTTCAGAGAGATACGTTGTGAGCGCCCGTTCCTCGGCTTGAGCCTGACGCAACGCCTGAACTTGCTTGTTGATATGCATCCACTCAGCACGGAGACGAGCTCCCGCTGGAAGCTCACCGTTTGAAAAAGCCACAAAGAGGGTTTGCTCCTTGTACCCTGCCGTACGAAGCGCCTCCGACAAAACCTCCGAATACGGAGCTACTCGGTATTCGCCGCTCCCCGTGACAAAGGCGATAGTTCCGTTGTTCTGATCAAAGATGCCCCGAGGTCCATTGACGATGATATGCTGTAGCCGCAGTATCGACTCTGATGCTCCGTCTTTGACCGCCGTGTCTCCGGTGAGACAGAGAGAATTTCGGAGTAACATCTCTGGTAAGTCGCTGACCGTAGCTCCCGGCTGGCTCGTGGGGACTCTCGCTTGCTCAGGCATATCTCCTCCGAATAATCTCTACCTTTCCAAAGGTAAAGTGATTTAAGTGGCGAGCGCGGACTCCGCTCCCCGACCTCTATTCTACCGATACCAAACTCTTAAGCTAGTGGCGCGCCGACGGTATCCTATCGTGGGGACCCGGGATTTCGCGAATTTACGGCGGCGATTCCTGCAGCGGCTCTTCCGCTGGTGGATTTCCGAGCGAAGCATGGTCGACCTAGTTTACAGACAGGTCCCCTCCCCCCTTTGAGGGAAGCGGATCTCTTCCTCATAATTGCGCCGAACTTGCGCGTCCTCTGGATTAAGACCGGTGCCACGGGTAGCCTTACCGCGCTGTAGGAAATCGGCTCGAGCTATTCAGCAAGCTCCTCTTCGGAGCCAGGCCGAAGCGTTCTTTGTATTTTCTCTTTGGTAGAAGCTTTACGTCCACTCTACGGGGTTTTTGGCGAATCTCCCCAAGAACACCGTAGGGCGGAGCGAACCCACAAAGGTTCTCTCTCCTTTTCACCTTGGTTCGATCGGTTCCCTTTTTCCCCGCTAACATGACTAAAGAATCGAGTAGGAAGCTCACCTTCCGCGAGATCTACCACCGCGCCCTCTGGGATAACCCCGACGCTGCGAATTGGTTGTTCTTCGCGGTCTTCGTGGTGTGTGCGATCGATGAGGTCGGTCGTTGGTTCGGCATCATCCCCCACGCCCTCGTGCTGTTCGCCGCAACTTACGCCGGATTCTACCTCGTGCTCCTGGTCTGCCGCCCGAAGGACCTCTTCCTTCGGCGGCTGAAGCTCTTCCGCCTCCGCGCGGATGAGGCCATCCTTGCAGCGCGGTACGATGAGCTCGTGCTCGTCACCGATACTGCACAGATCCAGTCCGGCGCGTTGCGCGGCGTGACGAATCTGGTGCTCGTAAACACCAGGCCATGGGCATGGCGACGGCTCGAGTGCGTCGCCGCCTCGGTGAAGCTAGTTCTCACGATCTCGCTCGAACTTAACGTCTCTGACCCCCAGAAGATCCGTCACTGGATCGGATTGGAGGACAGCGACGTCGAGAACGATATCCGGCGCTCCGTCACGAAAGTCGTGGAACGCCTCGGCCGTGAAGTTGTGCTCGAATCGCCCTATAAGTTCAGGGCGGCCGTCGAGAGCGAGATCAATTCGGGATTCCTGGCGTCACTCGGCGTGATGTGCAGGGTCTTCCCGGTTGAGGATAAGGACGTTGAGCTCGTGGATCAAAACCAGAGCAGCCTCGCGCAGCGGTAATCGTTTTACCGTTGCCGTTATGTTGAGCGAAGCGAGGTCGAAACCGTTCTTCCGAAGGAGGTTCTCTGTAACGGTTCCCTCGCTCCGCTCTACATCCTGGTCCCTCGCCGTTCGGTGACGCCCCCTTAGCCGCCGCGCCGACTCACTCCTCCGGAGAGCCGCTTGACTCTATCTGCTTATAATAGGCTCTACCTATCTTTGCGTAAGATATTAGTTATTAGACCTCTGAATGCTCTGGGGATACCCTTCTCAAGTATTCATAAAAAACGAGGAGGCCCCGTGGACTGTCCCCACTGCAACGTTGAGCTAAAGCTTGCCGAACGAAAAAGTATCGAAATCGACTACTGCCCCAAGTGCCGTGGAGTTTGGCTCGATCGAGGGGAACTCGATAAGCTCCTCGCCTCCTCAGACGGTGAGCACCGCCCTCGTAGCGAGCGTATCGACGATGATGACCGCTATGAGCGGGAGCACCGTTCCCACGACTCCAAATACACGAAGTATAAGAAGAAGTCGCTTTTGAGCGAGATATTCGATTTCTAACTCGTTCGGGGAGCTCTGGGGAGCTTTTTCTCGTAGCGTCCGATCACCTCTGGTAGACTCCCCGGGGGGGTGAATTTAGCGGCGAGGTGCCCGAGTGCCGCTGCGCAGCGGGAGAAAGTGCGGCTTGGTTTGGAGAGTTTCGCCTGAACGGCTTGACCACCACGATGAGACCGGCGCTGCGTCGCCCGCAAGACATTTTAGACTTTTTGTTGTCTTGAAAAGTTTCAGTAACTCTCAAGGCACAACGTTATTTCTGTCCGCACTCCCAGACTCGCACAGCCACTTCTCGCTTAGGCAGAAACGGCCCACCACATCATGACTCATGCTCTGTTCGAGCGAGGTGCCACTTTCTAGGTTTTTCACCTATCCTGCCGGACGTTGTCGAAGTTTAATTCGAAAATTGAATCCCTAAATCTTAAAAAGTCACCTCACTTTCGATTGCCATTAATGTGAGGGGTGTCGGAGGTTGGCGCGCTGCGCCGCACGGTTTCCAATTTGTCCTGTTCGAATTTTATATACAGCGATTGAGATCTTATGCGAAAGCTTCTGATTGTTTGCGTTACGGCGTTTATCGCTCTCGGTTCTTTACCGGCTTCCGCGGCCGCTCAGTCGACCGCGCTCTGCGGGGTGCCGTACGCTACTGGTAAAGCGACGATTCGTACACTCCAAGGCTCGATGCCGCCTCGGAAAAACCACGCTGTTCGGCTAGCCGAACAGCCTCCACCTTGTACTCTCGAATGAACTTCCTGCGGTTATTCATACCCTTCCTTTATCACATCTCTAAAAGGAAGGCTGACTCACTTAACTGTCTGTCTCTCAAGACGGGGGAGGTTCAGCCATCTGTTTCGCTTCAGCAGCAGCGCTGAGAAAACAAAATACTGCAGGTCCAAAAATAAATATTCGCATAAGGGCTAAAATCAGCCGCGCGCGGATCGCGTCGGCTGGATTTGTTTGTGTTTCCCGGGCGATTAGAAAGAGACTCCTCGTTCTTTGAGCACACCTTCAATCGCTTCCTGCGCAACACCAGGTTCAATCTGATTCACGACATAAATCCCTCCGGGCAAATATGTTCTCTCACCGAAGAACTGTCCCGAATCGGCGAAATCTTTAGCCCGCTGCCGCGCATCGATGAGGTCAGAGTCAGACACGTTTAATTGTTTGATCTGTTCAGGAATATTCGAACGAGCCAGGTCTTGAAAAATGTGATGCGCATTGCGCATGACTTCCGCCATATCAGGGCTCATTGTGGATATCCTATCCATCGGATTCGGCCCAATCTCTGTAGTTTTCCCCCGTTCCTCGCCGCAGCCTGGCAAGAGAGCTGAGCCAATCGTTAGTGCCACTGCCGCAACGCGCGCTTGAATACCTCTGTCCATAGATTAATCTCCCCAAAAATTGGCACAATTGAAATCGTTATGGCCGATGATGCTAATTATGTGACGCGGGAGAATGATGTTCCCCCCGTATCTTAGACACCTGCACGTCAATTTCGGTAAGGTGTTAGAGTGAGTAAAAGATATCCGCAGTCCGTGAAGGAGGAGGTTCTTGGGAAGATCCGGGGGGAACTGCCCTACCGGGGATTGCTGCGATAATGCTGTTGCGGAGAGCTTCTTCCACTCGTTCAAGGTTGAGGCTATTCACGGCGCAGATGTTGTCACAGCCCAGGAGATGGAGTACGAAACGTTCGACTACATCGAGCGTTTCTATAACCCGGTGCGGCGGCATTCCCCTCTTAACTACTGCTCCCCAGAGCAGTTCGAGCGGGGATTTAAACTTACTCGAAAAGAGGTGGCTTAAGTCGTCAATTTTTTCGGGGGAAGATCACAACACGTTGCATCGACCACCCCATGTAGCCAAGTGCAGGATCTCCTGAGTGGTCAGCGGGGTAAGCTGACACGGCTAAGGGAGCTCGGGCAGAGCGTCATCGGAGCATCCCAGTTTAAACCCATTAAACGGCATCCTCGAAGATCTCGGTGGACAATCGGGCGGTTATCACACGAGGGTCTTCAGTCGCCGATAGGTTTTCGAAGTTGCCACGCACCAGCCTTCAGGCACCAGCCTTCAGGCAGCTTTGGCCCTGATAGGTATAGGCGGTCAAATGTTCGAGTGCCGGAGACGGGTTCCACGCCCACCGAAGCGGGACACCCTAAGTGCCTTTGCTCGAAAACAGCAACAGATATGACGAATGACGATTAACCACTAACTCGCGACTGGAGCACAAGATAGAATATCAAATGCCCTCAGATTACGTTTGTCCGATTATCAGAAAAGCGGGACAAATCCTCCACCGAGCGGCTTATCAGGTCGCTCATCAGTTCCCCGTCGAGCATCCTGATGAGAACGTAGCACCCCCCAAATTTGACATAGGCGAGGAAACCACTTACCCCGGCGGCGCTCGCCCCAGCTAGGAATTTTGCGGGCTGCTGCCAGCACCCCCTAACATGGCTTTCACCCTGTCCGCGATCAAGCCTAAAGCACCTATCCCCATTCGCTGAAGCTCTCGATTTAAGGCATCCTGCGCACGAACGCCCCGGGCGACTTCTTCCATATCAGGACCGCTCGCCGGTTTCGAAGCGACGTTACCGTCCACACCGCGCATGAGGGCCTCACGTGTCAGCATTTCAAGCGCCTGCTTTGCTGACATCTTTTCACCTCGAACGGTTACCGATGTCACATTCGAATTATTCAAACTTTCCTCGAAAGCCTCCATAATCTTCCCCCCGATAGTTTCAGCGCTGTCATTCTTTAGCTCCGCCCCTGGAGCAATCGGAGGCTTGCCCTCGAGACAGTTGATATAGATGCCCCGTACCGCCTCGCGCAACGTGGCAACCATATCGATCCCCGTGCGTTGGTCGTTGAGTATTTGAACATCCTGCATTAACGCCGCCACGCGCCACAAAGAATCGAGGGTAGCGGGAACTTTCTGCTGCCGACCTGGCTCGCCCCCACCGATCATATCGCCATACATCTTGTGAAACCGGGCCATAACGACACCCAGAACTTCACCAAGGTCCCGCTCTTGGGAAAGGTCGATGACCGCATCTTTACCCTGCGGAACCTTGTCGAACGAGAAGACCGCTTTAGCAGCTTTATGCAGCGACTCGTCAGAGAGCTTCTCGGGAAGATTTATCCAGATTAGACCCCGCGCTAACGCCTTATCGACCGCAAAACGCTCCTGGAATCCTTTACCGGGCGGGTTGGTTGAAAATACAACAAAGAAACCTGGTCCAGCATCAATTTTACGGCCACCATCTTGCCAAACCTGAATTGAGTCGGCGATCCGCCCCTGCTCCCCGCGGATCCCCAAGAGCGCGTTGACGACAGCGGGTGCGGCCAAACCGACCTCTTGAACATGCAACAGTACACCCGGGCCATCGGGGCGATACTGCAGAACACCCTCGGCGTCGTGACCGGCGGTCATGGCTTTCGGCAATACCCCCAACTGGAACTCAAACGCTTTAGCGTCGATCGAGAACCCGAGCTGTACTGCCGCGCGCTGATACAACTCTTCTATTTTATAATTCCCGGACGTTTCCTTTATTAGTTCCGCCTTTAAAGCGGCACCCGCCTCCGTGCTCAAAAACTGGGTAATTCGTTGCTGATCTTCAGGCTTAACCCCTGCGGGGACGTATTTGCCCATGAGCTCGGAAACGTCGGTCTGCCCATTACAATAAAAATCGGGAGTTACCGCCTTCTCCCCGTAAAGAAGTTTCGCGAAGAGATTCACGGCGAAGGTCTTGCCGATAGCGGTTCCCCCTTCCAACATAATCGGCATCCGCTGCTCATAGGCCTTCGCCAGCTCGAACAACATCGCACGAGTCTCATCCAACGCGATCGTTTTTGCCATTAACCGGTCAAACCCCGACTGGTCCAATGTGGTGGGAACGGTAACGACTTGCTCGCCCTTCACAGCCGAGAATACGATGCTTTTATTCTGCCCGGGCCCGTCGATGAAACCGATACCGTGATCGTTCTGTACGACGTCATACTTCTCCCGCAATGCCTGAAGCCTTGCGAGCGGGCTACTTGCCGCCATATCAACCCCGACTCCTCCTATCCGGGCCGTGACTTCAGTCTTGCTCATATCTCCTCTCCCTTACCTCGATACAAAGTCAAAATGCACTCCGTCCATTACGTCCCACTGCTCGCGCGTCAAGACGTAGACGACCCCTCTCGAGCCGAAACTCTCAGCCAAACAGCTCGCGAAAATAGCGATATCTTCGCGGGGGATCTCCCGGATATCAAATACACATACGGGACTCTCCCCTGCTGCCGAAAAAGCTGCGGTCAATTCACGCAGACTCGCCACGCAGAACGTCGGCAGCTGTTCACGAATCGCTTGCAGCGCAAACGTCGTCGCCCCTCGATCAAGCACAACCGCCATTCGCGACATCGAGCGAGCGGCTTCACTCTGAAGGACCGCGGCTACGTAGCCATCTCTTGCAACGCCCGATTGATTTTCTCCCATCTATCGCTCCTTAAAATCGCTTTTTCAATCGACGCAGACCCTTAAAAATCCCCGCCGACTCACAGCACACACGCCACGCTGCACCCACGTGCAGCATTCGTCCTCGTGCGCCTTTCAATACGTCTCCTCCCGATCCAGCGGTGAACGGCGCACGAGGTTGAGCTAGCTTTCCAACGGATAGCTTGTCCTACGGAGGGCGCGCTCCAAGCCTTCGAAGAGCCTAAAAAGACCGTGCCTGCGCGTCGCTCCAGCCGCCTTCGCCTCGGCAGCTGCCCCGCCCTCCCTGGCCAGGCTCGTGATTCTTTCAGCCGTTGAACATCTATTTTTAAAGCATCACACATACAATTCTCGACCGAGTACCTCCATCTCACGAGCAAAGACCGTGAAAAAATCTTTGTCGCCAACTCCTTGCACCTCTAGGTCTCCAAATGTTCGTCCCGGCGTGTAGTAGCTATTCGTATCGGACGTACCCGCTCCGAGGCCGAAATGGACGACCGGCACCCCGCTCTCAGCCAGGTTCTTTACCGTGTGGCGAAGGTCGTCCCCCTCACCGCTTTGACCGTCCGAGAGCATCACGACAGCGCTGCGACGGTGATGCGATGCTTGGATTAACTCAATACAACGCTTAATCGCGGCAGCATCACAGGTACCGCCGCTTACGCTTAAGCCCGACATCAGTCGCTTCTGCACGTCCTGGTCCCGGCTGTCGTCATCGAAACCGGCGAGAACGTCCTGCGTATCCGAAAAGCCAACGACCGCACATTTGACCCCGATCCGCTGGAATACCTCTTTCGTAAAAACAGCTGCCTTAATAGCCGCTATAATCTTCTCTCCCTCCATCGAGCCGGACCTGTCAACCAGCACGATCACACCGATATCGGGTCGGGTCGGGTCGATGCGCCGCTCGAACAACTCGTTAGCACCCTCACCCGTCGCCTGGAACCGCATCGCCGCATTCATCGTTATTCTGGTTCCACTCGGTTGCCCGCCCTGCCAACGAAAGTGGCTATTAGGGATAAAAACATCTCGCAGTTGCCCCTCGACTTCGTCGATCCGCGAAGCGACATCGTGGTAGTACTTTTCGTAAGGTGAGAGCACCCGCAGCACCGCCTCACGCAGCGCCTTTCCACCACTGGAGCAATCAGCACTGAACGCCGCAGCTACCTCTTGTGCGCGAGTAGCGTCGTTTTCCCGTTCGACGATCGCTTGGGTGCTCGGTGCCTCCCCCTGCTTGTCGCAAGCACTCCGCAATGCTTTCCGAATCGCATCATCGAAAGAGGCGATCATTTCGCGAGCCTTGCGCCGGTTTTCAGCATCCCCCGCGCACGATTGATCAGCTGCAGGCTTCGACTTGCCATTCTTAGTATCCCGCTCGCCTTGAGTCTGGTTCGCGGGCCCGTCGCTCGAGCCGTCCGCGCGGTTTTCAGATTTTCCCTGGCCTGAATTTGCGCGTTGGCTCTGCTGCGCTCCTTTGATGTCCTTTTCTATTTGTTTGAGGTCCTCCTCGAGCAGCTTCTGAAGGTGGGGGTATATCACCTGCTCAGCCCACAGGTGGCGCTTTCGGCCGAGTTCAAAAATCGCCTGCGGATCCGGTTTCTCGGCTCCGATGAAAGTTACGGCCGCCCTATAGTGGCCGAGCGTCGCTCGAAGGAACTCGTCAATAGCGGGGTCATTGACCGTTGGGCCTTCGTACGCGTCGCTCTGGTAAGTGTTGCTCTGCTTGCCGAACCCTAAACGGTGGCGCGACTCTGACCAGTCAGAAAGTAGAGCGGCGAGCGCACGCGCATATCGCGGAACAAATCCGATTCGGCGAGCTTGTTCAAGCACCTCAGGATGCGAGATAAAGCCCAGCTCCTTATGATCGCGCGGATATGCAAGGCGCACATGCGGCTCCAGGTCTGGATAAAGCCGCGCTATCAGATCATTGATCGCTGAATCTTCGAGAACATTTTTTAGTGGTAGCAGTCCTATTTGAGCGACCAGCTTCGCCGGATCGGCCCCAAGCTTGTGAAACGTCGGGGTGAAGCGGAGATGAGCCCCCTCGTGCGCCGCCACGAATTCACCGTTGTCCTTAACCTGCCCCTCGGCCAGAACAACCTTGCGTTGATCCAAATCCGCGTACGATCCCCCCGCATCGGGACCGATACTCACCTCGACACTCCAGTCGTCCGCCACCGCGCGCGTGATGTGCGTCAGTGCCGGCGCCGGCTTAACGGACTCCGGTCCCGCACCCTGACTACCATCGCTCACCGGGTCACGCCCGTTTAATTCTCTCATCTGCGACCTTTGCACCGCATCTTTGACAGAAGAGGTTATGCAAAGCCGCGCATACCCCGGTAACATTCGCCGAGGGTAGAGAATGCCTCATTAACTCCTTCACCCCGCCCGCCACGATGCATCGGTGAGGCCCACATTCGGCCTCGGCGATGCTAAGAGCATGTGCCAGCGGGACAGGCGCTCGAACACCCACCAGCCATCTTGTGCGTTTATTGTGGAGTCTTTTTACTTGCCAACGATCCAAGCGGGGGGCTGCGGCTGGCAGACACCCGCGGCCGGAACGGAGGACACACAGGCACCGCGCCTGAAATTCCGCGGGGAAATGGGCCAAATCCGTATGATAAGGAGGCCGAGCCCACGAAAGCCCGCACGAGGTTTTCGTCGGCACCTTCGTAGCCCGATCGCTGCCCCGCATATGCTAGAGCACGGCACCGTATGGGCTCGTAGACGTGTCGAGACGCGGCCAATTGATACCGTCAGCAGTAAACCTGGCGAAGACGTCTTAAGCCGGTGCGGGCGGCCCTACCCAAAATATCAGCCCAAATCGGCATGGCCAGAGACGGCTCTTTACAGTTGTGCTTTTATCCGAAGAAAACCCCGCGCCGCCCGGCGACATACCGCGCCGAAACACCGTACTGCTCCGCCCGAAGCCCCGAGCCCATGCCTCAAAAAACAGAAAATTCCCCAATCTGCATTACTGAGGCAAGAACCACCGCTGATTACAATTGAAGAAATAACCGTTTCTCTCCAAGGCACCCATAACATCGGTACCCCAATTACCGGTCAATCGAGACGAGGGGAAGACCGTCCGGACAACCGAACATCCTACGACTTCGGACTAGGGAGATAAGGCTCGAACAAAATGACGCTAAAGAACCAGCCACAACAACCAACTGTTACTCATTCGCCCGTGGCCCCAAGCCCGTGGGAGAAACCGCTCGCGGACGCGGCGTTCCGCGCCATCAACGCCGTAGCCGGCGACGGCCAAATTAAGCGGCATGAGCACGAAAAGCTCGACCAGATAACGGCGATCCTAAGAAAGCTCAACGACGATATTAATCGAGCCAAGGAGTACGAGCGGTACGACCCCCGAAACCTCGCTTCGTTCATCCTTAAGAACAATTATCGAGAGCGGGAGCGGATAGCGGTTGGGAGTGAGGTCCAGTGTCTCCAAGCCCTCCCCGACGGCGCGATCGTGTCGGGAAGTTATGACGCCACCATCCGCATCTGG
>JBILDU010000111.1:0-8763 GCA_044352465.1 Bdellovibrionota bacterium
CAGCAGCTTCCCCGCTGACCGTATTCCACTGCGAGCTACGTTCCGGGAACCGGCCGCAGGGGATGGTCGATTCAATGTCTTCGCTACTTGCCGCGCACCACCGGGGTGGGGCCAGAGGGGGGGGGGGAGGAGCGTGGCTATCTCCGCCGTGCTTCAGGAATTGGAGATCCCCACGTTCGGAATTCGCCAGTTGGTGGGTACCGTCACATCGCTCCCCCCCACGGGGGGCTTAGTATGTACCGCTCGTTCCGGAGGTATAACCTGGCAAATCCCGGAGAACAGCCTGCTCTTGGTCGCTTAAAGTCTTGAACTGGGCCCACTTCGCCGCTATCCGCAACGCTGGACACTGAAGAGCCTCGCGACTCCCTGTCAACGCATGCAACAATATCATTCCCCGGTCGAGCGAAGGCAGCCCCTCAGAAACCTTCAGAGAGAGCAGATACCATGCAGCTGCCTCTTGGAGCGCCTCAGATGCCGGAAAGATACTCGTCGCGATCTCGAGTGCTACTCGGGAATCGCTCCCCACATCAGGGGGAGTCGTCAAAAAAGCGTCGAGGCGAGCGCTGATCGGCGCTCCGCCGAGGAGCTCAAGGGCCGCAATGAACCGGGGAGATTTCTCCCGAATCGGCCCCATAAGCCCGTGAAAGCCGGATAGGTCGCCATCTTCGAATATTCGACGCATCATCTCGCTGAATTGATCCGCTGGATCCTCAGGATTGAAATCCGGATCAGGATCACCGTCTCTTCGATCGAACATATGTTCCTCCTATGGATTGTAATTAATCACGGGTCCTCCGATAGCTATCCGCATTCGCTGGACGCCGTGACACGAGAAATAATAATTCAGAGCGACTTTTTACCTTCAGATAATGTTACAATGATTCACTTAATCGACATGTATGGTTCATAATGACACCTTATGTGTCGAGAGGTCCGCCGCTAGTGGATATCGAGCGGTGAGTAGTCAAACGGGTCGACCTCGATGTTGAGGAAGCGCTTGCGCGGATAGTCGCGCGGACCGGGGCACAACACGGTGTGGGCTACGCTCTCGAGCGAACGGAAAAGCGCGGAGGTACGATCAAATGGGGGCGGTGCATCGTTCTTTCTACTCTCGGGTGTACCGAAAGCGAACCACGATTCAGAGGAAAAATAGCTCGCCTAGCTGCATATCTCGAGAGCTCTCATTACCTGCTCATTACTCTCCTTCGTTAGTCCTCTTTCGGCGAACGCCTGAGCGATCAATAGGTGGAAGATCGGATGAGAAGCCTCAAGAGAGCCCTGCGACTTTAGCTCCTGCTGCATCTGAGCGAATACCTCCCGCATGTAACGGGCCAGCTCTGGGTTGAGCTCGCCCTGGGTGGAGCTAACACGGAAATTATTCACTTCAGCAAGTCCGGGGGGCACCTCAGGCCTCGAGACGCCAGGCGTTGCTGTGCGCGCCTCGGTGGCGCCGACCGATTCTGCGAGTATCTTAAGCTCTGGAGCGAGCTCAAAGCCGAGGTCGCGCCACAGCGTCGTAGCCGTCAAGCAGTTAAGGAAGAAATCAGAGGTGGTGCCCCGCTGCCAAGTAAAGAGCTGCGCTCCCGAATTTCTCGAGAGCAGATCCTCTATTCGATCTACCTGCAGATCGTGATCGTTTTTTGTGCGGTGCAGGAGGGTTGCAAGAAGAGGAGTCGTGGCGGCGTTTGGATTACGTAAGCCGATCTCTAGGCCAGCACAGTCCAAAGTGGGCATGCTCAACGCCCTACCCAGTGCGCATACCTCAAACGGTATCAGTGGTAATGGAGTTGTCTCAGCTGCGGGGCGCCCCAAAATCCTTTCCGTCGTGAAGTGGATATGTCTCAATCCATGTGTATCGACCTGCCGGGCGAAATGCTGCGCGCTACCGAGATCGTACGCCTCAAGCACAGCCAAGGCGCATTCAATTTTGGAATAATCACCTTTGGCGATTATTACCGGAGCGCACGCAGCGGCAAGTGATAAGTCCGAGTCCCCGAGTGCCTCAAAGGCGAGTGTGGACTGCGGCGACCTTCCCAGAAGGGCGAAAGTAGCAGCGGTGATTCCAGCACCACGTGGGTCTAGGTCAAATAAGCTATACCATCCCTCGCGCTGGTAATCCTCAGAGTGAAATGCAAAGCCCAAGAGCGAAGCGCGAGCGAGAACCAAAAGGCTAGGGGAGTTCCTGCCGTTTTCGAGCGCATCTGTGGGGGTATCAAAGTAGCTCGATGGATTGATGAGAGCGTCTAGAATTGGTGACCCAGTTGGTAGCGCTGCTGCGCCGAAATCCAAGGAGCGAAACGCATTAAAGTAGGAGATTGAGATCTCCGGCCCGTCATTTCGTGGTTGATTGTTTCGCTCCATATCTTTAGCTCACCATCCTCATTGCGTTTGAGCCCCTCGGAGGGACTTTCTATCTCACCACCAAACATCCTTCATCCCGTAAGCACTTCCGGACAGCTTCGAACCCTCTCTTCGAAAGCAGTGTTGGATGAACGAGGCCGAGTAATTCAAATGGCACCGTAAAATGAAGCGGAGGAAGAATCTTCGTAGCAACGTCTGTTAGTTGCACCCTCTCTTCTTCACTCTTTGCCAGTTCCGGTCTCTGAACCAGATCTTTAATAGCCCGAGGTATCCAAACGGCGTTGCTGTCTCTGCCAGCTCTTCGAACAAAGGTGATGCCGTGGTCCCTTAAGACACCCGTTACCTCCTTCCTTTCAACGCCGAACTCATTCACAAACAGCTCACTTGGGGCCGATGCCAGCACCCAGGTTGCTCTGCCACAGCTCATCGTCACCACCGAGGTGGTGAGCCCGGTCGTAAGAGTGTCGCTCGTCTTGGTATGCACACGAACTGCATATTCAATCCGTTTTGCTATCTGTCCAATCGTTGGCGAGCTCAGCCCCTTCCACTTGATCTCAAGTTGTCGATAGCCCTTGTTTTCAAGACCCTCGGGAGCACCATTCTCTCCCTTTCCCCTAAAATCAAACTCCAATCCTGTCACGAGGAGCGTGGGTTTCTCGGTCCCTTCAGCATTTCTGACAGCGACAACCTGCGGCGGTGGGGGAATGATCGGCATGAGCTGGTAGGCCACCGATCTGAGGAGAATTTCTTGGAAAGCCTCGGCCGGTGCATTCGGCGTTCTTTCAAATAGCTCCCTCGCCTCACGCACTCTTTTTTCGAAATCGCTCCTCACTTCACTCCAGACCGTCGGGCTAAGGAGAGCCGCATGTTCAGTCACGCTCGCACCTTTCAGTCCTTTTCGTAGGATCTCGATTCTCTCTGTATCGTCCCGGCGTCTTTCAAAGAAATCCGGATTTATTAACCACCCCCCGTCCGGCATCGACTCTATTGCCAGAGCGACCTCGTTGCTGACATAAGGCTTCCCTGGTTGATGGGCTCTGATCGTGTCGAGGGTCTCGTTGCATCTCTCATTCAATGAAGAACGATGTACCCCGCCGAAAGACGCGGCATCACCCACCGGACAAACGCTTTCGACCGGGGTCATCCCGCCGGATGAAGATCCCTTCCCCACGAACACATCGCGGGTACCATCAGGCAGCAATCTCGTCCCAGCACAAAAATGATTAGCCACCGGAATCCCCCCTAGTGTCTAACGTTGTACCGTTAGTTATGGCGTTTTTAGGCACCGCGGTATCTCGGAGATTAGTGTTAAAAAACCGTATCCTTTGTCCCCATCGTTGGTGCTCTCACTCTCACTGTGGCCGCTCTCCTTAATACTTTTGAAGGTTTACCCCCGATCGCCTCTCCACGGAGCGCTATCCACGCAGAGCCAGCAGTGATTCTCCGAGCTGCTCGAGTGAGCGTTCGGGCCCTGAAAAGTTACCCGTTGAGGCCTCACCCAAAGCCTCACGCGCTCGACGCATAATCACGCAGACACCTCCGTTGAGCGCTGTGCGGATTTACCCCCTCAAGCTCTAGTTCGGCCGACTATGTATCCTGTTGAGGAATTTTGCCTCGCCATCCGAGGCATACATTAACTGGGTGAGCATCTCCACGGCGAAGGCATCACCCTCTTTAGCCCTTTGACCGATATCCGTAAGTTCATCCTCATAGCCGCCTGGGCCCTGATTCTTCGAAGCTGTGGAAACTTCAACGGTCAGACTTGTGACGTTACATCTGTTGCTCAGTAGAACTAACAGCTGTAGCCTCTCCGTATCGGACAGTTGCTCGATCGCTACAACGAAGCGCGCTACCCTTAGGTCCCCAGTTACCGGCATCGCTGTCGCCCCTTCAAAGTCCATGTTTGCGTTTGGTTTATGTTCCCGCATACCCTCCTCCCTAATAGTTACTTAATCTCCCCTGAGTAGCTCTCCGTGCTTTGCCGGCTCTTCATCGCCCATCCCGGTAGATCCACGAGCCTTTCCAGCTCTGCGACGGTGAGCTCCTCGAAGGCCGAGGCTGCCTCGACCCGATTGGGTTCCTTCGTCGCTGGCATCGTACCGCCCGAAGGATTTAGTACCCAATCGCTCAGCCCCTCGGATCCATTCCGGCGTCTATCGATCTCCACCAACAGCGGGTTGCGTCGTTGCTAGCACTCACACCGGGGCGGCGGAACCCGTTACTCCGCTCGACAGCCTTGTACTGAGCAGCTCCGATCCCGAATCAGCGACCGCCGCTTTTCCTATCCAGATAAACCAAGAATAGTATTCAACCGAAAAAAATGTTAGTCTGTATCAATAAAGAGCTTATATCGAAGCATAATGAGCATTGGAGATGAAAACACGACCACGACGTTTCGCTTGTCGGACGTTGAACGTCGAATACTGGCAGCCGCAGTCCATGATGGCGACGGCGAGATAAAGCGGCTTGCAGCTCGCACCGGACTCAAGCCGCACGTCGTTCGCTATACGCTCGAGAGACTCTGGTCACGCGGGGTGATTCTATCCCGCGTACCCTTTATCAATCTCTATCCGCTCGGATTTTTCAATTCCACACTATACTTTTCTCTAGCACCTATGCGGGTTCGCGATCACGAGCGTGCTCTCGCACTTATGAAACAGACCCCGGAGATAACCTGGCTCGCCTCGCTTGCAGGGAGTTACGAAAATGCAGCGCTATTTACTGTGCAACATCCGCGACGGATTGAAGAAGTGCTGCAAACCCTCGCCGAAAAATATGGGGTTCGGATCACCGGTGCAGAGCTCGTCGTCACGACACGTTTCGAGGCCCATGGCAGACGCCACCTGGCGCCAGCTGTGCGGGTGCCGTCGTTCAGCATGAGTGGGGCACCAGAGGGTGATCCGCTCGACTCTCTTGAGATAACTATTTTGAGGGTGATGGCTCGGGGGGAGTATCGTTCACTCCGCGATCTTGCTCGCGGTATCAAGCAGTCTAGCGCCACAGTGACGCGCAAAGTAAGGCAACTTGAGGATCGCGGTATTATTCAGGGGTACCTCTTGCGGCTTAATCCTGAGCTCATTCGACTTTCTCATTACCTTCTTTTCGTTCAGGCTCCGGGAAAATCTGCAGCTAATCGAAAAGCGATTGAGGGCTTTATCAAGCAGCATCCCGAGGTAATCAATAGCAGTGACTGCCTAGGAGCCTGGAATCATGTCTTCACCGTCGAGGTTCAGTCAGTCAAACGATTAGAGCAAATTCGTGACAGCCTTATCGAGGAGCTATCTCTAGCTGGCGCGGGGCCGATCACGGTACGAATCGCCCAAATTGCACAGCACGAGAAATTCGCGCCTTTCCCACTATAATAGGCGTGTTACGTCGTAGCCACGCACCAGCGGGGTGGGTTCGGTTTTCACTATAGGTCACCCGCCCCATGTCTTGAGGCACATCGGTGCATCACGAAACTAGCTCTACTAGACTCTCCTTCATCGCTCTGAGATGAGCCCCGAAAAAACGTTACCACAAGGTACCCTATGCGCCCGATCGTAACCCTCTTTTCGACCCTCGTTCTTTCGTTAACCCTCTCCGCGTGCGGCGGCGGGGGTGGGGGAGATACCGGCGCGTGCGGCTCGATCGGAAAGATCGCGGGAGGCGATTCGTGTGGCGAGGGCCAAGCGAATGTGGCGCTCGTAGTCACCCGATTTACCGACGGAACAATCGGCTCGTGTACCGGCTCCTACATATCGCTGACGAGTGTACTGACCGCTGCCCACTGCTTCCAAAGCCCCGTTGCTAAAGTCGCCATCGGATCCCGAGATAACCTCCGCTCCGGAGTCCAGGTTATCGTCCATCCCGCTTACAACGGCTCGGTTGATTCGCCTTTTGATATCGCGATCGTCAAAGTTGATCGCCCCCTATCCGGGGCGCCCCTCCCGATCCTCCTCTCCTCGAGCCCCGTCCCTGGGGACACCGTCGTCGCTTACGGATACGGCACCGACGAATTCGGTCAAAACGGCCTCGACCGCATTAACCTTGGGGAGATACCCCTTAAAGCCACCTACACCACCTTCGCTGGCTTCGACCGCGGCACCTCTACTATCATCTCAACCGGTGTGGGGAGCACCTGCGCCGGCGATTCCGGCGGCCCCGTGCTCGCCCAAAACGCCGCGGGCGAATTCGGCATCATCGGCATCACCCGCGCCGGACCAAACGGGTGTAATGCCGCTCTCGGGCGCCCGTCTTTTCTCTCAAGCACCCAAAGTAACGGCGCTATCGATTTCATAGAAAAGCTTGCACCCGATGCGGCGGTGAATTAGAAACGTTCTATTCATTTACTCCAAAAAGGCTCCCTCCTATGATCAGCTACCGGATTACCGCGCTTTTCGCCGTTCTGTCGCTCTTCGGCTGCACCTCTGCCGCCTACCACCGCCAGCAGGTCGACGCCGCCCAAGAGGGCGATCGCCTTACCGCCGGGGTCGTCCAGCGCGAGATCCGGGTCGGCATGAGCGGAGGAGACGTCGCCTCGATCCTTGGTAGCCCCAACATCGTCTCCACCGATGAGAATCGCCGCGAGGTATGGATCTACGACCGCATCTCCACCGATGTCACCTATTCAACCGGCTCCGGCGGCGTCGCTGGCCTCATCGTCGGCGCCTTCGCCGTCGGCTCCGGCGGAATCGCTGGTGGTCCCGCTGGAAGCTACGCGAGCGCCGCTGGTGCCGCCTCAAAAACCCAGAAGACCTTAACCGTCGTCATTAAATTCGATCAAAATAAACGGGTGCGCGATTTCGCGTATCACCAATCGACCTTTTAATTTCCCTCTCTCCGGAGCTCCGCGATGCGCCTTCGCCTCCTTTTTTGTTTCACCCTCGTCGCTGCCGCTCTCACCGGGTGCGCCCCAAAAATCCCCAAAGAGGCGCTCCAGCTTCGCCCGGAGAGCTTCGCCCTGCGCCAGCTCCAAACCAAACGGTTCGACACCAAAGATGAGATGACCCTTATCCAAGCCGGGGCGAGCCTCCTTCAAGACATGGGGTTCCAGCTCGATGAGACCGAGACCAAGCTCGGCGTCATCGTCGGCTCGAAGGCGAACGATGCAACCGAGGCTGGGCAGGTCGTTGGTGCGGTCGTCTTCACCGTCCTCTTCGGACAATCGATGGCGATCGACAAAGAGGAGAAAGTTCGCGCCGCCCTTGTGACCCGCCCCGTCTCCGACACCGAAACCACCCTTCGGGTGACGTTTCAACGGATGGTGTGGAATAACCGCGGCGAGCTCTGGAAGATCGAATCGCTTGAAGATCCCGAGCTCTATCAAGGCTTCTTCTCCAAACTCTCTAAAGCGGTCTTTCTTACCGCTAACGATATCTAGAAAAAGGTTCCCGTTATGAATAAGATCTTTCTCCTCTTCCCCCTGCTACTCCTTGTCGGCTGCGCCACCCAAAACCAACGCATCCTCGCCTCCGATCAGTCGGAGGTCGCCCTCCGCCAGATCCAGACCCGCGCTTTTGACACCACCGATAAACCGAAAACCCTCCGCACCGTCATCGCGACCCTCCAAGACCTGGGCTTCGTGATGGATAAAGCCGACCTCGATCTCGGCTCAGTCAGTGCGACGAAACTCGATGGCTACGCCCTCCGGATGACCGTGAGCGTTCGCCCCCGGGGCGAGAAACAACTCGCCGTCCGCGCCAACGCCCAATATAACGTCACCACCGTCGACGACCCCGAACCGTATCAGCAGTTCTTCGTGGCGCTCGAAAAAGCGATGTTTTTAACCGCGCAGCAGATCGATTGAGCAGGAGACTCCGATCGATACTCCGGTAGCGTTCGATATCCCCAAAAAATAGGTTCGTGAGGGGTGCCTGAGAGTGGGGGAGGCCACACCTCGAGCGCCCCTTGTTGAGCTCCTATCTTATTTATTCACACGCTGGATCGGAGGACAGAAGCGCGGACACAGAGCCGTTGCCTTCGACAACTTGAACATCCGTCCCCGATACAGACCCGCCGCCGGCTGAATTTGGATTGACATCATCCATTGAGGTCGTCTCGGGATTTGGGATCTGTTTCCGATATTTTTTGGGATTTCTCCCTGCGGGGCACTGGCATGTGGCGAAGGTATAAGTCACCAGCTTCGGTGGGAACCCCTCCAATTTATACTCATTCTCCTGCCCGCTCCTGCAGTTGTATGTTGTTTGGCTCACCTTACAGGTATTCGACGCGCAGTTGTCGACGTCTGAGCACCCTGCAGCGAAGGCGTCTCGAGCGGGCGCAATCAGACATGCAACGGTAAGGAACCAGAGACCGGTGTTTAGGATGGCACTCTTTTTCATGATAATAACCTCTAAAACCTTTCTACGATAAATCGTTATTAGGAGATCTAGGATTTTGTGACCTAAGAGTCCAAGGATC
>JBILDU010000124.1:0-7037 GCA_044352465.1 Bdellovibrionota bacterium
TGAGGACTGCTCCCATGAGCCTCGCCGCTCGGTCGCAATTCAGGGGCGGTTGTCCCTCCAAAAAAGAGAACACTCGACGCCTCTTTAATTTAGGCGATTCGAAATCAGCCCTTGGAGATGTTGCTCTTTGAATCCCCAAGCGAATTGCCCATTTGGCCGCTTAACGAGTTACCACACCATCCCGGCTCGACCGCTCGACCGGACTCGGCGGCGAGAGCCGCGAGCTCCCCCGATAACCCGCCCCCTTCGCTGAATGACTTCTATTCAACGATCCCCCCTTGCCATCCATCCAGACGGGATATCTGGTGTCTAACTCGAGGCTCTGACGTGCTCCAAAAACCGTGGCGATCCTTCGGAGGATGTTACTTAATCTTCTTACACCTCGTTCCACACGCCTTACGGAGCTTCTTCACCAGCGCCAGCTGCTTTTTATACCCGTCGTAATTGATACCCATCTGAACCTTCGCTGCGTAGTCCGAGGAGATTATCGTCGCCATCGCCGAGCCGTAGAGTCCGACAAGCTCCGAGCCGCTCGCTTGGTCAGGCCCCCACCACTGGTAGAAATTATCGCTTGCGACGTAGCACGGCGGCGGCGCGTAATCGATTGTCGGATCGAAGTACCCACTGTACGCTATCCGCCACGCATCGGTGACGTAGCACCCAGACGGGATAGCCTCCCCGTATGCCGTCGAACAAAACACCATCCCCGCTGCCAGAACCGAAACCGCTCGCCGCATACAAGACTCTCCCTTATAAAAGCCTCCAGAGAATATCTGTGCGGGCGGAACGAAAGTCACCCACGTGCCCCACGACGCGGGGCGGGTGTAGGCTCCTTGACCTACCCTATAGGTCAGAAATACCCTAGCGAGGACTAATCATACGCCCGATTCATTATGGCTATCCCGGACTACCAATCGCTGCTTCTCCCGATCCTTAAAATCACCGCGGACGGCGGGGAGTGGGGGATCCGTGACCTTAACGACCGCGTGGCCGAGCAATTAGCCATCACCCCCGCCGATAAGCTCGAACTTCTTCCGAGTGGACGCCAGCCCGTGTGGGAGAACCGCATCGGCTGGGCTAGAACGTATCTTAAAAAAGCCCGCCTCCTCGACTCACCCCGCCGTGCAGTCGTACAGATCTCAGACAGGGGGAGGGAGCTCGCCGTGCGTAGCGGTTTTTAAGTTCGAGCCCCCACATTTCTGGTGCGTCCCGGGTTCCGCGCGACTCTCCGGTCATTTCTGATAGATCCCTAATTGCCAAGCACCAGCGAGAAGGGTTTTCCGTTCGCTCTAAATGTAGCGATCCTTCAAGCCCCCGCCTCGACAGCGGGGGTTGCGCGGTTAGGTCGTGGCGGCGCGGGAGCGGCGCTACGTTTGATATGACCGCAGCACCTGCATCGGATGAATTCGTAGTAGCCCCACCGTCATCGCGACGCCCACGATACAGACGGCACCGAGGACTACGCTAAAGAGCACCAATAGATCGGGCCACGGAACTGTGAAGGCGCTTTCGAAGTACCATGTCGCGATGATCCAGCCTCCGGTGAGGCTCGCGCCGAGTCCGACGATGGCGCTCAAGGTGCCGAGCAGCACAAATTCAAAGAGAGTAATGAGGAGGATCTGCTGCCGTGTTGCCCCGACGGCTTTGAGGAGCAGCAGTTCTTTGAGTCGCGCCGCTCTTGTAGTGGCGAGCGCGCCCGCGAGGATGCACAATCCGGCGAGAGTCGTAAAAAGGGCTAGAAACTGAACCGCGACGGCAACTTTTGAAAGGATGATATCCGCAGTCTCAAGAATAAGATTGAGATCGATCGCTGAGATGTTGCCATACGCGGCGATAATCTCGCGTTGCACCGAGGCAAGCGACTCTAAAGAGTGCGCGCGGGTCATCATCGCAAAAAACTGAGGCGCATCCTCTAAGACTCCGGTCGGAAACAGGAAGAAAAAGTTCGTCTGGATACGTCGCCAATCAACGCTCCGAATCCCCACTACTTCGGTGAGGAGGAGAATTCCTTGGACATCGAAGCGAACTTTGTCGCCGATGTTAACTTTTAGATCTTTGGCGATGCCTTCCTCAACGGTTACCGGGATAGGGGTGTCTGGATCGCCGTTCCAGGGGAAGTTTGGGACTATTTTCCCGGCGATCAGACGCTCACTTTCTATTAAATCTTCTCGATACGAGGAGCGGTATTCGCGCCGCAGGGTCCACTCTGGGATCGCGGGATCGGAGCGAAGATCGCGATTATCCCGGCCGTTGATTGAGGCGAGACGCATGGTAACAATAGGCACCTCTTGCTGCACCGCAAGTTCATGCTTTTTGAGCAGTGCTCGTACCCCCTCGCGTTGATCGGGCTGTACGTCGAATAATACCAGATTGGGGCGGGTGCCTGAGCCAGCGATACTTACCTGGTCGAGTAAGGAGGTGTGAGTGAGCGAGATCGTTCCTAAAAGGAAGACGGCAAGACCGAGGGTGACGACAACGATGCCGGTCTGACTCTGGGGGCGTCCCAGCGCTGCAAGGCCGTAACGCGCAGTAAAGTACAGCCGTTGAGGACGGGATCGCCGCACCGCGAGCATACAAGCCCAGGCAACCGCGCCGAGTACCCCGCACACCATGAGCAAGAGCGCGGTGGCAAGGGCGCCGATGAGGAATGATTCAAGCAGAAATGAAACGGTAGTAATGAGCACCGCTACGCCAAGAAGGGCGAGCGCCGTGCGGACTCGACCTAACGACAGCGCTCCCTCTTTGTTCGGCACAAGGTCGCCGCCCCGGATCGCCGCGGCCGGCGAGATGCTAAAAATATCGAGGAGGGGCCAAAGGCAGAAGAATACGCCGACGGTCAGCGCGATAAAGAAGCCTTGTCCAAGGATAGTTAACGGCAGCTCGGGGGCCACCGCCAGGGGCAAGAATTCCTCTAAGACAATGGGGAGGAGGTAGCACAGAGCGGCGCCTGCGCCTGCACCCGCGATCGCGCCGAGTGAAGCGATAAGCAGGGCTTGCGCACCGTAGAGAAGTCCTACCTCTTTACGGGTGGCTCCGAGACAGCGAAGTGACGCGATACTCGCCGACCGAGCTCGAATAAAAGTTAACATGGCAGACCCTACGCCGAGTCCGCCCAACAAGACCGCCGCTACGCTGATAAGGGTGAGGAAGCGATGCACGTTATTAAGCACGCGTCCGAGCGATTCCTTGCGGCGCTGCACCGTGTCGATTTCGAATTGATGTTGTTTCTGGAGTCCCTGAAGGGTTCGCTCGAGTACGGCGGTGTCAGCGGGATTATCGAATGCGAGGTGGAGTTTGTAGGTGAGGCGGCTGCCCCGCTGCAAAAGTTCTGAGCCCTCAACGGCAGCGATCGGCACCACGACTTTTGGTGCAATAACCGTTCGGGCGTAGCTTTCGCCCGGGAACTGCTCAATGATGCCGCGGACGGTGAAGGGGATTCGTCCGATAGTGACCGGGGCACCCACCGAGATATCAAGCTGTTGGGCCAACGAGCGATCGATAAGAGCGCCGGTGCGCTCATCTCCTGATTGCAATGGAGGCAGCGCAGACTCAGGTTTGATCGTTGGGGTACCATAGAATGGATAGAGGCCGCGTAGGCCGCGCACCTGGACAAGTCGACTATTTCCTCCGTTCGAAGTGGAGAGCATGCTCGCAAAGGTAATCTCGTCGGCCGTGCGTGCGTGCTTCGGCACTGCATTCCGAACAGCCGGCGCTAGCGGTAGGGAGCTGTTGAGGGTGAGGTCGGCTGCGAGGAGCGACTTAGACTCATGCTCGATCGCTACGGTCATGTTGTGACGCACGCCGGAGACCGCCACCAGAATCCCGATGCCGGTTGCAAAGGCAGCGATGACAAAGACGAAGCGAAACCAGCTGCGTCGGAATTCAGAGGTGGTAAAACGGAGCAGGAAACGGGTGCTAACCATGGGCGATCTTTCCGCCACGTAAAGCGATCTGTCGCGAGCACCGTGCCGCGATATCTGGATTATGCGTTACCAAGACCAGCGCCACCCCAGCAGCAGAGTTCAGGGAGAAGAGTAGATCGATGATCTTGGAGGCGTTCTCGAGGTCAAGATTCCCCGTCGGTTCATCGGCGAACAGCACACTCGGTGTATGAACTAGGGCACGGGCGATGGCGACCCTTTGCTGCTCTCCGCCAGAGAGCTGTGCCGGATAATAGTCGAGGCGCTCCTGGAGTCCAACCTGATCAAGGCTCGAGGCTGCTTGGGTGCGCGCCGTTCGCGCGGGGGTGCCTCCCAGTTCAAGCGGCAGCATGACGTTCTCTATCGCTGAGAGGTTTGGAATCAGCTGGAAATTTTGGAAAACGAAGCCCATACGGCTTCGGCGTAGCAGCGCTCTCTGATCGTCCGTGAGCCTTCCAAGGTCCTGGCCCTCGAAGAGAATCGTTCCCGTGCTTGGCCGATCGAGTCCGGCGCAAAGACCGAGGAGGGTCGTCTTACCGCTCCCCGAGGGACCGATGAATGCGCAGGTTGAGCCCGGCGAAATAGTAAAGGAGATGTCGCTCAAGACCTTGAGCGTCGCCCCTTCACCCGATCGCGCGGAGGGGACCGGAACTGTCTTGTGGACTTCTGAAACCTCTAGGATCATCCTACCTTTGAGAACAAAATTGGTTTATTTCGCGTTATCGTACTGGATTGAGGGAAAGAGAGACAGATATGCGACCGGCTAAATTTTGCTGTATCCGCCACCTTATTTTATTACGGTTTCTTGTTCTGTGTTTCCTCCTGGTGAGCGCCTACCCAGCGGTGGGAGAGCAGGCGCCTCGGTCGCTGAGAGTCTTGGTGATGGGCGATAGCATAGCCGCCGGATATGGGCTTGACCCGGGAGATGCTTTTCCGGCTCAGCTGCAGCGAATCGCTGACGATAAGGGGGTGAAGGCAGAGATAGTCAATGGTGGCCTAAGTGGGGAAACCTCCGCGGGGGGAGTTCGGAGGATAGATTGGTTATTACGGCAGCCGGTCGATGTTTTCGTTTTGTTACTCGGCGGGAATGATGCGCTACGCGGGCTCGCGGTTGATGATACCGAGCGCAATTTAATGGAGATAATCCGACGCGTCCGAGACCGATACCCAGCGGTGAGGGTGGTCCTTGCGGGCATGAAGGCGCCACCAAATCTGGGGCCAGATTTTACCAACCGCTTTGAGGCGATCTATCGGCGAGTCGCCGAAGCTACGCAGTCCACACTGATTCCATTTGTTCTGGAGGGCGTTGCTGGTGTGCCGGCACTTAATCAAACGGACGGTATTCACCCTACTGTGGAGGGGCAGCGCATTATCGCCAAGACCGTTTGGACTAGCGTAGAGCCGTTGGTGCGAGCGCCGGGAGACTGACGGCGCAGCCTTGTGTCTCGCTGGGGCTGGAAATGAACAGGGCGATCTCTTTGTATTTGGAGCCGACAAATTACCGCCCCGGGGGTAGGGGGATTTAAGTGGGGGGCACGTTGATGCTGCGGTGCGGCATTGGCCGTGTAGGTCCCTTTCCTTTCTGAAATGACATGCGATTCAATGAATTGTCTAGTTGGCACGCACCAGCTTGGGGGAAATTATCTCCGCGAAATCGGCAGGAAGGGGGGGCGAAAGAGCCGTCGCGTCCTTTCGTCGGCGGATGCCCGCGCCATGGTGCAGCTCCGCGAAGCGCGGCGCGCTTTTCGGAAGTTTTACGCGCTCTGTTTTTGGTCCGCGGATCCGGCGATGAAGATCGAGCGGGGTGATATTCCGTGGATAGCCGAGCAACTTCGAAAATACGGTAACCGTGAGACGTGGCTTGTCGCTGAGCGACTAAAGAGGGAAGGGGCTCCACATGCCGCTCACTAAATTTCAACGGGAGCTCGCAAAACTTCTCGCCGCGAATCGCTCGGCGGAGAGTCATCTCGCCTGAGGCGCGGCGCTCGACTTCACACCGAACTCACTTCGCTTTAGCAACGACCTCGACTTTTTTCACGATTCGTCTGAGCGGCTCGCGCTCGCGTTCGAAAGCGATCGCCGGCTGCTCGAGGAAGCGGGGTGTGCGCTTGAGGTCGGCATGAGTCAGCCGGGATTTATCAGAGCGGTCGTGCGACGTGGGGCTGATGCTTCAAAGATCGAGTGGGTTCACGACACCGCCTGGCGCTTTATGCCGGTGATTCCAAATCCTGCGGTGGGGTTTCAACTTCACCCGATCGATGTTGCCGTAAACAAGGTTCTCGCACTCGCTGGCCGCACCGAGCCGCGCGATTTTCTCGATGTGCTGTTTCTTAATCGTGAGGTGCTCGCGCTTGGAGCGCTGTGTTGGGCCGCGGTGGGGAAAGATCCGGGGTTTACGCCGCTTTCGCTCCTTGAGTTATTGCAGCGAAAGGGGCGTTACCAGCCGGAGGATTTCTCGAGGCTTCAGCTCGCACGGCCGATAGACCTAAGAGCGTTAAAACAGGAATGGCTCAAAGCTCTGGACGACGCAGCGAACTTTCTCACGGGACGGCCAAGCGGTGAGGTGGGTTGTCTCTACTACTCGCCGAGTGCCCGAACGTTTATCGAGCCCCGTGTCGAGTCGGACTTCGTGCCGCACTACGGACGGCCGGGTGGCATCCTACCCGATCTCTTTAACGGTGATGAGCTGGGGGAGCGGTGGATCAATCAGTTGCCGTAGTGGTTTTTGCCGGCATTGGATGCCCGGTGGGCTAGTGCATCCCAACTTCGAATATCTATCGGCGACTAAGTGGGATAACCGCCTGATTTACGGGAACGGTCCGATGACGCTCTGCCCGAGCTCCCTAGCCGCTTGATTCTACTCGGGCTCGAGTTGCCCGCCACGCGCGGAGCAGGCTCTCACAACGGGCACCCGGCGTACGCCCCCTTGGCCTAATAGCAAATCATGAATTTTTCGATGGCGCTGCAACCACTTACGGGGCCCCAAATACCAGAGGCGGCAGCCTGGGCACCCTCGACCGTCAGCAGCGACGTGCCGGTGAGGTTCAAAAAGTTGGGGTTGATTATCCGATTGAGCCAGGCGCGGGTCCGCGCCTTCAGCCACGGTGGTGACCAGGT
>JBILDU010000170.1:0-4673 GCA_044352465.1 Bdellovibrionota bacterium
TCGGTTGGGTGTACTACAACTTGCGCGAATTCCAGCGGACGATCGAGACCTTCCAGGCGGTGGTCAAGGAGATCAGCAAGGAAGGCGACAAGGGCAAGATCGAGTTCCGCGACCAGGCCCTCAAGGACTTGGTCCAGGCTTATGCCGAGCTGGACGGTGCCTGGCCCAAGGCCAAGGAGTACTTCATCTCGGTCGAAGGCGAGGCCAAGGCCTGGGATCGCATGTACAAGTTGGGCGAGATCTACGTGTCGATCGACAAGGACAAGGACGCCGTCGACCTGCACACGCACTTTATCGAGAGCAAGCCGACCGACCCGCGCTGCGTCGAGTGGCACGAGCAGATCGTCGATATCTACAAGAAGCTCGGCGCGTTCCCGGACATCGAAACGGCGATGCGCAAGTTCTTGGCCTTTACGGACGACCGCACCTCGCCGTGGCTTTCGGCGATGAAGCAGCGCAAGGACGCCAAGTCTGAAGAGGCCCGCGACAAGGCCCAGCGCAATGGCGAGAATTACCTGCTGTATATCTCCAACTACTACCACCAGTTGGCACAGAAGACCGACGACGAGACCAAGGACTCGGCCAAGTCGCTGCCCTACTACAACAAGGCCGCGGACGACTACAAAGAGTTCATCCGCCGCTATCCGGACAGCAAGAAGGCCTACATCGTCAACTTCTACTATGCGGAATTGTTGTACGACCAGCTCAAGGACTTCAACAGGGCGCGCGTCGCCTACGAGCGGGTGATCGAGCTGGACCCGGGTGGCGAGTACGTGGAAGACGCCGCGTTGGGCGTGATTTACGCGACCGAAAACCTCATGCGCAACACCAAGGCCTGCTACAACGACAAGAAGCAGGCGTGGGAAGAGCGGGCCGACTGCGCGCCGCTGGTCGATACGGTGGAAGGCGGCGGCGTCAAAGTCACCGTCGTCAAGAAGGACAAGAAGGCTGATCTGACCGAAGAGCAGATCAAGGCCGCCCAGGTGCCCAAGAAGCGCCAGGAATTGCATCCGCTGGAAGTGTCCTACGTCAAGGCGGCCGATAAGTACGTCGAGTTGATGGAGAAGGCCAAAGTCGACTGCACCGGCGGCAAGAAGAAGCAGTGCGGCAAGGGTAAGATGGTCCCCGAGATCATGTATCTGGCCGCCTCCGCCTTCTACGACCGCGGCCAGTACAGCGAGGCCATCAGCGGCTACGAGCGCGTCTACAAGTACCAGGAAGACAACAAGGTTGCTGAGATCGCCGTGCGCAGCTTGATCGACATCTACGCCCGCCAGAAGGACTGGGTCAAGATCGAAGAGTGGGCGCGGCTGATGCTCAAGCGCAAGAGCCGCATCGTGCTCGAGACCAAGGATCTGCGGAAGTACATTGCAGTTTCTGTCGCCGAGCAGGCCATTCAGCTGGCGGAGAAGAAGGACTACGAAGGCGCCCACGCCAAGTACGACACCATCCTGCGCGAGTTCAAGAGCGAGGAGCCTGAGTTGGCGGCGATCGCGTTGTACAACAAGGCCATGCTCTACATCGATCAGAAGGACGACAAGGTCGCCATCGACACGTTTGAGCGCGTGGTCAAGGAGTTCCCCAAGTCCAAGATCGCCCCCGAGGCCAAGTTCCAGGTCGGTATGCTCTATGAAGCGATGACCAGCTTCCGCGAAGCCGCCGACGCTTTCTTGGATATGGCCAAGTTCCGCGACAACGCCGATGCCGCCCAAGCGCTGATCAACGCCGGCCAAATCCTTGCCGCGCTTCAGGATTACCGCGGTGCGGCGGCGGCGTATGACAAGTTCATCGGCGTGGCCAATGCCCTGAAGGGCGACGACGAGAACACCAAGCGCCTCAAGGGCCTGGTCGCCGACGCTGAGATGGAAAAGGGCCATGTCTACGAGAAGATGGGTGTGGAAGGCGCCAAGCTCGCCGCGGGTTCCTACGCCGCCGTGGTCAGCAAGTACCCTGCCCGCCCCGACCTGCACGTGGAGGCCTTGGGCCGCAAGACCGAGCAGCTGCGCTTGGCCGATGCCGGCAAGAACCGCAAAGACGCCATCTCCGCCGCCGATTCGGCAGCCAAGGCTTACGAGAAGCCCGACGGCAAGGGCGGCAAGGCGACCTTCTTTGTGGCGCAGGCGCTGTTCTACCGCACCGAGTACGACTTTGACGACTTTGACGTCCTGACCCTCAAGAGCGTCAAGAACATGAAGGGCCTGCTGCCGATGCTGCAAAAGAAGGCCGAGGCGCTCAAGAAAGCCGAAGGTCGCTACTTTGACGTGGTCGAAAAGGCCTCGGCCGGTGGTGGTAAGGCCTACGCCGCAGCCGCCGCCTTCCGCATCGGTCTGCTGTACTTCAAGTTCAAGGAAGACCTGTTCAACGCCCCGGTTCCGCCGCAGATCGTCGGCAACGCCGAGCTCGAAGACGCCTACAAGCTCGAGATCGAGAAGCTGGCGACGCCGATTGAAGAGCAGTCCGTCACCGCGCTCAAGAGCGCCATCAACATCGCCCACAACTTGGGTGTGTACAACAAATGGTCCAAGGAAGCCGGCGATTACGCGTACAAGGTCAATCCGGACGCGTACCCGACGGTGGAGAAAGACCCCAACCTGCCCAAGGCAGCCGCGACTGTGTCGGCCAATGAGTCTTCGGACCCGGCCACTTCTGCAGCGTTCGTCACCAGCGTGCGCCGCGGCAAGTTTACCGTTTCCTACAAGCCCAAGGCCGACGCCAAGTAGCCCTTGCACAGGAGAATCCCAGCCATGACCACGACTTTCAAGAAGTTCGCAAGCGGTCCCAAGCTGGCTTCGGCCCTGCTGGGGCTGACGTTGGCGACGGTGTCGGCGGCAAGCGCCTACGCCCAAGAGTACCTGCCCGGCATCGACGACAAGGCCCAGGACGCCATGCGCTCTGGCTTGCAGTCGGCGCTGCGCAAGGTGCCCAAGTGCAACCCCTATCAGATCCTGGACGACGGCCAGTGCTGCCCGGCGGGCTTTGTGTCCCTGGGCAAGAGCTGCGCGCGCGTTGGGCCCAACACCTGCGCCTCGGTGGCGATCGAAAGCCCCGACTCCTGCATTCTCGATCGCTGCGCCAAATACGTGCGCACCGAGAAGAAGAAGGAAAAGGTCAAGAACGACGAGGGCAAGGAAGAGGAAGTCGAAAAGGACATTGAGGTGCCCTGCGAGCCGTGGAAAGACGGCACGCGCGACTTGGCCTGCGAGCTCGACACCAAGGCCTGCGACAAGAAGGTCATGGACGCCGTGGGGCGCAACAAGTGGTGCGGCGACTGGATGAAGAAGGTGGAAGCGCCGCCGGCTGCCGATGCCGGTGCGGTCGCTGGCGCGCCGAGCTTCAAGTTTGTGCGCTGCAAGGCTGGCTCTGAAGGCTGCGAGCTCGCTACGCGCGAGTGCACCGAGCAAGAGCTGACGTCGAACAGCAGCGAAGGCGCGGGCCCGTGCAAGGTCGGCGAGTACATCGATCTCAACAGCGGCAAGTGCACGGCTTACGGCTGCCCCAACGCCTGCAAGGCCGCCGACGGTCGCTGCAGCAAGTGCGGCCCCGACTATCAGAGCGCCGCGGTCGAGTTTCAGCGGGCCGCGGACATGGACAAGCGCTTCTACGAGGCCTACTTCAACGCCGGCATGGCCTATGAGCGCCTGGGCAAGTACGACGAAGCGCGCAAATCGTACGAAGCCGCCAAGCTGATCGAGCCCAAGGACGATCGCGAGCGCGGTCTGCAGTTGTCGGCCCAGGCTTACATCGCCCGCTCCATGCTCGCCCAAGCCAACCGTCTGGCGGAAGCCGGCGAAGCGGAAAAAGCCAAGGGTTTGCGCGATCAAGCCAAGGGTATCTGCGACTCGATCCTGGGCCAAGACCCGGACAACGCCATGAACAATGTGGCGCTGGCCGTCTATTGGCTGGCCGCGGACGACTTCAAGCTCGCCGAGCAGTTCCTGCAAAAAGCTTTGCGCGTCAACCGCGAAGACACGATTGCGCTGAATGTCCGCGGTCTGATCAACCTCAAGCAGGGCCGCTACGACATCGCCCGGTGGATTCTTGAAGAGAAGGTCTTGGCGATCGACCCGGCCAATCCCGAGGCGTGGGGCAACTTGGGGATGACCTACGTGCTGCTGGGTGACCTGCCGCGCGCGGTGGTGGCGCTCAAGAACGCCGTGCAGCTCAACGCCGGCTCAGTTTCGGCGCGGCTCAACCTGGGCGCCATCTATCTGGAATACCTGAACTATCGCGATGCCGACAAGGTCTACAAAGAAGCGCTGGCCCTGGAGCCGGGCAACTTGGAGGCGATTACCGGCTACGCGCTGACGATGGAAGGGCTGCGCAATCCTCAGAAGGCCGCGGAATACTACGACAAGGTGCTGGCCAAGGATCCCAAGCGCTACGCCATCTTGGTGCGTCTGGCGATCATGAACTACAAGTACTTCAACAATTCCGACAAGGCCGTGGCCCTGTGGAAGCAGTACCTGCGCGAGGCCATGGACACTGATCCGGCCGAGGCCCAGGGCAAAGCGGACAAGCTCAAGGCCGAGCGCGACGCCCTGCGCGAGCAACTGAAGGCCCACGTCGCGCTCAAGAAGCCCGGCGCGGATTGGCCGGCGACGCTGGTGCTCATCAAGGCGAGCGGCGCCCCCAAGAAGGCCACCCCCGATTGGGCAGCCAAGAAGAACGACCTG
>JBILDU010000073.1:0-15563 GCA_044352465.1 Bdellovibrionota bacterium
TGGTACGGTAGGCGTCCCACCAGCTGAGGTTGTCATCGTCGGTGCTGGTATCGCTGGGCGAGGTGCCTGTGAGATGGCGGCCGGTTCCGGCGCCCATGTGACCGTCCTCGACATCGACTACTCGAAACTCGAGCGGATTCGCACCGAATTCGGCGCGCAGGTTGCCACGGTCCATTCAACTCCCGGCTCACTTGCCCGTGCGGTCGCAAACGCCGACCTCCTCATCGGCGCGGTGCTGGTGCCTGGTGCCGCCGCTCCGAAGATCATCACCCGCGATATGGTCAAAAACATGAAAAAGGGCGCGGTATTCGTCGATATCAGTATCGACCAAGGCGGGTGCGCTGAGACGATCAAGCCCACATCGCTCGATGCGCCGGTCTTTACCGAGGAAGGGGTCATCCATTACGGCGTGTGCAACATGCCGGCTCAAACCCCCCGCACCTCGACGATGGCGCTCACCGCAGCAACCCTGCCGTACGTGATGAAACTCGCTGATAGCGGATTGGCTGCGCTGGAGAGCAATAAGCCGCTCCGGAACGCCCTCAATACCCATCAAGGGCTTCTCACGAACGAACTCGTCTCGAAAGCGGTGTCGATTAAATTCACCGCCATCGAACAAGCGCTCCGCTAGCAAAGTTACCGGCCATAGAGCCGGAAACAAAGACGCTGCGCTTCGAACGCCCGCTCCCGCGGGCGTTTTTTTGCATTAAAGCGAAAGGGGAGATAATCGCGCCCTGATCCAATCGATAGCGGCGCTTTATGAAACTCCTGAGCGCCGCCGCCGCACCAAATAGAAAACCCCGCTTCGGCGGGGCTTTCGTAAGACTATTTCAAGGAGGGCCAAGCGCAGGGAGCACTTCTAGCTACGGGAGGACCCCAAGCTTCTTGGCGCTCGGTCTCCCCAAAAGCTTTCTACGCCTCAGCTACCGTCTGCGGCTCCTCAGCTGCGGCACGCTTCTTCTTCCCGGTCCCGGTCGCTGAGGTCGATTCGGTCAACTCTTTGCGCCGCACCAGCACAGGGGAGTTAATGAGCAGAGTTGTCATGCCCTCCTCCCGCTTATACGACACATCGAACCCTTCTGGATTAATCTCAAAAAAACGTTCAATCACCCCCACGAGTTCACGCTTAAACTGCGCCATCTCGTCCCCCGTCAGGCCGGTGCGATCGTTCACGAGCACGAAGTGCAGCCGGCTTTTGGCAAGGCCCTTACTTGAACTGTTCGAACCGAAGATTTTTTGTTTAAGTGCTGCGAACACGGCTAGGACCTCTCTTTAATATAAAACTCAATTTACCGCCCGGGTTACACTGCGTTTTTGATTACTTCCCTAAGCGCTCAGCCGCCGGCTAATTCGATCCCACAGAGTCTGCGCTCCAAACTTCGGAAACGGCACAGTCTCCCCACACAACCGACTGGCGATCCGAGCGAACGCCTCACCGGCACGGGACTTCGGATTGTAAACCACCGGCTCCCCGGTGTTGGCAGCCACAATCACCTGCTCATCCCGCTCGATAACACCCACGAGATCGATGCCCAGGATATCCTGAACATCTTCCACCGAGAGCATATCCCCTCGCTTCACCATATCGAAATCGATACGGTTAATAATCAGCGACGGCTCGATACCCCGTGCGGTTAGAAGCCCTACCACACGGTCCGCATCCCGAATCGCCGAGACCTCGGGGGTCGTGACGATGAGAGCGCGGTCAGCAGCGGCGCAGGCGTTCTTGAACCCCTGTTCAATTCCCGCCGGGGAATCAACCAAGACGAAATGAAACTCACGGCGGAACTGATTAAGCGCCGCCCGGATCTCGTTCTCATCAACCACGTCCTTATCATCGGTCTGGGAGGCCGGAAGAAGGAAGAGGTTATTTGACTTCTTTGACTTGATAATCGCTTGGGAGGGCTTGCAAGCGTTCTTCGCGACATCCACGAGATTGAATACGATTCGATTCTCAAGCCCCATAATCACGTCGAGGTTCCGGAGCCCGATATCAGCATCGACGACGAGGGTCCGCTTCCCTTTAAGGGCCAAGGCGGCGCCGAGGCTGGCGGTAGTCGTCGTTTTACCGACCCCGCCCTTTCCCGAGGTCACCACGATAATTTCGCCCTCATTTTTCTTCACACCACTCGCCGTCCCATTCTTTCCAGTCATCGCCTCACCCCTCTCCAGTCTTCGCGTTATTCCGCTTTAAAAAGCCCACAAAAAAGTCTTTCCGAGCCCCGGTTATTTACCACCGAGCCTTCGCCGCACCCCGCTGGCCTTGGCCTGATACGGCTCAACCACGATCAGGTTCCCATCGACCCGCGCCACCTCGGCGATCGCCTGAGCGGCACCACTCGCGCCCCCCCGGGAGATAACCCCTCCGATCCGAAGCTGAGTCGGCTGCAAGTTCAAGGCGAAGATCACCCGTCCCCCACCGGTCTCATCGTAGGCCCCCGCATGGGCAACCCCACGGAGAGTGCCGAGAACAACGATATCCCCTCCGGCAACGATCTCTCCCCCGGAGTTCACATCGCCAAAGACCACCACTGAATGCTCTGTCTCGATCTTTTGACCTGAGCGAACCACGCCGTGGATCATCCGGGTATCCGGGTCGTCCCACAAAGCACCATCACTCGCCATCGCTGCCCGAGACTCGCCCCCGTCGGCGAGGTTCCCGGCGTCCCTAAGCCCAAGAGCATCAATCCCACCAAAGAGCCCCGCCGACCGAGTCGCCTCCTCGGCCTCAACGACCGGACGCTTCGATTCAACCCGCCGCACCCGCGAGTCAAGACCGGGCTTCGAATCAAAATTCGGCTCGCTACGTAGCTGCTCCTCCCTCATCACCGGGAACTCTCGCTCACGGAGCCGCGACGCCTTCACGTTGACACCAAAGTCGGCGTTCATCTCCGCCGAAAGGTCGGCAACAAAATCATCCGCGGGGCGACTCCCAACCCACTCAAGCGCGACATCGTTCCCCTCGAGAAAGGAGCGTCGGGACGACATAAACTCACGAACAGCCTCACGGAGGCTCTCTGGATCAACCCGACCATCGAGACGGATAATCAACCCATCAGCGGTACCCCGCGCGGTCACAATCCCACCCCGCACAACACCGCCCTCAGCGCTCATTGTGCCGCTATCACCGCTATCCATGTACCGCTCCGCTGAACTTCGAGCTCCACTCTGACCCCACCGACGCCGCCAAAAGAACGGCACAGATTCAGCCACTTACGAAGACTCGAATTAGTTTAAGTGACTTATAGCAAAGGGCTAGCCGAACCGTCAACAAACATTATTGCACCGCACTACCCCCGATTTGATAGTGTAGACGGAATGAACACCCGACCCCCCGCGCAGCGCGCCTCAATTCACTTCATCCTCGCCTCCGGACTCTTCTCGGGGTGTTTTTCGAAAGCACCTGGCACAATCGGCTCCCTCGCCTGCCTGATAGTGTGGCTCCTCGGAGCACATCTGGGCTTTGGGCACTCGCCCCCTGAGGCCATCGCCGCCGTGATCGCCGTTGCCGCGCTCGGCCTGTGGTCCACCAAACGATGCCTCGCTGAGCTCGCTCAGAATGGAGAAGGCGCCACCGATCCCCAGTTTATCGTCATCGACGAATGGGCGGGGCTCCTTATCCCCCTGGCCCTGGCCACCCCCACAGAGCCACTCGAATGGTTCGGTGCCTTAGCCCTTTTTCGAGCCTTCGATATCCTAAAGCCGTGGCCGGTCAGCGCCGCCGAGGGACTCCCGGGCGCTTGGGGGGTTATGGCCGACGACCTCGTTGCGGGGGGACTCGCTGCCGCCGTATTGTACGGGGGAATTCGGTTGTTCGCGTAAAAGTTATGCCCCAGCTTCGCTCCTTCATCTCACTCATCGCTTGCGGCACCCTTCTGGGAGGGTGTAGCCCGGCGTACGTAGTCGAGGCGGCTTACACGCACTCAAAGATCCTCCTTGGCCGCGAGCGGATCGAACGGGTGATCGCCGCCCCCGAGACCCCAGACAACGAACGGGAAAAACTCGCCACGGTTCTTGCCGCACGCCGCTTCGCGCAACAGATGGGGCTCGATCCCGGCGAATCGTTCACCAAATACTCCCGCATCGATGGGGATGTCCTGGCCTGGATCGTCGCTGGGGCGAAGCCGGATGCGTTTGAGCTCCATACCTGGTGGTTCCCCATCGTGGGGACCGTGCCCTACAAAGGATACTTTGATCGTGTCGACGCAGAGACCGAAGCGACACGCCTGACCTCGCAAGGGTTCGAAACCTGGGTGCGTGGCACGGAGGCGTTTAGCACACTCGGATGGTTTAACGACCCGGTACTGTCGACCACCCTCCGGCACGACCACAACTCGATCGCCAATACGGTCATCCACGAGTCGGTCCACTCCACAGTCTGGATTCCTAATCATGTCGATTTTAATGAGAGTCTCGCTAATTTTATCGGTGCGAGGGGAGCGCTCGACTTCGCTCGCTCCCTGACCCCGCCGAACGAGACGCTTGTGCAAGCGGCTGAAACTGCGCTTGCGCGCGAGATGGAGATCGGTGCTGCGGTGATGCGCCTCTATGGCGCGCTCGACGAGCTGTACAAGAGCGCGCTGACGCAAGCGGAGAAGCTCACTCAACGAAGCGCCATCTTTGAGCGTGAAATAGCCCCGGTGCGCTCGGCCTATCCCAACCTAAAAATATTAAAATCGATCAACAACGCCGAGATTATCCAACTGAAACTCTATCTCACCAACCTTCCGGATTTCGCCGCCCTTTTTGCGCGCACAGACGGTGACTGGCCACGCTTCCTCGAACAGATCAGAGTGATTCGTTCGCAAGTCGAAGCTGACGAGTCCACCGACCCGTTCGCCCTACTGAAAAAATTAGCCGCCTCTTAAGGAGCTCGCCCGATGAACTTCGCCGATAGACTCGCCGCATCGATCTCCCGCGCAAACAGCTTTATCGTCGCCGGATTCGACCCCCAACTGGAAACGTTTCCCGAGACCATCCTCAACGATGCGGCCCAGACGACCCAGACCGAGGAGGACTTCGTGTACACCGCGCTCACCTCCTTCTATCTTCTCGCGCTCGAAGCGCTCACCCCCCACATCGCGGCGGTAAAGCCGAACATCGCCTTCTTTGAGCAATACGGCCTCGGGGGCCTCCGCGCTTTCGGTACGGTGTGCCAAGCCGCGCGGGAGCACCGTCTCCCTGTCATCGCCGACGCAAAGCGTGGAGACATCGGCTCAACCGCCCAGGCCTACAGCCGGGCGTTCCTCGGCAAGTCTGAGGTTATGGGCCGCAAGATCGCCACCTGGGAGGTTGATTCGGTGACGGTGAACCCTTTCATGGGGTTCGATACCATCGCCCCGTTCATCGAGGACTGCGTGGCTCATCAAAAGGGGATCTTTGTTCTCGTGAAGACTTCGAATCCAGGGTCGGGGGATATCCAGGGGATTCAGGCACTCGACACGAAGCTTGATATCAGCACCGCGGTAGCGCAGTGGCTCGACCGAGAGGGACGCCGACTCATCGGTGAATGCGGCTTCTCAAGCCTCGGAGCCGTTGTCGGAGCGCCATATCCCGACGAGGCCAAACGGCTCCGCGAGCTGATGCCACGAAACCTCTTCCTCATCCCCGGAATGGGTGCCCAGGGTGGGACCGCCGCCGATGCGGTGGCGGGATTCGGCACAACACCAACAGGCGCGCCCCACGGAGCGCTGATTAACCTCTCCCGCGGGCTTCTCTCGGCCTTTTCAAGCCGCGCCATCCCACGCGAGTCCCTGCGTCACGAGCTGATCGCCAACGCACAGCAAACAAACCGCGCCATCGCCGCAGCCCTTACCGACCTCCGATGAAGACTTTACTTTAACCCCTCGCAGGACTATACCACTCTTCTTTCCACGCTCCTTTTCGTTCTCGCCCCTAGAGTAGCCGTTCCCCCGCTTCCCTCTCGTCGTGCACGACAAACGCTTGCGCCCGACGAGAGGGAAGAGCTGAAGACTCGTGGTTTTCAGAGATAAATATCCCTTTATCGAGAGGTTCTCTGTTTCGAAAGGAGCATCCCCATGGATGGCCCCTCATTCATTTTGGCGCTCGAAGGCACTCGTCCGATCACGCGCGAAGAGGTACTGGAGCCCGGCGAAGTTCGTCTCTCCGTCATCCAAGAGAGTTCGGTCACCCGCGTTGCCATCCCGGAAAGCGCAGTCAACCGGGTGATGGCGTACGCGGAGCTGAACGGCGGCCAGGTCTGTCGGAACCGCGATCTGGTGTCGGTGATCCTGCCACCTCAGCGTGCCTGACCAGCCATCGGACCAGCGATGAGGTTTTGGGCCGGTGATCGAGCTCACCCTCGATCACCGGCCCCGAACGTTTCCGTCTTCCGCTCTTTACCTCTACCCTTTGGTTGACTCACCCATCGTTTGACTCCCCGAATCTTTCCATGGTCTTATACGGGACTGCCCGTATGAAGCTCATCCCAAAATCCTCCCCACTCATCGCGACCTCTCTTATGGCTGCCGACAGCGGCTTTGCTCCTGGCGCGCTCGTCATGTACGAGAACGACGGTGCGCCCCTCATCGGAGCAGTGCTGGGCTATAAGAAGCAAAAGTATCAAGTACTCAACAACCGCGGGCGTGAGATCGAGCTTCAACCGATACGGCTCCACCGCCTACCGGAAAAACTCCCCGGGGAGCTTGGCACCATTGAGACAAAGACAAAGTTTCTCGCCGAGCTCTACGACCGGTGTCATGCAAATGCGCTCACTCTCAACCTCGAAGAGATCTGGACGTTTGTTCACGACGAACCGGGCGAGCACTCAACTACCCGACTGTGTCAAAGCTATTTCGGTAGCGAGGACCTCGAGAAACACCTTACCGTGAGACTCGCCCTCATCGGCGACAAGATCTATTTCAAGCGGAAAGATGACGAGTTTGCGGCGCGCTCCCCCGAGACCGTCCTCGAACTCAAAAAAGGCGAGGAGAATCGCCTCAAAAAAATGGGGGTGCAGGAGAGTTTTTGCGCGACATGCGCGCGCCGCCGCACCGACCCGACCGTGCCTTTTCCACCAGAGACTCACCCGCTCCTGGAGTTACTCGAGGACATCGCGGCGGGGACCCAACATATCGACAACAACCGCCACAAAGAGGCTAAAGACCTCGTCAATCTCGTCGCCGAGCGGCTACAAATCGAGCTGGGAGGCACCCGCGAGCAACGCACGATCCAACTCCTTGAGGCGATCGGACACTTCACGAACGAAACGAACCTCGCGCTCATCCGGCATCGCCCCCCGGAAGATTTCTCCCCCGAGGTGGTCGCCGAGGCACGCGCGATCCCGGCCCCCGATCTGACGACCGGCACCTGTATGCGCCGGGATCTGACGGGCATCCGTACGATTACTATCGACGACATCTCAACACGGGATATGGACGACGCGGTGTCCCTCGAACGCTCCAATGAGGGCTTCGAGCTCGGAATTCACATCAGCGACGTTGCCTCAACGGTAGCCCTCGGTGGCCCGTTGGACTTCGAGGGTCGCCGACGTGCCACCTCTATTTACGCCCCTGAGCGAACCATCCACATGTTTCCGGACGAGATTGCGACTGACTCTTGTAGCCTCGTCGCTGGTCAAAAGCGCGCGACGGTGAGCTGCCTCTTCACTATCGATCGGAACTTCAACGTCACCCATGCTGAGATCGTACCGACCGTGATCGTGGTCACTGAACGGCTCACCTACGACGAGGTCGATGCCCGCCTCGAACGAGGCGATCAGTTCCTTAACGACCTCTACAACATCGCGTCCACCCTCGAGGCAGCACGCATCGAAAAAGGTGCAATCAAGATCCACAAACGCGATATCGCCATCGGCCCCGGTGAGCACGGAGGACTGAAGCTCACCGAGATCGATGAGAACGCACCCTCCCGCGCCCTGATCGGTGAGATGATGGTGCTCGCAAACAGCCTCCTCGCGACGTACGCGGCCCAACACGACCTCCCGTGCGTCTTTCGAGGGCAGCCCCCACCCGACCCCGAGAATCCCCGCGCCCGCAACGTTCCCCCCGGCCCCGCCGCGGATTACGCCGAACGCGCCCGCCTTAAAAAATCGACCACCTCGCTTCAGCCGGAGCGACACTCGAGTCTCGCCCTCGATGCGTATGTGCAGGCGACCTCACCGATTCGTCGCTACGCCGATCTATTGAATCAACGCCAGATTCTGAGCCACCTGACCGGACAGCCCTTACCGTATTCACGGGAAGGGCTGTGGGAGATCCTCGAAAAACTCGGTAGTCCGCTCGCTCGCGCGCAGGCGATCACCAAAGAGACCCGCCGTTTCTGGGCGTTGCGCTATATGCGGATGGTTGCCGAGCAGGGCCGCACCATCAAAGCGACGGTACTGCGGACCGATCTAAAGACACCGCTCATTGAGGTCGAAGAGATCTTCGTTCCGTTTCTCGCACGCATTCCCTTTCCCGTTACCCCCGGCGATGTGGTGAGCTTACGGGTCGGCGCAGTCGACCCCCGGTTCGACCACATCCGCCTCGAAGCGGTTAAAGAATAGCTTTCGCGCCCCTCAAAGGACGGCGCATCGGGTGCCCACAGGTAAGCGTGCTAATGAATGGACGGGGTCTCGGACTCTTCCGCGTCGCTCTCCTCACCCGCACACACCTCAGCGATGAGGTTAAAAGCTCGGGTCAAAAGCTCGAGTTCGTCGGCGGCCACTTCAATTATCTCGAGGGCCTCTGGTTCGGAGGACACAGCGGGTACGAGGAGAATTTGTTCTTTCTGCTGCTTTGCCATGAACGGTTTCACGAGTTGATAAAACCACCACTGCTCTCACCACCGCGTTAGAGAGCACAAAACGGGCCAATGAAAGGTATCGTCCCAATTCCTCGCACGCTTAAGTAAAAAATCGTTTGTGGCTGTAAAGTAAAGGACTTAGCCTTTTCTCCAGATATCGGGGATAGGTCCTAGCCGTCACCGATTTGACGAAACGGCAAAAGATTCCCGACACACCGGGGGTCAGCTACTTACCGGGATTTACATCGATAGCGAGGATAAGACCTGCGTCGGTCTGATGATCAGTTCCCGTAAGAAGGCTCTCCCCACAGGGGAAGTGCATCCGGGTATCGAGGATCTGCGCGCCACCCCGATCGAGCCACTTGAGCCACAGGCCGGCCCGCCGATCCTCCACGTAGAGGGGGCGCACCACCAGCGACTGACCATCGGAGAGGGGCAAAGTCGTTTTCTTTTTAAGGCCCACCGTTTCCTGAACTGCGGTGAGCAACCGAAAATTTTTAAACTCAATCTTCTGAAGCTTCGCAGCGAGATCCTCGATCGCCGGTTCCAATCGCTGGACGATCGCACCCTCATCTTCGCTGCTCGGCTCAATCGGCTCGGTCGCCTTAATTACCCGCACCCGCACATCGACCTGACGGGTTGGCACCGCGGCAAGCTCGATTATCGAGCGCTTCGGACCTTCAACATCAAGCAGCGACGAGAGCCCCGCGGGCTCAGCCGACACAGCTCCCGACCGAAGCGACCATACAGCAAGGACCAGTGGAACAAAGAATATCGAACGTCGATTCATAAAAAGGTCACACGTCGAGGCACGTTGGTCGCACAATCCTCTCGCCGATCACCGAGGATACCGCCCTCCGCTTGAGCGCTGAATATCAACGCTATCAGGGGTAGGAGCGACGAAACGCTCACCCGGGAGAAATTTCGGCGATTGTGGGCGCCGCACCCAAATTATCGCCGAGTTGCGCTGCGGATCTTGCATCACCCGCACCCGCCCGTTGCCCCGGACCCAATCGACTTCGACGGGATGACGCGAACGCACCCCACCGCCAGCAGAAGCAAGATTAACAACCGGTACCTGCGTCGTACCGGATTTTGCAACGCCCAATGGCGCGACGTTCTCTGGCCCGTTCTCTAGCCCAGGATGAGGAGCGACGAAGAATAAGATCAAGCCCGCCAGCGCAGCGCCACTCGGGATTCCCCAAGCAACTTGGCGATGCTCACGAACGAGGGCCACAAATTTTTGCACCACCGTCTCGCGCCGTTTACCGAGGAACAACTCAGCGCGCTCCTCTTGCGCGATACGCGCAGCGATCCCACTCCACAGGTCCCCTTTCTCGGTACCGGTTGAGCGCTCTACGAGAAGCCGCTTCGCCTCATCCAGCGCCGCCAGGAAATCACGCGCAGCCGCACGACGCTTGACGAGCCGCTCCGCCCGAAAACGCGCAACCAGGCCGCATTCGCCGTCGTGGAGCCGCGCAAGCAAGCGCTCCTCTCGACCGGTGAGCTCTGTGGTGCGTTTGTGATTTGTCTCTACCATAGCCGCCTTCGGGACATTATGCGTGGACTTCGGGAACTTCCACCAGCTCCTAACGCCCCCTTAAGTGCTCCCCTCGCCCCGCACCGACGTGCGCCAAGACCGGATAGCCTCTTGAATCTACTCAAAAAACAGACCTTACTCAAAAACCTCACCACGCCACGAAGCTGTACGCCTAACCGGTTTGACGTTCAGCTAGGCCGATTCATTCACTTTATTTCGAAGAATCGACTCATTGCCCTCACCCACGGGGGCCCCCTCGACCGACCGCCCCTCCGGTGCGATATCGGCGAGCGCACCCTGCATCCGCTTCCGCGCATAATGGAGCCGACTCATAACGGTCCCTTTCGTAACTCCCGTTACCCGCGCGATATCGTCGTAGCTAAGCCCCTCAACTTCACGCAGCACGATGACCGCGCGATGCTCAGCCGAAAGTTCAGCCACGACCCGCGCGATCCGAGCGCGCTGCTCCTTCTCCACGATCGCCTCATGCGGGCCAACTACTCGGCCGGTGATATCCTCCCCACCAGTCCCCCCACTGACCTCATCGTATGCAAGGGTATCGCCACCCCGCCGGACCATCTTACGCTTGAAGTCGATCGCCATATTATAGACGATCCGATAGAGCCACGTGTAGAACGCCGACTGGTTCTTAAACTCAGGCAGCGAGAGATACGCTTTAACGAAAGACTCTTGAACAATATCCTCGGCATCCTCCCGAGATTTCACGATCTCGAGGGCGATACCAAGGGCACGCTGCTGGTACTTTTCGACGAGGACACGGTAGGCCTCTCGGTCACCCGCGATCACCCGCGCGACGAGATCTCGATCAACCCCGTTATGTGATTGCACCTCGGTCATTAATCCCCGCACAGCGGTAATCACCCCTGCGCCTCCTGCCACGTACGTCCGTGCCCCACCTCAACTTTGAGCGGCACCGCGAGCGCCGCCGCCCCCTCCATAATCGAGTGAATCATCTGCTCCGCCGCAGGAACAAAATCGGTGCGGCACTCAAAAACAAGTTCGTCGTGGATCTGTAGAATCATCTTGAGCGGCGCTTCGCTCGAGCGGATCCATTCATCGAGCCGCACCATCGCTCGCTTGATAAGATCCGCCGCAGTACCTTGCAACGGCGCATTCAGCGCTGCACGCATCAGGAATCCACGATCACGCCCCTCGGCGTTGATCTCGGCGAGGAAACGCTTTCGTCCAAAAAACGTGGTGACGTACCCCTGAGCGGTGGCTTCCTTCTCGAGACGATCAAAAAACTCGCTCACCTTCGGATATTTCGCAAAATAGCTCTCGATATAGCGAGTTGCTTCACCAACCGGGATACCAAGCTCCCGTCCAAGCCGAAACCCGCTCATCCCGTAGACGATACCGAAATTGATCGTCTTCCCGATACGCCGCTGCTCCGTCGAAACATCTTCCTCAGCGCCCAGTCCCAACACCTCACGGGCTGTCTTCGCGTGAACATCGATCCCATCGGTGAACGCCGCGATGAGATTTTTATCCCCGCTCATGTGGGCCAGGAGCCGCAGCTCGATCTGCGAGTAGTCGGCTGAGATCAGAAGCGCCCCCTCCTCAGCTACGAATGCGCCGCGAATCCGTTGCCCCTCCTTCGTCTGCACCGGAATATTCTGTAGATTCGGATCGGAGCTTGAAAGCCGCCCCGTGCCGGTTCCGGCCTGATTGAAGCGACTGTGGAGCCGTCCATCGACCTTCGACACCTGCGCGGGGAGCGCATCGACATAGGTGCTCTTCAATTTATGAATCATGCGGTAGTGCAGGATCGCCCCGGGCAATGGATGCACGTCGCTCAATTTTTCAAGCACACTGGAGTCGGTGGAGATCCCGGTCTTGGTCTTCTTTATTCCTTGCGTCGATATCCCCAACTTGTTGAACAGCACATCGGCGAGCTGCTTCGGGGAATTGAGGTTAAATTCGGTACCCGCCAAACCGTAGATCTCTTTCTCCAGTCGGGCGATCTCCGCCCCAAACTCGGCTGACATTTCGCCCAACAACGCGGTATCGAGCTTGACCCCGGCGAGCTCCATCCGCGCCAGCACCGGCACCAGCGGCATTTCGATCGTACGAAACACTTCGGTGAGCGCCTGTTCCCCCAGTTGTTTTTCAAGCTGTGGCTTTAGAAGCCATACGACATGGGCATCCTGACCACCATACTGAGTCGCCGCGAGCGGATCGACATACGAAAAATCGGGGTGCTCCCCCACGACGTCTTCGTATTCGATTAAGGGACGCTTCAGGAATTCGAGGCACAAGGCGGTCAAATTATGCGTGTTGCGGTCAGGGTTCAACACATACGACGCGATCATCGTGTCGAAATCGATCCCGTCCATCTCGAGACCACACCGCGCGAGCACACTCGCGTCGTACTTAATATTTTGTCCGAACTTTTTAACCGCGGGATCGGCGAGATGCGGCCCGCACCCCCGTTTAAACTCTTCCCACGTCACCTGTTCATGTGTGCTATCACGGTGCCCGAGCGGAATGTAGAAAGCTTCCTCGTCCGACCAGCAAAAGGAGACCCCGACCACACTCGCCTCTTGTACATTCAGAGAGGTCGATTCGATATCGATGGCATAGGCGCGCTGCTGCGCGAACAGCTCTCGCCACGCTGGGAAGTCTGCGCCCCACACGGTGTGGTAGCGGTGCTCCGGCGCCGCCACGACCTCCCGCTCTGACCGTGGAGTGAAATGGAACTCTTTCACCAGCGAACTAAACTCAAACTCCTCCACGAGCGCTGCCAGCTTCGCCTCATCGGGCGCACGACGCTCCATGACATGAAGGATGTCGGAATCTGATAAACTAGAAACGGCCACTTCGTTCTCACCGCGCGGGAGTTTGACCGGACAATCAAGGTCGATCTCCACAAGCCGTCGACTTAGACGGAGGAGTTCGGCTTCTGATTCAATCGTCGCCGCAATTTTCGCACGATTGCGGATCTCTTTGTCTTCTTTGATCTTTTCAGCCGCGCCGATGACACCTTCAACGGTGCCATATCTTAAAATAAGCTGCGTGGCGGTCTTTGGCCCCACACCGCTCAGCCCCGGGATGTTGTCGGAGGTATCCCCCATGAGCGCCAGCACTTCACACACCTTCTCCGGCCCCACGCCGAATTTTTCGACAACTTCAGCGTGTTGGAACCGCCGATCGCGCATCGTGTCCCACATCGACACGTGCCCATCCACCAGCTGCATCAGATCTTTGTCGGCACCGACGATGACCACATCGTGGCCCGCGGCGGAAAGGCGCTTAGCGAGAGTACCGAGGATGTCGTCAGCTTCGAACCCAGGGAGCTCAAGAGTTGGCAGCCCAAGAGCGCGGGTAAGCTCCCGAAAATAAGGCATCTGCTTGCGCAGCTCATCGGGGCATTCTTCCCGGTTCGCCTTGTACTCGGGGTAAAGCGCGGTTCGAAAGGTCGCCCGCCCGGCATCGAAGACCGCCACGACGTGGTCCGAGTTCGCCTCGGTCAGGAGCTTTAAAAGCATCCGCGTAAACCCGTAGAGCGCGTTCGTGGGGAAGCCGGCTCGGTTGGTCAACCGCGTAATCGCAAAGAAGGCCCGAAAGATGTACCCGGAGCCGTCGACAAGATAGACCGTGTTGCCACTCATAGGGCTCTGAAGCTAGCACGGTCCGGGGCTACCACCAAAAAACTTCGCCCGTCCAACCGGAACGGGACCGGGGGCGGGCGTGAGCGGGATCATCCACGCTAGCGGTCAGTAGCAGGAAAGTGCCCCTGCCCTCTATCGATGTCGTGCCAACCTTGAGAAATGCCGCCACCAGAGTCCTTCTCCGCGTGGCTCCAAATCCTGAGGCCTCGCTTGGACCGTCAAAAAATTCGCGGGGGGGCTAGCTTATCGGACCATCCCGAGTCGAAGGCCCAACTTTTCGTTGAGCGCAGCCCGAAGCCGGTTTTGGACTGCGGCGGGGACGGGTTTCTCCTCGCTATTGAGCTCATGAGCGAGCTCAATCGTCATCTCGTAACCCCGTTTAATCTCCCCACAGTAGTTGCAATCCTCGATGTGCGACTCCAACCGGGCCGCAAGGGTCGGGGAAAGATCCCCTTCGACGAGGTCTCCCAACAACTCAACAACATCGACGCAATCGAGCGTATGTTTCTCAAGGACCATAAGTTGAAAGTCGTTTAGAGCGGGGGTCTTCGTCGGTGCCATGGAGGTCTCTTTATGTAGTCTTCTCATTACAGATGTTTAGGGCTAAGTCCCGGTGACGAATCAAGAAAACCACAAAACAAAAGAGCTACTTACCGACAAAACCGAGCGTCACCTGCCTTTATTTGATTCGAGTGTCAAAAAAACGATGCAAATTTGTTACAACTTTTTTACGTTTCTTTGACAAAGTCCCTAAACCCCCTATTCCACACGCTTTTCACCCCCCCGACAAACTCTACCGCCCCCTTACCTCCAAGTCTCTGAGACTTGGAGGTAGAGGCGGAGGCGTAGGGTATGCTCTCTCCCCCAGATAGCTACCCATAACTATTCACACGGGTGTTCGGGAGGTCGGCGATACCTCCAGACGATCGAAGGGGTTCGATCGGAAAATGGTTTTGGGGGTTATATGGTTGTTTTTCTCGTTCGTCGTATATTCGCAGCGGGTATCTTCTGCCTTGTTTGCGCAGCAACACCAGCACACGCTCAAGTTGCCGAACTAAAGGTGGCGCCGTGGTGGTATTTCCAAGAGCAGATTGAAGATTTCTTCGCTGGTGCTACTCAGCAGGGTCCCGGTAGTGGGCCGTCAAGTACCGAGGGAGATCCCCCCCCCGCGACCGAAACCGAAACGGAATGGATCGTTAAGATATGCGGCATTACGAATCCATTAAATAGCGGGAAGACGGTCTGCATTACACTCCGGATCAATAAAACGACCGGGAACGTTCGAATCACTGTCGACGACCTAATACCGCTTCCACTCACCTACCATATCCGGTGCGCGGAAGACGGAAAGTGCACAATCATCGACGATTTCCCTCCTCTATTTCGAACAACGTTCTGCGAGATCAAGCGAGATGAGAGCGGCGCAGTTCACTACGTGTGCCGCTTCAACTATCTCGGGCTCTCGATGGACACTACTATCAAGATCTATATCGAAAATGGAAATCTGTGCTTCCATGTACCGCCCAGCGCTCCGGAATGTCGTCCATTTGAGGATCTTGCAGATTGGATCAAGGCGATCTGGAGAGACGTACAGCCACTCTGGCTACCGCCTTCTCCATCTAAGC